>NZ_JAURUY010000004.1:0-310301 GCF_030803485.1 Curtobacterium sp. 260 | reverse complement strand
AAGGGGGACCTTGTGGGAGAGTAGGACGCCGCCGGACTCAACTTCAGCAACACCAGGAAACCCCTGACCGTGATCGGTCAGGGGTTTCCTGCGTTAACGGGCCGACCCGCATCCAGGCTGATGCTGTCGTGTGTTTGCCGGCTCTTCGAGTCGTCGGACAGGATGATCGTGTGGGGGACTGGTGATCACGATGATCTGCGGGGAGCCGACACTGCCGTGGCCGGACGTGCGGTGGGACCGTCTGGCGATCGTCGGCAACCTCGTGCTCGAGGTTCCGGACGACTGGTCGGCGATCGCAGGGCCGGGTGTGGTCGAGCTCGCACGTGCCGGGTCGACCATCACCCTGCGCCACGTTCATGCGCGTGGTGCCGACCCTGCTGTGGGGTTCGCAGCCGTGACAGCGGATGACCACGAGGCGCTGCTCATCGAAGGCGCTCCGGAGCGGTTGACCGTCCTGCGGAGCACGGGAACGATCCTCGACGTCCGGTACGGCAGTGTCGGGTCGACAGCAGTACGCATCGCGTCCCGCGGGCCGATCGACGAGTGGCCGCTGGCGGTGCAGGTCGTCGACGACGTGCTGCGGTCGCGATGGTCGACCGCCTCGGTGGAGCGATCAGCGACGATCCCGCCGGCAGACCGCGTCGTCCGCGCGGGCTCCAGGAGCGGCAGCGCTGCGTCGGAGGGGCGTGATCGTGCGGCGGCGCTGCTCACGGTCCGTGGGCCGGACGGATTGTTCGAGCACCTCGTGCAGGTGGAGGACCGCGGGGTCATCCCCGGACGGGTCCGACGGTCGGAGGTGGGCACGGCTGCTCGCGCTGCCGGTCTCACAGGACGCTTCGGTGCGCTGACGTCCGCCGGTGCCGCGTTGCTGCGTCCGGCGCACGGCCCGGAGGACCTGCTCGTCGTCGAGTCCCGGACGCGCGACGTCGTGACGAGGTGATGGCGCGCGTGGCTCGAGAAGGGTTCGGCACTCGTCGTCGAGGACGGCGACGGGCACAGCGCGATGGACGTGATCCCGCACGGGCAGCTCAGCCGGGAGCTCCTCGCGTGGTCCGGCGTCGATCCGAGCTGGGTGATCGAGGACCAGGAGCCGGCGACGGTCCCGCTCGCCGCCCTGGACGATCGTGACGGTCCGTGCCCGAGCGAGGTCAGGTGGATGCAGGCCGCCTGGCCCGTCCGCGACTGGCACACCGTGCGCGGGTGGGGCGAGCGCCGGCAGTTCGCAGTGGTGTCGATCGTAGTGCCGGGCATCGGTGTCTTCGACCGGGAGATCGACGGCGACACGGTCACCATGCGGCCGTCCTCGCCGGCGTCGTTCGCGCGGGACGTCGTCCGATTCCTGACGGTCGAGCGGCGGGACCCGGCCTGAGCGCAGGCGTCTGCCGCGCCTCAGGGCAGCAGTCCGAGCTCCATCGCGCGGGTGACCGCTCGGGTGCGGTCGTTCACGCCGAGCTTCTCGAACACGTGCCCGAGGTGCGTCTTCACCGTGGTCTCGCTGACGAAGAGCGTGCGACCGATGGCGGGGTTCGAGTTCCCCTGCGCCACGAGCTGGAGCACCTCGAGCTCGCGTGGGCTCAGCGCCGGCCCGACCGGGGCCCTCGCGGTGGTCCGGCGCACGAGCGCTGCAGCTGCGGAGGGCGCGAGTGCGGTCTCGCCCCGGGCGGTTGCGCGGAGGCCCGCGAGGATCTCGGACTCGGGCGCCGCCTTGAGCAGGTAGCCCGCGGCGCCGGCCTCGATCGCCGCCAGGATCTGGTCGTCGGACTCGTACGTGGTCAGGATGAGCACACGGATGCCCGGCTCACGCGCGAGGATGCGCGCCGTTGCCGCGTCCCCGGTGCATCCGGGCATCCGGAGGTCCATCAGCACGACGTCGGGACGCTCCGCCAGGACGGTCGCGACGGCTCCGTCACCATCGCTGGCCTGCCCGACGACCTCGACGTCGTCGGCGTCCTGCAGCAGGGCGACGATGCCCGCGCGGACGATCGGGTGGTCGTCCGCCACCACGACCCGGATCACCGCGTCGCTCCGGAGACGGAGGACTGCTCCGGTGCGGCGGGGAGGCTCGGTTCGGCTCCGGCCGGGACCGACGCTTCGATCGCGGTGCCGGTCCCCGGTGTCGACGTCACGACGCAGGTCCCGCCCGCCAGGGCGAGTCGGTCGCGCAGCCCGCGCAGGCCGTGCCCGACGGTCGGTGCAGCGGCGTCGAAGCCGATGCCGTCGTCCTCGACACGCAGGACGACGCACCGGCCGTCCACGTGCAGTGCGACGCGCGCCGAGGTGGCCCGAGCGTGTGCGCGGACGTTCGCCAGTGCCTCCTGACCGACGCGGAGCAGGACCACCTGCGCGTCGCGGTCGAGTGGGCAGTCCGGGGCGTCGACCATGACGGGGATCCCCGTCTCGCGGGTGAAGCGTTCGCCGAGCCGGTGCAGCGCAGCACCCAGGCCGTCGCTGGCGACCCCCGCGGCGCCGGCCGCGACCAGGGTCCGCGACTCCTCGAGCGCGGTCCGGGCGGACTCCTCGAGCACGGCGAGGCGTTCGTCGAGCCGGTCGGACCGGTCGGCGGCGAGGTCGGCGCGTGCCCGTTCGGTGAGCATGACGATGCCGGCGAGGTCCTGCGCCACGGTGTCGTGGAGCTCGCGGGCCAGGCGTTCCCGTTCGCTCGTGACCCCGGCAGCGCGGTTCGCCTCGGCGAGGGACTGCTGCGTCGCCTCGAGCTGCTCGATGAGCCTGCGGCGCTCGTCGGACAGCCTGGCGATCCGGGAGATCCAGAGCCCGAGCGCGCAAGCGCCGAGGACGCTGATCGCTTCGATGATGATCGTGCCGGCGAGGGCGTCCATGCCGGATGCGATCTGCAGGCCGACGCCCGACGCGATGCCGATGGCGACCGAGACCCAGACGGCGGTGCGGATGCGCTCGACCTGGCACCATGCCACGGGGAACAGGACGGACTGGATGAACGCGGTGCTCGGTACGACCGCGGGCAGCGCGAGGGCGACGACCACGAGCAACGGCACGAAGGCTGCTGCGGCGCGGGGCTCGTCGTACCCACGCCAGCCGTACGTCACGTACGCCAGGGTGAGCAACCCGAGGGCGACGAAGGCCGGCCAGCGTGACGGCCAGGGCGACCAGTCGGTGGCTGCGATCACCGACACGAGCGCGACGGCGACTGCTACCGCGACGTGCAGTCCCCAGTTGCGGTGCCTGGTGAGCCGGTCCATGCCGACAGCATCCCATCGAGTGCGGCCGGTGCGGGCGTTCTCCGCAGGCACGATCAGGAGTCCCGCCGGTTCCACCGGAACGTCAGGAGGCAGGCGACGGTACCGACGACCAGCCATGCTGCCAGGACGAGGGCTCCGAGTCCGAGGTGCCACGCGCCTCCCGGCTCGCCGGACGCGAACGCCTCCGGCAGGAAGACCGAGCGCATGCCCGATGCCATCCAGCGCAGCGGGAACACGCTCGCGACGGTCTGCAGCCAGTCGGGCAGCTGGGTGAAGGGGAGGTACACGCCGGAGATGAACTGCAGGACCAGGACGATCGGGACGACCGTGGCGGTGGCGCGGCGGCCCTCGCGGGGGAGCGCCGAGATCGCGATGCCGAGGACGCTCGCCGTCGCGACACCGAGGAGCATGATGCCGGCGAACCGGGCCCACGCTCCGCCGTCGGTCGGCAGGTCGACGCCGAAGACGACGCCCGCGACGACGAGGAGCAGTGCGGTCTGCACGATCGAGGTCACGAGGACCATGCCGATCTTGCCGACGAAGTAGCTCACGACCGGCAGCGGGGTACCGCCCAGGCGCTTGAGCGTGCCGTCGCTGCGCTCGCCGGCGATGTCCACGCCGAGTGCCTGCGTGCCGGAGAGCAGGAAGCCGGTGGCGACGAGTCCGGGCAGGTAGTACGTGGCGTAGTCGACGCTGACGCCCGGGCCCGCCTGGATGTCGGAGGCGCTGCTGAACGCCACCGAGAACAGCGCGAGCATGACGATCGGGAACAGGAAGGTGAAGAAGACCGAGTCCGGTGCGCGGAAGTACGACCGGAGCTCGTACGCGACGCGGTGGGCGCCGAGGCGGATGCTGACTGCGGGGTTCATGCTGCGTGCTCCGAGATCATGGTGAGGTAGACGTCCTCGAGCGAGGGGCGGACGACCTCGAGCGCGTGCATCGGGGTCGTGGTGCTCCGGACCAGTGCGGTCGGGTCGGTCGTCCGGCGCTCGTGCGGCGCACCGGTGTCGTCCTGCCACCGGACGATCGGGGTGCGTGCGTCCTGTCCACCGATCGCGTCGATGGGTGCGACGTCGAGCAGTCGGCCGCCGGCGAGCACGGCGGCCCGGTCCGCGAGGTGCGCCGCTTCGTCGAGGTAGTGCGTGGTGAGCAGGACGGTGGTGCCCTCGGCGCTGACGCTCCGGATCAGCTGCCAGAACTGCCGGCGGGCCTCGGGGTCGAAGCCGGTGGTCGGCTCGTCGAGGAACAGGACCTCGGGTCGGCCGATGATCCCGAGGGCGACGTCGACGCGGCGGCGCTGCCCTCCGGAGAGGCGGCTGATGCGGGTGTTGCGCTGGGCCTCGAGTCCGGTGGCGGCGAGGAGTTCGTCCACAGGGCGGCTGCGCGGGTACATGTGACGGAAGTGCTGCAGCTCCTCGGCGACGGTGACGTTCGGGGACTCGCCGCTGGTCTGCAGGACGATGCCGACGCGGGCGTTGTGGCTGCGACTGGCGTGCGCGGGGTCGTGCCCGAGGACCCGGACCTCGCCGCCGGTGCGGGATCGGAAGCCTTCGAGGATCTCGACCGTGGTGGACTTGCCGGCACCGTTCGGGCCGAGCAGGGCGAAGGTCTCGCCGGCGTCGATCGTGAAGGAGACGTCGTCGACGGCGGTCTTGCCGCCGGGGTACTGCTTCGTGAGGTGCTCGACCGTGACTGCCGGTGTGGTGGACATGCGTCCAGCCTGGCGGGCGGCTGGCTCCGGCGGATCGGAGGGGCGGGCGGAGGTGCATCCTCCGATCGGAGGATGCCGCGCGGCGGCGGGTGGCGGACGGGAGGCGCGGGGCGGGCTGGTGACGCGCCTCCCGTCCGTCAGCTCCCCAATGCGGCCCGCAGGTACGGAGCGGTACGGCTCGCGGCGCTCGCCGCGACCTCGTGCGGGGTCCCAGCGGCGACCACCTGGCCGCCCTCGTCACCACCGGCCGGACCCATGTCGACGACGTGGTCCGCCTGCGCGACGACCGTCATCACGTGCTCGACCACGACGACGGTGTTGCCCGCGTCGGTGAGCCGCTGGAGCTGCGCGGTGAGGAGCTCGACGTCCGCCGGGTGGAGGCCCGTGGTCGGCTCGTCGAGCAGGTAGAGCGTGTGACCGGTCCGTGCGCGTTGGAGTTCGGTGGCGAGCTTGATGCGCTGGGCCTCGCCGCCGGACAGTTCCGGCGCGGGCTGCCCGAGTCGGAGGTAGCCGAGGCCGACGCTCCGCAGGGCATCCAGCGCGCGGGCGGCAGCGGGCAGGTCGGCGAGGGCGTCCGATGCCTCGTCGACGGTCATGCCGAGGACGTCCGCGACGGTCGAACCGGCCCGGTGGACCTCGAGCGTCTCGGCGTTGTACCGGGCACCGTGGCACTCCGGGCACGGCGCCCAGCTGCCCGGCAGGAACAGGAGCTCGACGGAGACCGAGCCCTCGCCCTGGCAGACCTCGCAGCGGCCGCCCTCGACGTTGAACGAGAACCTCCCGGCGGTCCAGCCACGTTCCCGGGCGTCCTCGGTCGCGGCGAAGGCCTGGCGGACGGCGTCGAACATGCCCGTGTAGGTCGCGAGGTTCGAGCGGGGCGTCCGGCCGATCGGCTTCTGGTCGACCTCGACCACGCGGGACACGAGCGGGTGCTGCGTGGCGACCGTCGGCAGGACGCCGCCGACGAGCGATGACTTGCCGGAGCCCGAGACGCCCGTGACGGCGGTCATCACCCCGAGGGGCAGATCGACGTCGAGCCCGTTCCCGCCCTGGCCACGCAGGTTGTGCAGGGTGAGGTCACGGAGTTCGAGCGTGCCCACGGGTTCGCGCTGCTCGTGCTCGACGGGCGAGGTCCGGGGCCGCAGGTAGCGCCGAGTGACGCTCTCGGGGACGTCGGCCAGGCCCTCCGGCGGCCCGCTGTACAGCACCCGTCCGCCGCCCGGACCGGCACCGGGTCCGACGTCCACGATCCAGTCCGCACGCCGGACGATGTCCATGTCGTGCTCGACCACGAAGACGCTGTTGCCGCTGGCGCGGAGGTCGTCGAGGACCTGCACGAGGGACTCCGCGTCGGCCGGGTGCAGCCCCGCGCTCGGTTCGTCGAGCACGTAGACCACACCGAACAGCCCCGACCGGAGCTGCGTCGCGATCCGCAGGCGCTGCGTCTCGCCGGGGGAGAGCGTCGGCGTCGCCCGGTCGAGCCCGAGGTACCCCAGGCCGAGTCCGACGAGCACCTCGACCCGACCGAGCAGGTCCGTGGCGATCGACTTGGCGACCTCGGACCGCTCCCCGGACGTCACACGGCTCTGCGCGGGCGACGGGTCGGTCAGCTCGGCTGCGGGACGCAGGACCTCGGCCACCTGTGCGAGCGGCAGTGCGTTGAACGCGGCGATCGACAGGCCGCCGAACGTCACCGCGAGGGCTGCCCGGGTCAGCCCGGAGCCGTGGCAGAGCTGGCACGGGCCGGACTCGACGAAGCGCAGGGCCTTGTTCCGCTGGGTCTCGCTCTGCGAGTCGGCGAGGGTGTGCAGCGTGTACTGCCGGGCGCTCCAGAACCGGCCCTTGTACGGCTTCGCCACCCGGTCGCGCTTCGGGTGGACCTCGACGACGGGCTGCTCCTCGGTGAAGAGCAGCCAGTCGCGGTCCTCCTGCGGGAGCTCCCGCCACGGACGCTCGATGTCGTAGCCGAGCACCGCCGTCACGTCGCGGAGGTTCTTGCCCTGCCACGCACCGGGCCAGGCGGTGATCGCGCCCTCGCGGATGGACAGCGACGGGTTGTGCACCGCCGAGGCCTCCGTCACCTCGTGCGCGGTACCGAGGCCGTGGCAGCGCGGGCACGCCCCGGCGACGGTGTTCGGCGAGAACGAGTCGGAGTACAGCTGCTCGGCGCCCTCGGGGTAGGTGCCGGCGCGCGAGTAGAGCATGCGGACCGAGTTGCTCAGCGTCGTCAGGGTGCCGACGGTCGAGCGGGTGCTCGGGGCGCCGCGGCGCTGCTGCAGGGCGACCGCCGGGGGCAGACCCGTGATCTCGTCGACGTGCGGTGTCGAGCCCTGCGCGATGAGCCGTCGGGCGTACGGCGCGACGGACTCGAGGAAGCGACGCTGTGCCTCGGCGAAGACCGTGCCGAACGCCAGGCTCGACTTGCCCGAGCCGGAGACACCGGTGAAGGCGACGATCCGGTCGCGGGGGATGTCGACGTCGACGTCCTGCAGGTTGTGTTCACGGGCGCCACGGACGCGGATGAACCCGTCGGACGACGACGGCTGGTCGGCAGGGTGGTGCGGGGCGGGCATTCGTTCGAGCGTAGGCGGATCGGCCGAGCGCCGTTCCGGACCGCTCGTCCGCACCCCGGCGGGTGCTGCTCCGGACGCGACCGGGAGACGGACGGGAGGCACGGGGCGGGCTGGCAGCGGGCCTCCCGGCCGGTGCGTGCGGACGGGAGGCGCGGGGCGGGCTGGTCACGTGCCTCCCGGCCGGTCGGTACGGTGGTCGTGGGGAACGGGGGATCGATGGTCGACGACGTCGCATGGTCGCCGCCGAGGCGGCGGAACGGCACCTGGTGGATCGTGGCGAGCGGGCTGCTGCTGCCCGCGGGGTGGATCGCGTGGCTGCTCGTCGCGCTCGCCGGTTACAACGGCGCGGGGAACTCCACCCACACGCTCTCGGGGCAGACCGGGGGGAGCATCGTGGTCACGGTCGTGTGCGCCGGCGTGCCGCTGACCGGACTGGTCCTGCTGCTGGTGCAGCGTCAGCGCGACCGGTCGGTGACGCTGGTCGGGCCGATCGGGTGCGCGGTGTTCGTGGTCCTCGCGGCCGTGACGCTCGGGTACCCGACGACGCGGGTCGCGCAGAGCTGGGCGGCGGAGGAGGAGCAGCGGGCGCAGCCGCCGACCGCGACCGAGACGAGTCGGACGCCGGCGCAGGCCGAGCGGGACCTCGCGGCCGTGGGGGAGCGCGCGGTGCGGGCGATGGGCGGTGACCCGGAGACCGGCGATGTCGTGCAGTTCCCACGCGGCTGCTCGCTGTCGAACCTCGAGCAGGGCACGGAGTACACGTGGCGGTGGTCCTTCCCCGCCGATGCGGACGCGGACGACGAGCCGCAGACCGAGGCGGAGCGCAAGGCCGACCTCCTGCCGCAGGACCAGGCCGAAGGGCGTCTGGCTCCGGTCCGCGAGGTCTTCCTCGACGCCGGGCTCCGTGACGCCGATCCGCTCGGGTGGGACATCAGGGTGGTCGGTGACGACTGGCTCGCGGAGGGGAACGCGGGCGTGACCCGGACCTCGGGTGACGTGATGATCGAGACGACCTGCCTGGCCGGAGGGCCCGGCGACGGGTACGACGAGGATGAGTGAGCGCGTGACGGCCGCTGCGCCGGGACGTCGGGCACCCGTCAGCGTGTGGGTCGCACTCGTGGTGGCCGCCGGGTGCACCGTGTACGAGCTGCTCGCGGGCGCCCTCGTCGAGTGGACCGGGCTCGGCTTCGTGCCGCTGCTGTTCGTGCCGCCGCTCTACCTGGCGGCGATCCTGCTGCTGATCTGGGTGGGGCAGCAGGGCGTCCGGGTGGCGCGGGCACTGGCGATCGTCGTGGGGATCGTGCTCGCGGTGTCGTTGCCGGTCGCGGTGGTCGTGGCGATGCGGACGTGGAACTGAGCGGTGGCGATCGGACGAGTGAGGCGGGACGGATGACCGACGCGGGACAGACGGCCGGCACGGAAGAGCCAGCCGGGGCCGGGCGCTCGGACCACCCGTCGCGACGGGCGCCGAGCGGTGCGTGGATCGCGGGGAGCATCCTGGCGTTCGTGGTCGGGAGCCTCGTCATCGTGTACGCGATCGCGACGACGGCGGCGCCGACGGTCGAGCAGCGGGCCACCGTGCAGGGGCTCGCCGCGGCGTTCGTCACCGGTGGACTCATCGCGGTGCTCGTCCCGGCGACCGCGATCGTCTCCCTGGTGATCGCCGCGAAGCGAGGACGGACCGGGGCCGCTGCCGGCATCGCCGTCTGCGGGGCGCTCGGCGCGATCGCGATGCTGACGATGGCACCCTTCGCGCTGCTGTCCGTGGGCGAGGCGCAGGCTGACGCAGCACGACGGGCAGCACCGCCGACCGCACTCGAGACCAGCCAGACGCCCGAGCAGGCGGGGGCCGGACTCGTCGAGCTGGGAGGACGGGTCGTCGGCGCGCTCGGACAGGAAGCACCGACCGACGACCAGGTCAGCGTCGACGTCCGACCGTGTCGGCTCGACAACTCCGACGACGGCGTCCTGGTCCACTACTCCTGGCGTGGTCCCGGCGCCGACGACCCGGATGGGACGCCCGAGCAGACGAAGGCATCCGTCGCACCGGCGGTCCGGTTCCTGCAGGCCGAGGGCTTCGCGGTCGGCACCCGGTTCGTGGGCGGGGGCGTCGTGATGCTCGACCGTGACCAGGGGATCTCCGTCGACCTGTACAGCGCTGACCGCGTCGAACTCGGATCGCCCTGCCTGGTCGACACGGGCGGCTGACCGTACCCACGGGGTTGTTCGCTCCTGCAACGTCCGCTGAGTCCACGGACCCGGGGGCGGGTAGACCGGAGGACATGAAGGTCGTCGGAGTCGAAACGTTCGGAGGGCCCGGAGCCCTCGCCGTCCACGAGGTCCCGGAGCCCCACGCCGGCTCCGGCACCGTCCGCATCAGGGTGCAGGCGTTCGCCGTGAACCCCACGGACACCGGCGTGCGCGCAGGGCAGCGTGACTCGTCCGAGTCCTCGCCGCCGTACGTGCCGGGGATGGACGCCGCCGGGGTCATCGACGAGGTCGGCGACGACGTCGAGGGCTGGCAGGTCGGTGACCAGGTGATGGCGATGGCGCTCCCGCTGTCCGAGCACGGCGGCGCCTACGTCGAGTACCTCGTCGCTCCGGTCGGGTCCTTCACGCGGACCCCGGCGGGGCTGTCGATCGAGGAAGCCGCGACCGTCCCGATGAACGGCCTGACCGCGCTGCAGATCCTCGCGCGCGCGGATCTCTCGCAGGGCGACACGCTCGCCGTGACCGGATCCGCGGGGCTGCTCGGGAACTACGTCGTGCAGCTCGCGGAGCAGCGGGGCATCACGGTCATCGCCGACGCAGCGCCGAAGGACGAGGACCTCGTGCGGTCCCTCGGGCCGGACCACATGGTGCGACGCGGGGACGGGTTCGCCGCAGCCGTGCGCGGCATCGTGCCGGACGGGGTCGACGCGCTCGCCGATGCCGCGGTGCAGCGGGACGAGGTCGTCGACGCGGTACGCGACGGCGGGTTCTTCGCGGACGTGCGGGGCTGGGAGGGCAACGGTGCTCGCGGGATCCGGTTCGAGCGGATCATGGTCTTCTCGGAGTACACGTCGTTCGACCTGCTCGAGGAGCTGCGGCAGGCGGTGGAGGACGGGGTCCTCGTGCCGCGGGTCGCCGAGGTGCTGCCCGCGTCGCGCGCTGCGGAGGCGCACGAGCGGCTCGAGGCCGGCGGGACGCGGGGGCGGTTCGTGCTCACCTGGTGAGTGCGGGTCGCGGTCGCGGCCAGATGACGGACGGGAGGCGCGGTGCCAGCTGGCACCGCGCCTCCCGTCCGTCGATTCGTCCTTCGCTCACGGTCGTCTCCGCTCTGCGGGGCGGCCGACGATGGCGGCCCAGCGGTCGAGCTCGTCCTCGACGCGATCTGCGACCGCTGGGGGATCGTCGTGCTCCCACGAGCGGAGGACCCGCCAGCCCTCGGCCGTCAGGATCGCCTGGTTCCGGGCGTCGCGTTGCCGGTTCGCCAGCAGCTTCCGTCGCCACAGCTCGGCGTTGGCCTTCGGTAGGTGCGTGTGCTCCTCGCAGAGGTGCCAGAAGCAGCCGTCGACGAAGACCGCGATCCGGGCGCGTGGGAAGACGAGGTCGGGGCGGACGCGGCACCGGCGGCTGACCTGACGATCGACGAAGAACCGATGGCCGCGGCGGTGCAGCTCCCGGCGCAGTGCGAGCTCGGGTGCCGTGTCACGCCTGCCGAAGCGGGCCATGTGGCGACGGCGTGCGTCGTCGGCTTCCCACTGCTCCATGCGTCGAGCGTCGCAGACGGGTCATGTCCCGTCGCACTGACCGACTGTTCGGCGGACGGCCTGTGGCTGCGCTAGCCCTGTGCAGGGGGAGTGGACGTGGTCTCCGCTGGGACGTCCTCGTGCGCTGCGAGGAAGCGTCGGACGCGGGCGAGGCTGCGCCGCAGCTCCACGACCGTGACCGCGCCAGCGGCGACCAGTACCCCGATGAGGACGATCCGGACCCACGACGTTTCGCTCGATGCGAGGCCGCTGACCTGCGACCCCGCGATGCCGCAGAAGAGGAAGAGCTGCTGCGCCGTGACGAGCGGAAGGGTCACCTCGAGCACGCCGGCGTGGGCGACGGCCTGTGGTTCGAGAGCAGGGGGCACCGGCGCCCCCGACAGGACCGCTCGCTGCACGTCGCGCTGCTCGGCGGCGTCGAGACCGCCGGCCGCGGCACTCACCACGCGCTTCACCCGGAACTGCGACACCATCGTCGACAGTGCGGCACCGAGGCCTCCGACGGCCATCGCGCAGCCGAGGCCGGTGAGGAACACCTCGAGCGGACCCCCGCCGTGGCTCAGCCACACCCCGATCGCCATCCCCGCGACGGCACCGGCGAGCGCGAACCAGACCGCCCGGCGTGCGGCTCGGCGGACGGCACCGTGCAACTGCGTCTCCACAGAGCCAACAGTAGGGCCCGGTCCGTGACCACGTCCGGCTACCATCGGCCGCGTGAGCAGCGACGTGACGCCTGGGCGGTACCGGCACTTCAAGGGTGGGGAGTACGAGGTGGTCCTCGTGGCGAAGGACGTCGAGACCGAGGAGCCGGTCGTCGTGTACCAGGCGCTGTACGGGGAGCGCGGGCACTGGGTACGGTCGCTCGCCGACTTCATCTCGACGGTGTCGCGAGACGGGCACGAGGGGCCGCGCTTCACTCGTTTTGATTGACCATTCGGGTCGTTGAGTCGCGGCATCTGTGCCGAACAACGCGCCGAGGTTGTCATGGACTGCGATGCGGCAACGATCAGGTTGTATGCGGCGCACCTGTCATGAACTGTTCGTAACGAGATCGTCACTCTTGCGTGATACTTCAGTTGACCAGCTGGACAAGATCGATGCATGAAGTCGATCAAGCATCCGAGCTCCCGTTCGTTCCAGATCCTCGCAGCCGCTGCCCTGATCATCGGCGTTGCGATCACTGGGGTCGTGGTCAGTCCTGCACCTTCAGCTCAGGCAGCGGTGTCGAGTTCCCCAGCGGCGCAGAACCGCTCGACGGGCGACGCTGCTTCCGGCGTCGTTCCGCGACGATGGTCGTACGTTTGGCAGCGGTGGGACGGAACGAACTACTCCTCGCTCGCGACCTGTCGGCTCGGGGGCGAGCCGTCCTGCAGCACTACAGGGACGTGAAGAAGTTCTCCTGCCGTAAGCCGTGCGGCCGTTGGTGGCTGTACACCTACCGGCAACAATGGGTGTGATGATCCGGTACGTGGGAGAGGTATTCGTCGTCCGCCGTGATGGCGTTCTCGTCGCTGAGCCGACCGGTGGCCTTGCGCGACGGGATGCGGATGCCCCTCCGCAGTCGTGGTTCGCGACCATCGACGACGAGACGGCGGGCCTTCCCCGGATCGGCAGCGGCAGGGTCTCCGCCGAGATCGAACTCCTGAGCCCGATTCCCGACAGCGGGTTGATCGGACGGGTCGTGCGGCTCTCGCCAGCAGCTGCGGCCGCCCAGACGTCGACGGGATTTCCGCCAGCTCGGGCTGACGACGCGATGGACCTGCTCGAGCTCGTGCCCGACAGATGGCAGCCCTACGAGGTGCGCTTCGGCGAGCTCGACGCGGAGCGGTGGGAAGCGTTCGTCGGCACGCTGTTCCCGGTGCCGGTCGAGGAGCTCGACGCAGTGCTCGGCGCAGGGTCGGAGCAACTCGTCCGGATCGAGCCGTGGCTCGCGCCCCACGGGCCCGACGGTGGCGATCGAGCGGCGACCTGAGCGGTGACGGACGGGAGGCGCGGTGCCAGCTGGCACCGCGCCTCCCGTCCGTCACGTGGTTCCGTCAACCACTCAGGCGAGTCGCGGTCAGCTCATTCGGGTGGACGCGATCCCGCCGTCGACGTCGATGGTGCCGCCGGTGACGAACGCGGCCTGGTCGGAGACCACCCAGCGGACGGCGCGGGCGATGTCGACCGGCTGCACCGGGACGCCTGCCGGGGTGCCCTGCGTCATCGCGGCGAGGACGTCGGCCGAGTCGGCGTTGCCCGGGGTCGCCGTCGCTCCCGGGGCGACGGTGACGACCCGGATGCCACGGTGGCCGTACTCGGCGGCCCAGGCGCGGGTGAGCTGTTCGACGGCGGCCTTCGTGGCGGGGTAGAGGGCCATGAAGGGGACGCCGACGCGGGCCATCCACGAGCCGATGTTGACGATGTGGCCGCTGCCGCGCTCCGCCATGCCGGGGGCGAGGGCCGCGACGAGGACGTGGGGTGCGCGGATGTTCGTGGCGAGCAGGTCGTCGACGGTGGCGTCGTCGAGGGACTCGGTGGGGCCTCCCGGGTAGACGCCGGCGTTGTTGACGAGGACGTCGACGTGACCGCCGAGCTGGTCCCGGGCCTCCGCGGCGAGAGCGCGCACGACGTCGGGGCCCTGCGACAGGTCGGCGGTGAGGGCGACGGCGCGGCCGCCCTGGCGCTCGATGTCCTCGGCGACGGCGCGGGTGCGCTGCTCGTTCCGGCCGTGGACGGCGACGGTGAGCCCGGCGGCGGCGAGTTCGCGAGCGATGGCCTCGCCGATGCCGCTCGATGCGCCGGTGACGAGGGCGGTGCGGGGTGTGGTCTGGTCGTTCGGTGCGGTGGTCATGGGTCGATGCTCCGGCCCGATCGGTCGCCACGGCTTGCCCGGATCCGCGAGGACCTTGCCGGATCCTGCAGCGGCAGCTCGGCGCGCTGTCGCGGTGCTCGACGCGTGGGTAGCGTGGCGATGTGGACGAGCGGATCGCGCAGCACCTCGACCGTGCGGCGGCGACGGCATCGGCGCACGCAGCAGTGCCGGGGCGGGACCGGCAGGACGCGGTTGCTCGGGTGGGGTCGGCGCACCACGCGGAGTCGCTCGGGCTGACGGTGTCGAAGGTGTACGAGCCGACCGGGCTGTTCGACCGGCGCTACGAGCCGTCGATGTCGGTCGTGCTGCGCGGGCGGAAACGCTCGATCGTGGGCGACGACGACCAGGTGTGGGGCCGGGAACGGTTCATCATCACGCCCGTGGACCTGCCGGTCGTCGCCGGAGTCGTGGACGCTGCGGGGGAGGACGGCTTCGTCGCCGTGGTGTTGCGGCTCGACCCGGCGGTGGTCGGCGAGGTCGTTGCCTCGATGACGGTGCCCGCTGGTGCTGCGGTCGCTTCGGGTTCGTCGCCGTCCGGTGCGGTGCCGTCGTTGCCTCGGCTGGGGAGTTGGACGGAGCCGCTCGCGGACGCGTTCGCCCGGCTGGTCGGGCTGCTCGACGCTCCGGAGGACATCGCCGTGCTCTTCCCGCTCGTGTCTCGGGAAGTCGTGCTGCGGTTGCTCCAGACGGAACAGGCGCCGCGGATCACGGCGGCTCTGGACGGGACCGGGCCCTCGGTGGTCGCCGGAGCCACGGCGCTGCTCACCGGGCGGATGGCGGAGGGGTGGTCGATGGAGCGGCTCGCGCGGGAGTTGCGGGTGAGCGAGTCGACGCTGTTCGCCCGGTTCAAGGAGGCGACGGGAATGACGCCGGCGCAGTACCTCAAGCGGACGCGGTTGGGGGAGGCGCGGCGACGGATGGTGGTGCACGGGGACACGGCGGCGCGCGCTGCTGCTGCGGTGGGGTTCCGGAGCGCGTCGCACTTCTCGCGGGACTACCGGGAGGCGTACGGGAGGCCGCCGGCGGCGGATGCGGTGGTGGTGCGGGGACAGTTGGCGGTGGCGACGGCGGTCTGATCCCGCTGCGTCCGGGTGGTGGCCCGCGGACGGACGGGAGGCGCGGTGCCAGCGGGTCCCGCGCCTCCCGTCCGACTGCGGTCTCTTCGTAGGCTCGGCGCATGTCCCCGCACCGACCACCGTTCGACCCGGCCGCTCTGACGGTCCGGCAGCTCCTCGCCTCCTCGGTGGCGGTCATCGACGAGCTGTTGCGGCGCGGGTTGATCCGAACACGGAACTCGCCGCTCGGTGACCTCGCGGAGAGCCTCGCGCTCCGCGCATACGGCGGGGAGCTCGCGCCGAACTCGGAGAAGAGTTTCGACCTGCGGACCGCCGACGGGCGGCGGCTGCAGGTGAAGGCGCGACTCGTGCGGCTGGACGACAAGCGATCGCAGACGTTCTCGGCGTTCCGGTCGTGGAACTTCGATGCGGCGCTGTTCCTGGTGTTCGACGCGTCGACCTACGATCTCGCGTCGGCGCGAGAGGTCGGCCGGGTGGAGACGGAAGCGCTCGGACGGCGTGTGGAGCACACGAACTCGTACGCGATCCTCGTGCGGCAGGTACAGGGGGCTGGGGTCGACGTGACCGCTCAGGTCGCGGCCGCCTACGAGCGCATCGACGGTCCCGCCGACGATCGACCATTGGGTTGAACGCGGCGATAGTCCGGATCGTTCGGTCCCGACCAGTCGCGGAGATCAGCCTCGACTGGCGCCGAACACCCCGACCGCCTTCAGGGGATCGTGTCGTGTGCTCTGGAGCGCAACGCCGCCCGCGCCGCACGCAGCGCCGTCCGAGAAGTCGGTGCGTGCACGATGTTGAGCGGAGGATCCCAGTGTCGGATGACCCGCGATTCGACGTCCCCGAGGCGTATGCCCAGCCCCACAGGGAGCGCCCAGGTCGTGAGTTCGAGCCGGTCCTGCATCCACGCGGACAGGCGTCCCTCGTCCTCCGGATGCAGCGAGAAGCCCTTCGACGCGTCACTCGCAGTCTTGCCCCTCGGGACGGGCCACAGCTCGAGTTCATCGACGAGGAGCGCCGACAACGAGCGGCGGAGCGTCGACGAGCCGGACCGCACCTTCGTGCCGTCGACGCCGAAGTGGGCGCGGAGGTCACGGTCGCGCAGGCTCCGTTCTGCCTTGCCGATGTAGATCGGCGCTGCGCGGCCTTGCGAGCCGATGCCGAGCTGCTCGGTCACGGCCCCGTCCGCCCAGATCGCGTAGAGCCCCGGCGCGTTCGGCACGTCCGTTGCGCCTGCCCGGCGAGGTTGCCCGCCCAGCGCCTGGACCGCATCTCCGACGGCTCGAGCGAGCACTTCCTCGGGCCGAGCGGCCGAGGGGAGCGCGCTCATTCTCCGTCGCTCTTCTTCTTGGACTTGAACAGCCCCGCGACTCGGCCTCCGACGGCGTCCGCCGCCCCCGCGACCTTGCCGCCGACGTTCTTCACCGCGGTGAGCGCCTGTGCTTCGTCCGGTTCGCCATCGCCGTCCAGGTCGACTCGGCGGAACACCCGCGTCGCACCACTCGCCGCGCTCGACACGCCGGAGCCGACGGCGCCCGCAGCACCGCTGACCCACGTGCCGGTCGATCGAGCGGCGTCCTCGAGAGCGGCGAGGGCGCGGTTGTCGGACTCCTCGTCGTCACCGTCGGTCTTCACGGTCAGGGCGAGGTGATCCGGGAACTCCGCCGGCGGCTCGGGGAACGCTGTCTTCGCGGACTTGACCACGTCGCGTCCGAAGACGAAGCGCGCGACCCTACCAGTGACTGCGCCGACGCCGTACTCGATCGAGGCACGCTGCTTGCCCGTGAGCCCCTCCCGGACCGGATCGAGTTCACCGGTCTGGATCGTGCGCATCAGGCTCTGCGCGGCGCCGCCCGGGAGCGCATCCGACAACGTGGTCGCCCAGTGCGACCAGTCGTCGCGACCAGCGGCGATCTTCCGGCCGGTCGAGACGGTGCCTTCGGAGGTCACTTCAGCGACGTCAGTCGCCATGGCTGCGATCTGCTGCTGGCTGACCCGCTCGTTGGTCAGGCCGAGGACGAGCGCCTGAGCCTGGTCCTTGTCGAGGTCCATGCCGTGCAGGTCAGCGACAGCGAGACCGAAGACGGCGGTGATCTCGAACTGCAGCTGCTGGTCACCGGCGGGGAGCAGTCGCGCCGCGGCGCCCTTGGCACCCGTGCGTGCCGCGTTCTTCGCGGCAGTTCTCAGGGCCACCTTCGTGCCCGTCTTCGCAGCCTGTGCGCCGGCGCTCTTCGCTCCGGCGACGGCAGGGCCGGCAATCGGGATCGACGCGATCGCGATGTCAGCGGCGATCGAGCCGACCGTGATCGCCGCACCAGCGGTGGTGATCGAGGTGACGTAGTGACGCTCGAGCATCTGCACGATCTCAGTCGGCGTCGCCGACGGGTTCCGTCGCCGGAGCCACTTCACGTACTGACGGGCGAGCGCGCGTCGGCCGGTGACGGCCTTGGCAATCTCCCGGGTCGCCTCCTCGGCTGGGACCTCTGCTTCGAGGGTCTCGTCAGGGGCGTCGATGTCGGTCATCGCGGGGTCCTTCGTCTTGAGCCGCGCTCGGGTACGCGGTGATGAAGCACATGGTTGCACGAACGAGAGACGTTACGGAGCCAGCCTTGAGTCATACGGCGCCGGCGCCGGCGCCCTCGTCAGCTCGCTCGGGAACCAGCTCCGAGACGTTGAGTCGCTCCCGCTCCTCTCGCAACACCTGCGCGATCAGCTTCGAGTCCGACACGTCCACCGCCTGCGCCGACGCCGAGGCCGTTTCGCTGACCGCCGCGAAGTCCTCGAACGTCTGCGCCTTCCGTGCAAGCATCCGCACCAGTGCGGCGTCGACGCCGTCCTCGGACAGCAACCGATGGACCTGCACCGACTGCAGCTGCCCCATCCGCCGCGACCGGGCGATTGCCTGCCATTCAGTGGTCGGCTTGAGCTGGGGCTCGCAGATCACGACGACCGATGCGGCCTGGATGTTGAGGCCGACGCCGCCTGCCTCGATCTGCGCGACGAGCACCGCTCCTGGTTCCGCGGCGGCGAACTCGTCGACGAGGTCCTGGCGCGCCGCGGCGGGCGTGCTCCCAGTGAGGGGACCGAACACCGCGCCACCGTCAGCAACGGCCTGGACAGCCGCGGCGAGGACGGATCGGTAGTACGAGAACACGAGCACCTTCCGGTCGTTGGCTCGGGCTTCGTCGACGATCTCCACGAGCGACTCGACCTTGCTCGACTGCGTGCCGCCGAGCATCGCGAGCTGACGCATTGCATGGAAGTCGTCTGCGGCAACTGCGTCTGCGTACTGCGCTGCCTCGACGTCGGTCAGGTCCGTCCACTCCTCGACCTCGACCAGCTCCGGGAGCTCGGTGAGCACGTCCTCCTGACGACGGCGCAGGTACACCGGCGCGATCTGCTTCCGGAACAGCATCGGGCTGTCGTCGGACTGGTCCACCACGAGGTCCGGTCGGATGTGGTCGATGAGCACCCGGAACTCGTCGACGCGGTTCTCGAGCGGCGTGCCCGACATCAGGATCGCTCGATCCGTTCGCCGGAGCAGCGCACGCGTGTTCATCGTGCGCTTCGCCTCGGGGTTCTTGACGTAGTGCGCCTCATCGACGATGACGGAGGCGAACCGCAGCTCCTCAGGCACACGGGTGCGGAACCACTCGAGCGTCTCGTACGTCGTGACGCCGATGCCGCCCTCGTCCGTCCAGAGCCGCAGACCGAGCAGTCGAGCCGGACCATGCAGCCGGAAGGCGCGGACGTCAGTGTGCCGCTCGGCCTCACGGACCCAGTTCGCGACGACGGCCGCCGGGCAGACCACGAGGAAGTGCGGAGTCCGACCGGGTGTCGTGCCGGCGACATGTGCGATGGTCGCAAGTGCCTCAATGGTCTTGCCGAGGCCCATCTCGTCGCCGATGACGACCCGCTGCTGCACGAGCGCGAAGGCCGCCGCGAATCGCTGGTACCCGCGGAGCGACGCGGACAGCCGCGAGGTGTCGAGCGAGAAGCCCTCCACCTGTGCGATCAACTCGTCGCCCAGGTCGCCGCGGGCAGCAGCGCCCGCTGGCTTCGTCAGTCCGGCCTCGTCGAGCAGGGCGAAGAACGCGGCGGGCCGCTGCAGGAAGTCCTGCCACGGGTCGCCCGGTGTCGCCCGAATATGCTCATCCACCCGCTGCGTACGGTGCCAGGCATCCTCGGCCGCCGCGAGGATCGTCTGACGGACGGCGGTCGGGTTCGCCGCGCGCTGGTCCGGGATGACGAGAGCGATCGATGCGCCGCGCTCGATCATCGTGGCCAGAGGTCGCAGTCCGTCGACGAGGTTCTGTTCGCGCGGGCCGACGACGGCCTTCGCGACCTCCCACTCGAGCAGGGCACGGACGAGCGCGAGCGACTGGTCGTCACGCCGTGCGGGGTCGATGCGGACGACCGCGTCCTCTCGCGCTGCCGCTTCCAGCGCGCGGGCGGCACCGTTGATGCGCGATGCCGTCGCCTCGCCGACCCCGGCGAACTGCCCGGGGAACACCGGGTTCCGCAGCACAGCACCGACGGTGGTCACGCCGGCGTCGCGCAGCGCTCCGAGGCGCAGACGGTCGCCGGTCGCGTCGCGCAGCCGGTCGATGTCCATGCGGTCGAGCTCGTACCGTGCTGCTGCTTCGCGGTCCGCTCGGCCGGCTTCGACGACGTCGGCGTGCGCGGTGCGTTCGCGCGTGATCGCACCAGCCAATCGGCTCACGATCGCCGGGAGGTCACCCATGCCCTCGAGTGCGAGTGGGGCGCCACCGCTCAGGTCGGGTGCGACCATCGCCAGCGGACCGCGTGGGTCGGTCAGCGCTTCCAGCGGCACGGCCGGCCTGGGGACGTGCCGGTCGTCGACGGACTGGAGGCGCTGCGCGGCTCCGGTACGCTCCAACCACTCGAGCGTCTGGTCGAGGAACGCATTGCCCCGAGCGGCCGCTTCGCGGCGCTCACGGCCCGAGAACAGGGCGGTGAAGCCGGTTCCGCGGCGCGCGTCTTCGAGAGCCTGCGGGACGTCATCAGACAGCACGCGCACGACCGAGCTCGCCTCGGCGTCGACCTGCGGCAACATCTGCCGGCGGACCAGGTCAGCTGCGAGGTCGGCATCCGACGGAACGAGCGGGACGAGATCGGCTCGAACGTCGTCGACGTGGACGGACGCTCGCCGTTGGCGGAGCGCGACGACGACGGCATCGGCGGCTGCCTGCACGGCGGTCCGGTGTTCCGTGACGCCGATGGCTGCCTGGCTCAGGGCGTCGATCCGGTTGCGTGCTGCCTTGTCGGCCATGGCGTGCTCCGAGGTGTCGTTGTTGGGACGAGGGGATGCGGCGTGCTCCGACGGTACCGGGAGCCTGGCCGTCGGTCAGCGGCTCGCGCGGGTCTTCCCGAGCGACCCGACCCACAGCCCGTCACGGGCCCGGGTCATCCCCACGTACAGCTCCCGCCGATCGAGCTCGCGCCGTTCGCGATCTGCGGCCGACTCGGTTTCCGGCGCGTCCGCGAGGAGCTTCGCCGGGACGTGGGGCAGCAGCACCTGCTTGAACTCGATGCCCTTCGCGCGCTTGATCGTGCCGACCCGGATCTGGTCCGAACTCTTGCCGGCGTAGTACTTGAGCGACACCGAAGGGACGCCAGCTGCGTCGAGCACCGCCCGGACCTTGTCGGCCTGCGGGTTCGTCGCCGTCAGGATCCCGACGTCACTGTGGCCCGTCCTGACGAGCCGGAGGACCTGCTCGACCCGCGCGAGCAACGCTGCGTCGTGCGCGTCACGATCGGCGAAGTGGTGCACGCCGGGCTGCTCGCCGGAGCGCGACACCGCAGACACCGCGTCTCCGGCCCCGTCGATGCCCTCGATGTCCATGAACTGATCGTCGGTCACCTTCTGCTTGGCGAAGTCGAGGATCTCGGCGGTGTTCCGGTGGTTGACGTCGAGGACGACCCCGCGGCCCGCGAGGCTGATGCCGACCTCGCCGAGGGTGTATCCGCCGGGGTAGATCGTCTGCTGGCCGTCGCCGATCAGGGTCAGGCCGTCGGGGCGGTCGCCGACGAGGGCGTGTAGGAGCGAGACCATCGCGCAGGAAAGATCTTGGGCCTCGTCGACGATGACCGCGTCGTACCGGTCGAGGGGGAGCTCGCGCAGCGCATCGCGTGCCAGGAGCACCGTGTCCTCGAAGTCACAGACGCCGCGACGGCGGAGGTTCGCCGAGTACGCCTCGTACAGGTCCCAGACCGCCTGGCGGATCTCGACGGGCAGCGCGTGCTTCCGTCCCACACGGGCGAGGTCGGCGTACTCGTCGAAGTGCGTCAGACCGCGACCCTTGATGACGTAGGCGATCTCGTCCTCCCAGTAGCGGCGCGTGAAGCGGGCCGCCTTCAACGGACTGGAGGCGCTGATCACGTTCCACGCGTCGGAGAACGCGCGCTGTGCCTCCAGAGTGTCGATCGTGAAGGTGACCCCGCGCTCCTTCAGGAGACGATTGGCGAAGGCGTGGACGTTGACGAAGTCGACGCGGCCGACCATGTCGGGCGCGAGCCGTTCGAGTAGCGACTCGAGGACCGCGGGGAGGGTGCGGATGTACGTGGTGAAGAGGACGCGACCACCGGTGGCGCGCGCAAGGTAGGCGGCGCGGTGCAGGCCGACCACCGTCTTTCCGGTGCCGGCGGCACCCCGGATGCGAGCGGGGCCGTTGAAGTTGCGGCGGACGAGCTTGGCCTGGGCTGGGTCGAGGAAGGCCATCCAGTCCTCGATGGGTGCTTCCAGGACGCCGTCGAGGAGGTGGTCAACCATTTCGTCGTCGAGCACCGGTGCCGGCTCACGGGGGAGTACCGGAGCGGGGACGACGAGCTGCTGCGGTGCCACCGGTGCCACCGGTGCCTTGCCGATGACGGGGAAGTGCTCGAGGAGCGCGGCGAGGACCTCGTCGACGCGCTTGGCGGAGGGCCGCGCGCCGCGCTTCGTGAGGTGTCCGATCAGGTCGTGTACGCCGACGACGTCGACGGAGGCGACCCTGGCATGCATCTTCTTCTGGCCGGCTAGTGCGGCGACAGCGTGGACCTCGCCGGGCGCGAGACCGATGTCTACGAGGGCGGCCTCGGTGCTGTAGGCGAGGTCGGCGAGGCGGGCGATGTCGTCGGTGACGTCCTCCTGGCCGCGGGTGATGCGGTCGTTGTGGACGGCGACGTCGCGCCACGCCTTCGTGTCGACGATGAAGACGCCGGAGCGTCCGACGACGACCATGTCGACCTGGGCGGTGCGGCTGCCGGGCCAGCGGCGGTCGGCGAGGAGGTTATAGCCGATGCCGGCCAGCGGGGCGAGGACGCGGGCGGTCTCGCTCTCGGTGCGTTCGGCGATCTCGTAGCGGGCGGCGCGTTGCTCGGCGTCGTCAGCCCGGCGGCGGTGCTCGGCTGCGAGGCTTCGCTGGCGGCGGGCTTCGGTGCCTGCCGATTCTCCGGCGAGCGTCTTGGTGGCTTCCACGGGGATCTTGCTCGTGGCACCGAGCGTCTTCCCCTGGGCGCGCGGTGCTAAATCATCCTCGTTGTTAGGGTGAGGTGGGCGCGAGCACCTGTTCTGGGGTGGCGTCTCCGTTCCCGCTTGCGGTCGGCGCGCCGTCAGATGTTGAAAGCGCGCGTGATGCGTGAGGATAGGACGGGTCGCGGTCTGGGTACCGCGTGTACGTCGCTCAACAGCAGGAGTCCCACGCCTTGGTGAATCACGTCGCCTTCATCTGGAACATCGCCGAGTCCCTTCGCGGCCCGTTCAAGCCCTCCGAGTACGGATCCGTCGTTCTCCCGTTCACGGTGCTCCGCCGACTCGATGCGGTCCTGGCCGACACGAAGCCGGCCGTCCTCCAGACAGCGAAGGCGATCGGCTCGCTGCCCGAGATGCTGCAAGCAGCCACACTCACCGACGCGTCCGGCCATGAGTTCTACAACACGTCCCCGTTCGACCTCGGGAAGCTCGTCGATGACCCGCAGGACCTCCGTTCGAATCTCGCCTCGTACCTGGCGGGGTTTTCGCCGAACGTGCGGGACATCTTCGACCGGTTCGAGTTCGACAAGACCCTGAACAAGCTGGCCGACAAGAACAAGCTGTTCGCTGTCACTGAGAAGTTCGCGAAGGCCGACTTCCACCCTCGCACGGTGAGCAACATTCAGATGGGGCTGGTGTTCGAAGAACTCATCCGGTTCGCCAACGAGAAGTCGAACGAGACCGCCGGCGATCACTACACGCCCCGCGAGGTGATCGCACTGATGGTCCAGCTGCTCTTCGCTCTCGACGACGACGCTCTCTCGAAGTCCGGAGTGGTCCGGTCCATCTACGACCCGACCGCCGGTACCGGAGGGATGTTGTCCGTCGCGGACGAGTATCTCCGCAGGATGAATCCTGGCATCCAGCTCAGCTTGTACGGGCAGGACTACAACGACGCCTCGTACGCGATCTGCAAGGCCGACATGGTCATCAAGGGCCAGGACGTCGACAACATCGCCCTCGGCGACACTCTCACCGAGGATGCCTTCGACGACAAGAAGTTCGACTACGGCCTGTCCAACCCGCCGTTCGGCGTCGACTGGAAGGACCAGCGCGCCGACGTCGACGACGAGCACACCAAGCTCGGCTTCAACGGGCGTTTCGGCCCCGGGACCCCCGCTGTCAGCGACGGCGCCATGCTGTTCCTGATGCACCTGGTGTCGAAGATGCGGAAGCCCGAAGACGGCGGCTCCCGAATGGCGATCGTCCTCAACGGGTCGCCGCTGTTCTCCGGCGGCGCGGGCGGCGGCGAGTCGAACATCCGCAAGTGGCTGCTCGACAACGACCTCGTTGAAACGATAATCGGACTGCCGAAGGACATGTTCTACAACACCGGCATCTCCACCTACATTTGGATCCTCACAAACCGGAAGGACGGCGACCGCAAGGGCCGGGTGCAGCTCATCGACGGGCGCGAGATGTTCATCAAGCTCCGCAAGGGACTCGGCTCCAAGCGCAACGAGCTCTCGCAACAGAACATCGACACGATCGTTCGCCTGTACGCCGGATTCCAGGATGGCGAGCACTCGAAGATCTTCCGCAACGAAGACTTCCTCTACCGCACCATCACCGTCGAACGCCCTCTCAAACTCAACTGGCAAGCCACTACCGAGCGCGTCGAGGCAGTCCTCGAAGCGAAGGCCGTCCAGAAGCTGAGCGAGTCGGATGCCGCAGCGCTGCGTGCCGCGCTCGACCGGCTGGGCACCGACACCGTGTGGAAGAACCGCACGGCATTCCATAAGGCGCTGAATGACGCCGCGAGGGCCGCAAACCTCCGCCTCTCCGCAGCGTCGCTGAAGACCGTGACAATCGAGCTTGGTGAGCAGGACGAGACTGCTGACATCTGCACCGACAGCAAGGGCAACCCGGAACCGGACACGGCGCTTCGCGATACTGAGAACGTGCCTTGGAACGAAGACGTCGATGCCTTCGTAGCCCGCGAAGTTCTCCCCTATGCCCCAGGTGCGTGGATCGATGACTCCAAGACGAAGGAAGGCGCGGAAATCCCCTTCAACCGCCACTTCTACGGGTACGTTTCGCCCCGCCCCCTTGAGGAAATCGACCGCGACCTGACATCCGTCATGGATCAACTCCGCGCAATGCTCATCGAGGTCGAACGGTGAGCATCAGCCGAAAGACCTCGGTGCGGATTGGCCAATTCTTTTCCGCCCGACAGTCCATAGACCCGAGGAAGCATCCCGACGAGGTCTTTGATTTGCTGAGCATCCCTGCGTTCGACGAAGGTTCACCCGAGACCATCATCGGTTCCGATATTGGATCCACTAAATTGACGGTTTTTCCTTCCGATGTCCTAGTCAGCAAGATCGTGCCTCATATTCAGCGAGTTTGGATTGTTCCGCCGGGGGGAGGCCGGCGGCAAATTGCCTCATCAGAGTGGATCGTGCTTCGTTCTGATGTGGCGTTGCCTGGATATCTGCGCTATGCGCTATTGGACTCGCGTTTTCATGCTCAGTTCATGGCGACGGTCGATGGTCTGGGTGGAAGCCTTCAGCGCGCGCGACCGCAAGCCGTGAAGCAGATAGAGATAGATCTACCGTCGATCCCTCGGCAACGGTCCGTTGTGGAGTATCTAGATCGGGAAACGGCGCAGATCGATGTGTTCATCGCGAAGAACCTGGAACTCATCAATCTCCTCATCGAGCGCCGTGACGCGCTGATAGCGCGGACAGTTCTGCGCGGCCTCGACGCGGCCGTCGAGCTGCTGGCCAGCGGAGTTGAGTGGTTGGGAGATGTCCCTAGCCACTGGTCGATTCAACGGCTCGCATCGACTGTCGCTCGGGCACGGAATGGTGTTTGGGGTGCGGATCCTGAGGGTGACGAAGATGATCTCCGCTGCGTTCGTGTTGCCGACTTCGATCGCTCCAATCAGCGCATCCATGACAAGGTGTACACGATTCGACGACTGACCGCGTCAGAACGAGCGGGCCGCATTCTGAGAAGCGGTGACCTCCTACTCGAGAAATCCGGGGGAGGCGAGAAGTCCCCAGTCGGATTTGTCGTACTCTACGACCGCGCCGAGCCCGCGGTATGCTCCAATTTTGTGGCTCGGGTGCAACTGCGTGAACAGATGGACCCAGCATTCTGGACGTACGTTCACGGGGCAATGTATCGATTGCGGTTGACTGAAAAGTCGCTGAAACAATCCACCGGGATTCAGAATCTCGACGTGAAATCGTACTTCAACGAATTCGTTGCGGTCCCGCCGTACCGGGAACAGCGGGCTATCGCCGAGCACCTGGACCGCGCAGTTGCTGAAATTGACACCGTTATTCGGGCGGCTCGCCAGAGCGTTGATCTCGCACGGGAGCGACGGGCCGCTTTGATCTCGGCTGCAGTAATAGGAGAGATTGATTTGGGGTTGGCTGCATGAGCGGTGTTGCGGGGGCGCACTTGGAGCGGGCGCTGGAGAACGAGATCGCCGAACACCTCGCTGCGAACGGATGGTTGTACTCACCGATTGACGCCGGGTACGACCGGGAGCTCGCGCTGTTCCCCGAGGACGTGCTCGGTTGGTTGGAGGAGTCGCAGCCGGCCGAGTTCGCGAGGGTGGTACGTCCGGCTGATACGGACGCTCAGCGTCTCGCGGCGAACCGCGCCATCTTGACGCGTCTGGCGAAGTCGCTGGATCTCGACCCGTTGAAGAACGGTGGGACGATCCGAATTCTGCATGAGGGCTTCTCGATGGTGCCGCTGCACGGCGGTGCGGTGAAGTTCCGAATGGCCCAGTTCAGGCCGGCGACCACGCAGAACCCGGACACTCTCGAGGCCTACGCGAAGATGCGGGTCCGGGTGGTCCGTCAGGTGCACTATTCGGCAAAGCACCCGAACAAGGCGTTGGACTTGGTGCTGTTCGTAAACGGAGTCCCGGTCGCGACCGTCGAGTTGAAGACGAATTTCACGCAGCAGCTCGAGAACGCCGTCGATCAGTACCGCTTCGATCGGTCACCGACGGGCGAGCCGCTGTTCGGGTTTGGGAAGCGTTCGCTGGTGCACTTCGTGGTGTCCAACTCCGAGGTGCGGATGACGACCAAGCTCGCCGGCCCGGCGACTCGGTTCCTGCCCTTCAACAAGGGCGCCGACGGGGGAGCAGGGAACCCGGTAAACCCGCACGGGTCGGCCTCCTCGTACTTCTGGGAGGAGATTCTCCAGCGCGACACCTGGCTGCTACTGCTGAGTTCGTTTGTGCACCTGCAGGTTGAGACAGAAGTCGACCCGGACACAGGCAAGAAGACAAGAACGCAAAAGGTGCTGTTCCCCCGCTACCACCAGTGGCGCGGCGTCACCCGGCTCGTTGAGGCGGCGCGGACCGAGGGGGCAGGGAACCGTTACCTTGTACAGCACTCGGCGGGGTCGGGGAAGACGAACTCGATCTCTTGGCTCGCCCACCGACTTTCCCAGCTCCATGACGACCAGAATCAGCGGGTGTTCGACACGGTCGTCGTGGTCACAGACCGGACGGTGCTGGACAAGCAGCTGCAGGACGCGATTGCACAGTTCGAGAAGCAGGCCGGGGTAGTTCAGTCCATCACGAAGGATGGAGGCGAGTCGAAGTCGAAGCAGCTCGCGACGGCACTCACCGGTGGTAAGAACATCGTCATCGTGACGATCCAGTCGTTCGAGGCGCTGATCACCGCAATTCAAACCCTGCCTGAGCTGAAGGGGCGCCGCTTCGCGGTGATCGCGGATGAGGCTCACTCCTCGCAGACCGGATCAACGGCGGGGGCGTTGACGAAGGTGCTGTCTCCGGACGAGCGGGCGGCAGTAGCCGAAGGTACGCCGATCGACTCGGACGCGTACCTGCAGTGGGCCATGTCGGTCACTGCGTCGGCGCCGAATCTCTCCTACTTCGCTTTCACCGCCACCCCGAAAGCGAAGACGCTGGAGCTCTTCGGGCGGATGCCGGAGGGTGCGGGGCCGGATGCGACGCCGGAGCCGTTCGACCTGTACTCGATGCAGCAGGCGATCGAGGAGGGCTTCATCCTTGACGTGTTGCAGAACTACACTCCTTACAAGGTGGCGTGGAAGCTGCAGCACCCCGAAGGTGACTATGATGGCGCCGGTGAGGTTGATGAGTCAACCGCGGTAAAAGCGCTCGTGCGGTACGTGCGGCTGCACCCGACGAACATCAGCCAGAAAGCAAAGATCGTCGTCGACCACTTCCGCACCTTCGTACAGCCGCTGCTGGAAGGCAAGGCGAAGGCGATGGTCGTCACAGGATCGCGGGTCGAGGCTGTGCGGTGGAAGAAGTACCTCGACAGCTACATCAGCGATGCGGGTGTCTTGGGAGTGCGGTCGCTGGTGGCCTTCTCCGGCACTGTTGAAGATCCGGACGACGTCGGCGAAGGGTTGACGGAGCGTACCCAGAACCCCGGGGTGCAACCGGACCTCGCGGAGGCGTTTAAACCAGCTCACTACAACGTGATGATCGTGGCAGAGAAGTTCCAGACCGGGTTCGACCAGCCTCGACTGGTCGCGATGTACGTCGACAAGAAGCTCGGCGGGGTGCAGGCAGTGCAGACCCTGTCTCGACTGAACCGCACCCACCCGGGCAAGGACAGGACGTTCGTCCTCGACTTCGTCAACGATCCGCAGGAGGTGCTGGACGCGTTCCTGCCGTACTACGGGAAGGCGACGCTCACCGCAACGACCGATGCGAACCTGATCTATGACCTCGTGGCGAAGCTGGACTCGGCCGGGATCTACGACATGGCCGAGGTGGAGCAGGCGTTTGACGCTGCACTCACTGGCGGGCTCAACGCGAACTCGAAGGTGTCCGCTGCGACCGCGCCGGCAGTGGACCGCTTCCAGAAGCGGTGGGTCGCGGCGGTGCTCGACGATGACAAGGACGAACAGGACGAACTGCGGCTCCTCAAGGCGGACGTGGGGAACTTCGTGAAGTTCTACGACTTCATCTCCCAAGCCCGGAACCTCGAAGACACCGACCTGCCCCGCCGGCACTACTTCTTCCGCCGCATCCTTCCGCAACTCTCTACCGCGACGATCCTCGAACCAGTCGACATCTCGGACGTATCCCTCGTGGGCTACAAGATCAGCGCCGGTGAAGCCGTGAAGCTCAACCTCGAGCAGGGGGCCGGGCTGGATCCGATCACCGCAATTGGGTCGGGCGCGATCCACGAGAAGCACCGCAGCGCCCTCGAGGAAATCATCGAAAAACTCAACGAGCGCCTCGGTGACAAGTACGGCGTCGGCGTCATCGACCTCCAGATGAGCCACATCATCGGCAAGCTCGCCCTCGATAGTGATCTTGAAGGTCAGGCTTTGGCGAACACGGCGCAACAGTTCGCGGAATCGCCTGCTCTCCCGAAGGCGTTCACCAAAGCATTGCTTCGCCTGAGGCAGGAGACGCCGGACTTCATCGATGACCTGTTCGGCGATCCGAGTCTGCAAGGTGAACTCGGGAGGGCTCTGCCAGCGATGTTGTACGAGTTCCTGAGGAGGGGTGAGCAGAAGGCTTGATTCGATCACTGGCGCCGACGGCGTTCGTCGTCGATTCGACCTGCAGCCTGATGAGCGGTCATGCTCCATAGACCGGGTGAGGGCCAGGTCTCAGTGGTCAGGACCGACTTGTTCCGAAGGTCGTTCGTGGGATCGGGAGCAATCCCCTCGGTCGCAACTCAGGCATGGCCTTCGGTGGGTCGTGCGTCGCCACCGATCGTTAGGATCGATTCGTGCTTGAGGATTTCTGGGGGAACGCCGACTGGCTAGGCGCCTTGTTCGGAGCAGTGGTCGGTGCGCTCCTCACCGCGGTCATCGCTTACGGGGCATATCGCTGGGAGCGGCGTCGCGTCGAGCTAGCGGCTCTGCGTCGTCTCATGAGGGAACTCGGCGAGCGCAGAGCGTTCCGAGAGGCGCGAGAGGTACGTGTCTTCGGAGCAAGATGGCGTGGCGACTACCGCCGCGCAAATCAGAGCATCGTTGATGCGCGGAACAGCATCCGCGCGACACGATCCGTGCTGGTCGGTCGACGATCGGATCAGCAGACGCTGACGAAGATGATCCAAGCATGTAATGACTACCTCGAGTTGAGCGAGGAGAGCGCCGGTCTGTACTGCAGCCACCTCGCAAGGCTCCGAGAGCGGCTGTACGAACTCCTGAATCAGACAGGCCTGAAACACGGCAAGCTCTTGGTCCCCGGCAGCGAAGCTCACCTCGAGCGCCGTTAGTCGGTTCCCACCCCTAAGCTCGATCCGCACCAGACGACACGGGGAGCGCATGCAGATCACCACCGACGCCCAGGTCCTTCTCAGCCCGAGCGACCTCAGCACGTGGGCGAGCTGCGAGTGGGCCTTCCTCCGCCGCCTCGACGCCAAGCTCGGCCGCGGCGGCCTCCTGCCCGACGAGCACGACGACATGCTCGAGCGCACCGCACGCCTAGGCGACCAGCACGAGCTCGACTACCTCGAGATCCTCAAGCAGACGCGCGACGTCGTCGAGTTCGAGCGACCCGCACCGCCGGAGTACGCCCGAGCAGCCGAAGAAGCACGAGCAGCGTTCCTGGACGGCGCCGACGTCCTCTACCAACCGACCTTCCACGAGCCCCCGACCCCCGACCGCCCGGGCTTCATCGGCTTCGCCGACTTCATCCTCCGCAACGACCAGGGCGCCTACGAGGTCTACGACACCAAGCTCGCCCGCCACGCCAAGATCAGCGCCCTGCTCCAGCTCGCCGCCTACGCCGATCAGATGCAGGCGCACGGCATCCCCACCGGCGAGCAGGTCCACCTCGTCCTCGGCGACCGCACGACCACCACGCACGACCTCGGCGACATAGCCCCCGTGTACCGCACGCAGCGCGCCGAGCTCGAACGGGTCGTCGCCGAGCGGATGCGCGAGACCGAGGAGCTGCAGTGGGGCGATCCCCGCTACTCCAGCTGCGGTCGTTGCACCATCTGCCAGACCCAGGTGCAGCAGCACCGCGACCTGGTCCTCGTCGCCGGCATGCGCCTCGACCAGCGCACGAAGCTGATCCGGCAGGGAGTGCGGACGATCGACGACCTGGCGGACCGCACCGCGGCTGTGCCCGGCATGTCGCGGTCGACGCAAGATCGGCTGGTGCGTCAGGCGCGCCTCCAGACCGAGACCGAAGCCGAGCAGCTAGCAGGCCAAGCCAACAAGACCAAGCCGCGCTTCGAACTCCACGACCCCCGCGCCCTCGACGCGATCCCCGCACCCGACCCCGGCGACGTCTTCTTCGACTTCGAAGGCGACCCCCTCCACACCGAGGACGGCGTCCACTGGGGCCTCGACTACCTGTTCGGCCTGGTCGATGATCGCGCCGACTTCACCGCCTTCTGGGCGCACACCGTCCGCGACGAGCGCCAGGCGCTGGTCGACTTCCTCGCCTTCGTCAAGGAGCGCCGCGCCCAGCACCCGGGCATGCACGTCTACCACTACGCGGCGTACGAGCGGACGCACCTGCTGTCCCTCGCCGCCCGGCACGGCGTGGGGGAGGACGACGTCGACGACCTGCTCCGCGCCGGCGTCCTCGTCGACCTGTACCCGATCGTCCGCAAGGCCCTGGTGGTCGGCAGCCGCAGCTACTCGATCAAGAAGCTCGAGCCGCTGTACATGGGCGAGGACCTCCGTCTGAGCGACGTCACGAACGCCGCCGACAGCATCACCGCCTACGTCGAGGCCATCGCGGAACTCCGGAACGGCGATCCCGCGACCGGGCAGCGGATGCTCGACCAGGTCGCCGACTACAACGCCTACGACTGCCGCTCGACCCTGCGGCTCCGCGACTGGCTGCTGTCGCTCCGGCCGCCGCGCACGGAGCCCGCGACCGACGACACGGAACTCCTGCCGCCGATCCCCGTCGAGCGCGAGCCGAACCCCGTGTACACGGCGCTCGCCGCGCAGATCGCAGACGTCGACCCCCTCGACCGCGACGCCGACCAGACCGCCCTGGCGCTCGCGGCCGCCGCGATCGACTACCACCGCCGCGAGGCAAAGACCTTCTGGCAGGACCACTTCGACCGCCTCCGCAACCCCGTCGACGACTGGGCGGACACGCGTGACGTCCTGGTGGTCGAGCGCACGTCCGTCGAGCGGGACTGGGACACGCTGCCGCGTGCCCGCTCGCAGTCGCGGGAGATCCGCTTGTCCGGGACGCTCGCGCCCGGCTCGCGCATCCGGCCGGGAGGCACGCCCCACCTCGTCTACGACGACCCACTCCCGCCATCGATCACCGCTCCGGCGCCGGGTTCGAAGGGCGCGTCGGCTCGCGCGGTCGTGCTGGACGCCGAGCAGAACGGCGACGCGTTCGAGGTCCTGGTGAAGGAGAGCCTGCCGGTCGGCGGCGGCGAGCCCCACCACGACTTCCCGGTCGCGCTCGCGCCGGCCGCCCCGCCCCGAGCGAAGCCGCAGCCCGAGGCGATCGCCGAGTGGGGCCAGGACGTCCTCGACGCCCTGCCGTCGATGCTGCCCGACCCCGCGCTCGACCTGCTCCGCCGGGTCCCGCCGCGCGGTGCACTCGCCCCGGTCGCCGGGGACGACACCGTCTCCGCGGTCGTCACGACGCTGCTCGGGCTTGACCGGTCGTACCTGGCGATCCAGGGCCCTCCCGGCACGGGCAAGACGTACGTCGGTTCGAACGTCGTCGCGCGGCTCGTCCGCGAGCACGGCTGGCGCGTCGGGGTCGTCGGCCAGTCCCACGCGACGAGCGAGAACTTCCTGTCCTCCGTGGTCCGCGCGGGTGTGCCCGCCGACCGCGTGGTGAAGGTGCCGAAGTCCGGCGCGACCGAGGACGAGCTCGACGCCGCCGCGTGGACCCCGGTGAAGAACAACGCCGCCGTCGCGGCCTTCCTGTCGTCGTGCGCCGAGACCGGCACCGGGGGAGTCGTCGGCGGCACCGCGTGGACGTTCGCGAACGAGGGCACGATCCCGCGGCGCTCCCTCGACCTGCTCGTGGTCGACGAGGCCGGGCAGTTCTCGCTCGCCCCGACCATCGCGTCGTCGATCGCCGCGCAGCGCCTGCTGTTGCTCGGTGACCCGCAGCAGCTGCCCCAGGTGTCGCAGGGGTCGCACCCCGAGCCGGTCGACCAGTCGGCGCTCGGGTGGCTCGCGGACGGGGAGCACGTGCTGCCGCCGGAGTTCGGCTACTTCCTGGCGCACACCCGGCGGATGGAGCCCGCGCTGACCGCATCGGTCTCGGGGCTGTCGTACGACGGGCAGCTGACGTCGCTCGTGAGTGGTCGGCACCTGGACGACCTGGACCCGGGCGTCCACCCGGTGCCGGTCGTGCACAGCGGCAACACGACGTCGTCGGAGGAAGAGGCTGCACGGGTCGTCGAGCTCGCCCAGAGCCTGATCGGTCGTCGCTGGGTCGACGGCGACGTGACGCGGGCGTTGACGGACGAGGACGTCATCGTCGTCGCGCCCTACAACGCGCAGGGAGCGCTGATCCGCGAGGCCCTCGACCGCGCCGGACTCCGCGGGACGCAGGTCGGCACGGTCGACATGTTCCAGGGGCGCGAGGCCGTGGTGTCGATCACGTCGCTCGCGGCGTCGAGCGCGGCGGACATCCCGCGCGGACTCGACTTCCTGCTCATGCCGAACCGGCTCAACGTGGCGCTGTCCCGGGCACAGTGGGCGGCGTACCTCGTCTACTCGCCCGCGCTCACCACAGGGCTGCCCCCGTCGGTCAGCGGGCTGTCCCTGCTCTCCCGGTTCATCGAGCTGGTCGAGCCGCCCCGCTGACACCAGCAGGGCGACGACGATCAGCCGGCCTGGACCGTGCCGACCGCCGAGCTGTAGCTGGCGGTCGCGCCGAACCGCGCCCCGATGATCGTGACCGACCATGCGCTCCGATCCGGCGCGACCGAGTACAGGACCCGCGCGCCCGCCGGGATCGGCGCCAGGCCCGTTCCGTCCACCAGGGCGATCCGCGCCGGATCGCTCGCCGTCGTGAGCTCGGTCGGGTAGTTCCCGGCTCCGAACCGTCCCTCCAAGGCGTACGCCAAGGTCCCGGCGCCCATGGCGACCGCGGACCGCTCGGTGTCGAAGTTCGTCGGCTCGGGAACCGCGGGCGCCTGCGGTGCAGCCGCCTCGGCCGGGGCCGGAGCCGCTCCCTGCTCCGTGCCGTCGCCTGCAGCTGCCGGCTCCGGTGCTGCTTCTGCCGGCACCTGGTCCTCGGTCGCAGGAGCGGCCGTCACCGCATCGGGCGAGGACACCGCCATCGGGAACCCGGCGTCGAACACCTGCCCCTCGTGCGTTGCCGGCAGCGAGAGCACGGGCCACTGCACCCCGACGGTGGAGAGCCCGAACGCGAGCACCGCGTAGGCCATGAGCGCCGTACCGACGGTGCCGAGCATGATCGCGCCGCGGCCGAACGCGCGCGCGACGCTGCCGAAACGGCTCCGGTCGGTCACGAGACGGCGTCCGATGACGATGGCTGTGACACCGATGGTCGATGCGATGAACCCGCTCTGGACCCCGGCCTCCTGCGGCTCGGCGAGTGCCATGACGAGGCTGCCGAGTCCGAGGAACATCGCCAGGGTCGCCCAGGCCCACGGTCGGGTGGCTCGCCGGGCGCCTCGAGGCGGCTCTACGGTCAGGAACGCGGATCTCGGCCGTCGCGGCGGCGGCCCGGATGGTGCGTCGGCGAAGTACCCCGGAGGAGACCAGTCACGTGGTCCCGGACCGCCCAGTGGCATCGTCGTCCCCTCGTTCTTCGTTCAACGACGGTCCGAGTCTGGCTGTCAGTCTCGAGTTGAGCGATCCCCAGAACTGGGTGGGTGCCGGGTTCGACACGGGGCGTGTCGAGGACTCCGGAGTCCACGACGGTCCGTCCGGAAGCGGACCGCCCGACCGCGTCGTCAGCAGCGAACGTGGCGTGACGATCTCGGTTCGCGATCGCCGGGGATCGTGAACCAGGATCGTCAGCCGCAGATCGCAGCCAGCAGGTCCGCTAGGCCAGTCTCTGGCGGGCCGACCTGGTCGGCAGTGGCCTAGCCCTGGGTGGAGTCCTCGGCCTCGGTGTCGTCGTCGCCGGGGATCTCGCCGCGCATCTGCGCCCGGATCCCCGCGAGGACGTCGGCGTGCAGGAAGTTGGCGTCCTCGGCGCTGGTCGGGTCGACGACGATGCCGAACTCCTCGGGCACCGCGGTCACGAGCTCGGCCATGCGGACCGGGCGGGCCTCGGTGCCGGGGACGCCCTCGCTGAGTTCGGCGGGGTCGGTGAACACCGGGACGAAGGGCAGGTCGCGGATCATCACGTGCGCGATGCTCCCGCCCTCGGGGTCGCCCGCGGGCTTCCACGGCACCCACGCGGCACTGCCGAGGAACCCCTGCGCCGACGACGCCATGCGGCGCCGCAGGGCTCCGGCGGGCGACTCGGTCCTGCCGGCACCGGGGCCGAACGCCGACCCGTTCGTGTCGTTGCTGCTCATGGGGTTCCCTCCGCCGTGGTGTGCCCGGCCATGCTCCCACGAGGGGCGAGCGGAACCGAATGCGGCACCGCCACGGCCAGCTCCTCACCGGACGCGAGCGGCGTTGCGGCGGTGGGGCGTGCCTCCAGACCGACGACGGCGCCCGACCCACGAGGTGGGCCGGGCGCCGGACGGACCATGCTCAGTACTTGGCCGACTGCCCGCCGTCGATCGGGACGACCGTCGCGTTGACGTACGAGGCGTCGTCGGACAGCAGGAAGGCGACGACGGCGGCGATCTCGGGGGCCTCACCGTAGCGCTTCGTGGGGTTGACCTGGATGAACTCCTCGGCGGCCTTCCGCGGGTTCTCCGCGTCGATCTGCTTCATCGAGTTCTCGACCATCGGCGTCCAGATCGCACCGGGGGCGATGGCGTTGATACGGATGCCGTACTGGCCGTACTCCACGGCGGAGTTGCGGGTGAGGCCGACGACACCGTGCTTGGCGGCCGCGTAGCCGGACTGGTTGCCGATGCCGCGGATGCCACCGACGCTCGCGGTGTTCACGACCATGCCCGAGCCCTGCTCGCGCATGACCCGCAGCACCTTCTCGAGCCCGAGGAACACACCACGGAGGTTGATCGACACGACCTTGTCGAACTCGGCGGCGGTGAAGGACTCGGTGGGGTTCTGCTTGCCCTCGATGCCGGCGTTGTTGAAGAAGCCGTCGATGCGGTCGAATCGCTCGGTGGTGGCGGTGACGTAGGCGTCGACCTGGGCCTCGTCGGAGACGTCGGCGACGGTGGTGAGCACCTGGGCGTCGGGGGTCGCCTCGAGGACGGCGGCCTTCGTGGCCTCGAGTCCCTCGCTGGAGACGTCGACGAGCGAGAGCTGCGCGCCCTCGGCGGCCAGGCGGACGGCGGTCGCGCGGCCGAGGCCGGAGCCGCCGCCGGTGATGAGGACGACGCGGTCGGTGAAGCGGGTGGTGGATGTCATGGATGGCCTCCTGCGGTCTTCGACGATGAAGGGCTCGGGTCCAGCGGTGGGTCGACGAGTCCGTTCGATGCATCTGCATCGATAGCGCTAGACTACACCTGTCGTTTTGATCCCAAGGGTCAGCCGCTCAGCAGCGCGCGAGCACCCGGTCCATCGCGTCGCGCTCCGCGGGCGCCACCCAGAGCCGGTACGTCGTCTTCACGGTGATCTGGTGCTCGACGTAGGTGCAGCGGAACGCCGTGTCCGCGGGCAGCCACGTCGCCGCGTCGCCCGAGCGCTTCTGCGCGTTCGAGTGGCCGTCGACGGCGAACAGGTTCGCGGGGTCGTTCGCCAGGGCTTCGCGCTGCTCCTGCGTCAGCTGCTGTGCGCCGGTGCGCCAGGCGTTCTCGAGCGCGACGACGTGGTCGATCTGCACGAGGGTCGAGGTCCGGTTCCCGCGGACGAAGTCCACCCGCTCGCCGGTGTACGGGGAGACCAGCGTGCCGCGCAGGACCTTGCAGGGCCCCTGCCGCTCGATGTCCGTCAGGTCGCGGGCGAGCACGTCGTTCCGGGTGTCGCAGCCGTTGTGGTCGACGTCGAGCCAGGCGGTGCCGAAGCGGGCCTCGCGGTCGTAGCCGGTCGCGGCGGCCTTGCCCTTCACGGGCAGCGCGGCGAGCTCGCGGCGGGCGGTCGCGGCTGCGGTCGCGTCGGTCGGGCTGGTCGCGTCGGTCGGGCTGGGCGCCTCGGTCGCCTCGGTCGGGCTGGTCGGCTCGGTCGCGTCGACGGTCGGCCGGGAGGCGCCGCCCGCCTCGGCCCCACCGCCCGCGTCGGCCGTCGGTGCGGTGGTGATCGTCGGTGCGGCCGTCGACGAGGACGTCCCGTCCGCGGCGGCGTCGGCGTCCGCGTCGGTCACGCCGGTGGTGTGCAGCAGCCATCCGGCGAGGGCGACGACCGCGACGAGGCCGAGCGACGTCAGCGATGCCCGAGCCCTGCGGCGCGAGGAGGTGGAACGGGCGGAACGCGGACGGCGTCGACGGGACGTCATGGGGAGGCCTTCGGTGGTGCGGTGGAGCGGGCCCGGGTGGACCGTCCACGATCATCCCGTGCGGCACCGACGAACCAGGGCGTAGACACGGGTGCATGACCGATCACGCGAACCCCTCCGTGCCCGTCACCGGTGGATCGATGCCGCTCCTCGGCTTCGGCACCTGGCAGATCCCCGACGCCGACGCCCCCGCCGCCGTGGGCGCTGCGCTCGAGGCCGGCTACCGCCACATCGACACCGCCACGGGCTACTCGAACCAGCGCGGCGTGGGGAAGGCGCTCGCCGACGCCGGCCTCGCCCGCGACGACGTCTTCGTCACGACGAAGCTCCCGCCGGACAACGCTGACCGGGTGCGCCAGACCATCGAGGAGAGCCTCGAGCAGCTCGGGCTCGACCACCTGGACCTGTGGCTCGTGCACTGGCCGCCGAACGGCGAGGCCCGACCCGACGTGTGGGATCAGGTCGTCCAGGCGCAGGCCGACGGGCTGACCCGAGCCGTCGGGGTGAGCAACTACTCCCTCGCGCAGATCGACGAGCTGACCGACGCGACCGGGACGACCCCGGCCGTGAACCAGATCCGGTGGAGCCCCGCCGAGTACGACGCCGAGGTCGCCGCGGGGCTGCACGAACGTGGCGTGGTGCTCGAGGGCTACAGCCCGTTCAAGGCGAGCAACCTGCAGGACCCGACGCTCGTCGAGATCGCGGAGGCGCACGACGCCGACAGCGCGCAGGTCATCGTCGCGTGGCACGTGGCGCACGGGTTCGTCGTGATCCCGAAGTCGTCCAACCCGGAGCGCATCCGGTCGAACGCGCTCGGGGCGCACCTCGAGCTGACCGCCGACGAGGTGTCGCGGATCGACGGTCTCGCCGGCTGAACCGGATGCGACGGCGGGCTCAGGTCGGGAACGGCCAGGGCCCGCCGTCGTCGTCAGGCTCGGCGAGGTCGAGTCCCTCGGCCTGGGCGATGCGGCGGAGCTTCCGGTCGAAGGTGGCGAGCTGGCCGCGCACGGCCTGCGCCGTGACGAGGACGACCGCGTCCGGCATGCCGAGCCGGCGGCTGGCGCGCATGTCCGCCGCCCGGCGTGCGGTACGGCCCGTGACCGGGACGACCGACACGCCGAGTCGTTCGATGGTGCCGCACTCACGGTCGGCGTGCCCACGGGACGCCGGTCGCACGAGCATCTCGGCGAGGGTCAGGGCCGAGGTACAGAACTCGTCCCACGCGTGGTCCTCGACCAGGTCGTACGCTCGCTCGTGCAGGCCGTCGCCCTCGTCGAGCAGCGCGATCACGACGTTGCGTCGAGGACCATCACCGTGCCGGCCGCCTCCGCCGATGCCCCTCGAACGCGCTCGACCAGACGCCTCGGCTGCCGCCGAAGCAGCCGCCGAGCGTGACCTCGGCGCCGTTGCGCAGCCGGAAGGTGGACGTCGCCGTGGTGCCGCTGCGCCGGACCACTCCTGTTCGCGGCGGCTCACGATCGGCGTGGGACTCGAGATCGGCGTGCGGCTCGACGTCCGGATCGGCCGGAGTCGGTGTCAGGAGGCCCACGACCGGGACCTGCGGGGTAGGACGGGGCTGGGCGGAGCGGCTGGTCTCGACGAACATGCGGCGACGGTACCGACGCGGGCGTCCGGACGCGAAGGAGTTCGTATGTCGCGGCTCAGGTGAGGAGCGAGCGGATGTCCTCGGCGGTCAGGTCGTCGGCGAACAGGGCATCGTCGTCGATCATGGTCGCGAAGAGTTCGGCCTTCTTGGCGGCGAGGGCGAGGACCTTCTCCTCGATGGTGTCCTCGGCGATGAAGCGCTGCACGTTCACGGAGCGGGTCTGCCCGATGCGGTGCGTCCGGTCGACCGCCTGGGACTCGGCGGCCGGGTTCCACCAGGGATCGAGCACGAAGACGGTGTCCGCCTCGGTCAGCGTCAGCCCGAAGCCGCCGGCCTTGAGGGAGATGAGGAACGCCGGTGCCGCGCCGGTCCGGAAGCGGTCGATGACCTGCGGGCGCTTCCGGGTCGAGCCGTCGAGGTACTCGTACCCGATGCCTCGGGCGTCGAGTGCCTCGGCGACCATGCGCAGGAACGTGGTGAACTGGCTGAAGACCAGGGCGCGGCGATCCTCGGCGGCGAGCTGCTCGAGCTCGTCGAGCAGCAGGTCGAGCTTCGCCGAGGGGATGGGATCCGCACCGGCAGCGACGTCCTCGTCGGCGTCGGCGTCCGTCTGCTGCACGAGTGCCGGCGACAGGGCGAGCATCCGGAGGAGGGTCAGCGACCGGAAGACGATCATCCGGTTGCGCGCCAGGTCGTCGATGAGGTCGAGGACCTTCAGGCGCTCCCGGTTGAGGGTCCGCTCGTACAGCGCGCGGTGCGCGGGGTCGAGCGTCACCCGGACGACCTGCTCCTGCTTCGGCGGCAGGTCGGCGGCGACGCTCTCCTTCGTCCGGCGGAGCATGAGCGGTCGGATCCGACGCCGGAGCCGGTCGGTGAGCTCCTTGCGGGCGTCCCCGCGCAGGTCGGGGGAGCCGAGCGGCTTGACGTAGTCGTCGCCGAACCGGGACCACGACGACAGCAGCCCGGGCGCGACGACGTGGAACAGCGCCCAGAGGTCGGTCAGCCCGTTCTCGAGCGGGGTCCCCGTGACGGCGAACTTCACCGGCGCGGTCAGCTCGGCCGCGACCCGGTGCGTCTGCGACTGCGGGTTCTTCACGAACTGCGCCTCGTCGAGCACGAGCGCCGACCAGGACACTCCGGTGTACTCGGCGGCGTCGAGCCGGAGCAGTGCGTACGAGGTCACGACGACGTCGGACTCCGCCGCCGCCCGGGCGACCCGGGCGTGGTCCTTGAGCGAGGTCGCGGTGACGGCGGTCACCCGTAGGGAGGAGGTGAAGCGGGCTGCCTCGTCCGCCCAGTTGCCGACGACCGAGGTCGGCGCGACGACGAGGAACGGCGGAGCGTCCGGCTCGGACCCGCGGGCGGCGGCGATCATGGACAGCACCTGCAGGGTCTTGCCGAGGCCCATGTCGTCGGCGAGCACCCCGCCGATGCCGTGCTCCCGCAGGAACCGGAGCCAGGCGTAGCCGGCGTGCTGGTAGGGGCGGAGCTCGGCGTGCACGGTGTCCGGCACGGGGACCTCGTCCTGCGGTGCGGCGTCGAGCAGACCCGCTGCGATCCGCTGCCAGCGCTCGTCGTGCTCCGTCTCGTCGGCCAGCTGGTCGAACTCCGACCACAGCCCGGCCTGCAGCGGGGTCACCGTCAGGGCCTGGTCGGGTTCCCACTCGTCGAGCTCGCGCGCTTCCTCGATGAGTTCCTTGAGCCGGTCGAACGTCGGGTCGGCCAGCGACAGGTACGACCCGTCGATGAGCTTCATGCGGCGGTCACGCTTCGCCAGCGCCCGGAGCAGCGGGGTGAACGGGATCTGCCGCCCGTTCACGGTGACGAAGATGCCGAGGTCGAACCAGTCGTGCTTCTCGGACGGCATCGTCGTGACGCGGATGTGCGGTCGCCCGGTCAGCCGCTCGTGGTCGCCGGGCTCGCCCTGCACGACCGTCCGGACACCGAGTGCGGGCAGGGCCGGCAGGAGTTCGGTCGCGAAGACGGCGACGTCCGCACCGTCGACCGTGCCGTCCTCGAACCAGGCGAGACCGCCGCCGGGGCCGGTCGTCTCGGACTCATCGGCCGCGTGCAGCCCGCTGAGGTCGGGGAGCGGACCGTGCAGGGTGACCGGGTCCTTCCGCCCGTCGACGTGCCACCGCCACTGCAGGTGCAGGCGGTCGTCGGTCCGGGGTGCCCGGGCGGGTTCGAACGTCGCGGTCAGGACGAGCTCGGGCGGTGTCCGCTCGGGGAGTTCGACCGAGCCGTCGGAGCTGACGAGACCGAGCGCGCCGCGGAGCCGCGGCGACCAGTCGGCCAGGAACTCGTCGACGGCATCGGCCGGCACGGTGATGCGCGCGCCCTCCACGAGCATGCGGCGCTGGTCCTGGGGGACCGGAGCCGGGGTCGGCGCGAGGGTGACGTGGAACTCGGGGCTCTCGCGGAAGGCGTAGACACCGTGGTCGCCGATCGTTCGCGCCGAGCCGTCGGGTACCGGGCGCCCGTCGATGACCGCACTCGCACCGATGACGAGCGCGCCGTCGTGCCGGGCTGCGTCGAGGAGCACGCGCCCGTCGCCGCCGAGGACCGCGCCGCCCTCGCGCTTGCCCGTCACGAAGGCGATCCCGAGTCCGGCTGCCTGCCGGATCAGCGGCCAGAGCAGGGGGCTGCCGAAGTCGTCGAGGTGCACCCAGTCGCTCTCGCCGGGGAGCCCCGCGAGCTGCCCGGCGCGGTGCAGCGCGGAGAACTGCAGGAACCAGGCGTGCTGTTCGGGCGCGATGCCGAGCCGGTTCATCGAGTAGGGGAGCGTGCCCCAGGTGAGCTGCCCGCGGACCCAGTTGCCGGCGGCGCTGCGGGTCACCGGGCGGACGCCGAGCCGCACGCTGCGGGCACGGGACGGCAGCGCCCGGCCGGCGGCGCGCGCACGGGAGGCGAGTGCGGCGGGGACCGCGTCGCGCAACTCGAACTGCAGACCCATGGGGGTGCCCTGCGGGGCGACCGCCCGGTCGTCGTCACCGGCGAGGCGGGCGAGGTCGAGCCTCCAGTCCGGGGCAGGCGGTGGGGCGAGGGGAGCCGCTGCTCGGGGCTCGGCGGCGAGGGCACGTGCGTTGATGGTGAGGAGCGCGGCGGCGACGTGCTTGCAGTCGCCGCCGAGGGGGCAGGAACACGTGCTGCGGACGGGGCGGACGAACTCGCCGCGGGCGACGGTGGTCTCGACGCGGAGCTCGTAGGGGTCGTCGGCGGAGCCGGAGACGGTCGCGGTGACCGTGCCGTCGTCGTCGTGCCAGGTGGCGTCCTCGACCAGGCCGGCGCGGACGACGTCGCGCGCACGGCCGAAGGTCTGCGGCCCGACGAACCGGATGACGTCCACGGCGTCGATCATCGGGGCGGCGGGCACGGGTCCATCGTGCCAGGCGCCACCGACCTTCGCTGCTGGCCCTCCGCTGCTAGCGTGGGCGGGCGCCGGACGGCGCGCGACACGAGGGGGATCGCATGGGGAACGCAGCGCGCGGCGCAGTCGTGGTGGCAGGGGCGGTGGCGACGGTGGTCGCTCTGTCGGGGTGCAGTGTGCTCGGGGCGGGGACACGGACGGCCGAGGCGCCGGCTCCGAGCGCGAGCGCGACGACGGCGGCGACGCCCGGCACGGCGTCGTGTGACCTGGCCTCCGGGACCGGTTCGGTGTCGATCGAGGAGACCGCGGACGCCTACCGCGTCGAGTGGTCCGGCGTGCCGACGGACGACGACGGGGCGCGGCAGGAGTACCAGGTGCAGCTCGGCACCGCGTCGCAGGACGACCACATCACGATGTACATCGAGTTCGACAGCATCACCGGGGCGACCACCTACGGATGGTTCGACCCGGACACCCTCGACGTCGATCCGGTGCCCGGTGACCCGGACACGTCGGCCGGCACCGTGGTCGGTGTCTTCCCGAAGCAGCGGGACATCGACGCCACGTACTGGTCGCCGTCGTGGTCGAAGACCACCACCGAGGACTCGGACACGACGTACTGCACCGATGACGGCCAGGTCCTCGACTGGACGCCGCTCGACTGACGTGACTTGTCCGCGTCCCGTTCTGGGGGCGTCGCTGACAGCATCTCAGGTGCAGGATCGATGCGTGCTGCAGTCACTGGTGTACATGAGTTCCGCCACCGAGCCCTTCGACGAGGGTGACCTCGAGGCGGTGCTCGACCACGCCCGGACACGGAACACCGCCGACGGGCTGACCGGCATGCTCGTGCACCGCGGCGGGCGCTTCATGCAGCTGCTCGAGGGGCCGTACGACGCGGTGATGGCGACGTACGCGCGCATCGTCGCGGACGAGCGGCACGACGACGTCCGGCTGCTCGTCGAGGAGTCCATCCACACGCGGCGGTTCCCGGAGTGGTCGATGGCGTACGACCGCGAGACCGACGGCGTCGAGGTGCCCGAGGGCTTCAGCACCTTCCTCGACCGCGGAGACGACAGCGCCGACCAGAGCCGCCCCCGCGAGCTGCTGCGGTGGTTCCGCAACCACCCGATGGCGGACCCGACGGCGGCGAAGGGCAAGCACCGGCGCGACGCCTGACGCCCTGCCGCCGTCGCGCTCGGAGACCCGGATCGATCGGGTCATACTGGTTCGGTGACGACACTGCGAGGCATGATCCGCTCGACCGAGACGCGCGAGGCCGAGGGCTACGCGGACTCCGTCGTGGCGGCCAAGGAAGCAGCCGTCGCCGCACTCGACCTGGACGGGTTCGCGCTGCTGCAGACGAACGCGGTCGAGAGCAAGGCGACGGGGGAGACCACGATCAAGGCGACCGCGCGGTCGACCGCGACGCGGGAGCACGAGGCCTCCGGACCGAACTACGTGGCGGCGCTGGCGGCGTACCGGAACACCGTGCCGGAGGGGTGGCAGGCGCAGCACGTGTGGGTGGTGGCGGAGTAGCCGCAGGACGGAGTCGTCGTGAGCACATCCGAGATGATCGACGAGCCGTTCGCGAACGAGTTCGTGGCGGCTGTCCGTGCCCGCTTTCACGACAGCGGACTCCTGCGTAACGGCACGGAGTGGGTCGCCGGTGGCGTGCAGCCGCCGGACGCGGCGGTCATCCTCTACCGGGACCGGCCCGGCGGACCGGTGCTCGGTCGGCGCTACCTCCTGCGGGAGTACTCGGCGCTCTTCGGCGGTGCGACGGCGCAGTGGCTCGCGACGGAGGCGTGGGTGTCCGACATCACGGCCCCGTCGGGGAACGGAGAGCGGAAGGACGTCGACTGGGCGGACGGACTCGTGCCCGATCCGGCCGAGGTCCGCTGGCTCGACCAGGACTGGCGGTGCGCGTGCCCTCCTGACGGGAGAACGCGCACCGTCGCCCTCGGGCGAGGAGCCTCAGCGCTGCTCTGCGGCCAGCTTGCTGTGCTTCCGCGAGTACCCGAAGTACACCCCGAGCCCGATCGCGAACCAGATCGCGAACCGCACCCAGGTCTCCCACTGCAGGAACGTCACGAGCCACAGCGAGGCGACGACCCCGATGATCGGCACGACGGGCATGAACGGGAGCCGGAACTGCCGGTCGAGGTCGGGCTGCCGGTAGCGCAGCACGATCACCGCCGAGCAGACGACGACGAACGCGAGCAGGATCCCGATGTTCGTCAGCTCCGCGACGACGCCGATCGGCAGCAGCCCCGCGAGCACCGCCGATGCGATGCCGAGGATCCACGTCACCCGCGTGGGCACGTGCCGCTTCGGGTCGGTCTTCGCGAACCACTTCGGCATGAGCCCGTCGCGGCTCATCGAGAACCAGACGCGCGAGGCACCGAGCATGAAGGTGACCAGCACGGTCACGATGCCGACGATGGCCCCGATCGCGATGACGTTCGCGACCCCGCCGAGCCCGACCGATGCGAACGCCGACGAGAAGCCCGAAGCGGGGTCGATGTCGGTGTACTTCTGCATGCCGGTGAGCACGAGCGTCGCCAGGACGTAGAGCACCATCGCGATGCCCAGCGACAGCAGGATCGCCTTCGGCATGTGCTTCCGTGCGTCGGTGGACTCCTCGGCAGCGGTGGACATCGCGTCGTAGCCGAACACGGCGAAGAACACCGTGGCGGCGCCGGTCATCACGCCGCCGAAGCCGAACGGGAAGTACGGCGAGTAGTTCGCGCTGTTGATGTGGAACACCCCGAGCACGACGATGAGCACGACGAGGGCGACCTTGATCGCGACGGCGACGAGCTCGAAGCGCGCCGCACTCCGGATGCCCCGGGTCAGCACGAAGGCGGTGAGCAGGCAGAGGACGATCGCGAACACGTCCACGACGTGGCCGTCACCGGTCCCGGGCGCGCCGAGCATCCACGCGGGCAGCTCGATGCCGAACTGGCCGACCAGGAACCCGACGTAGCCCGAGATGCCGATCGCGACGACGGCGACGATCGCGGTGTACTCGAGCAGCAGGTCCCAGCCGATGAACCACCCGACGACCTCGCCGAGCACGGCGTACCCGTACGTGTAGGCGCTGCCGGCCTTCGGGATCATCCCGGCGAACTCGGCGTACGACAGCGCGGCGGCGGCACTGGCGACACCGGCGATCAGGAAGCTGATGAGGACGGCGGGGCCGGCGACGCCGTTCGCGACGGTGCCGGCGAGGGTGAAGATGCCCGCGCCGATGATGCCGCCGATGCCGATGGCCGTGAGCTGCCAGAGCCCGAGGTGCCGTTTCAGGCCGCCCTCGCCCTCGGGGTCGTCGTCGATCGTGTCGATGGGCTTCCGCCGGAAGATCCCCTGTGTCGTCGTCGTCACGCACCCACTCTGCTCCTTCTGCGGCGGCGGTGGTAGACCCGGCTGCATGCATCGTGCTGCTCGTGTCGAACCCGGTCCCGGCCAGGAGTCCGTCTGGGACTACCCGCGTCCTCCCGCCGTCGAGGCGGTCCCCGACCGCGTCCTCGTGCGGCTCGGCGGGACGGTCGTGGTCGACACGACCGACGCCGTCCGGGTGCTCGAGACCTCGCACCCGCCGGTGTACTACGTCCCGATGGCGAGGCTCGAGCTGCGTCCGGCGCAGGGGTCGAGCATGTGCGAGTTCAAGGGGCGTGCGCGCTACTTCGACGTGGTCGGCGGGGACGGCGTCGTCGCGCCCCGGGCGGCGTGGAACTACCCGACGCCGGAGCCCGGGTACGAGGACCTCCGCGACCGGGTGGCGATCTACCCGTCGGCGATGGACTCGTGCGAGGTCGGTGGTGAGACCGTGCAGGCGCAGGAGGGCGACTTCTACGGCGGGTGGATCACCTCGCGGGTGGTCGGACCCTTCAAGGGCGGGCCGGGCACGCTCGGCTGGTGACCGCCCGCCCGGCGGCGGCGACGGGGCGGAGGTCCGCCGCGCCTCCAGGCCGTCGACCGGTGGTGGAGGACCGCGGTCAGCGGCGCGCGTAGGGCGACCAGAACGGCGGCGGGAAGCCTCCGTCCGTCGCGAAGGTGAGCAGCTGCCAGGCCGTCATCACCAGGCCGAGGCCACCGAGCACCATCCCGATCCACGCCCAGACGCGCACGGCGCGACGCCGACCGGCGATCCGGACCGCGCGGAGGCCGCAGAGCACGCAGACGATGCCGAACACGGCCTCGAGGAGCACGTGCCGCGCCATGTCGGCGGCGGGCACGATGATGCCCATCCAGAGCGAGAGGGGAGCGAGCAGCACGGCGACGGTCGCGAGGACGGCGGGCGGTTCGTGGTCGCGAGCGCCGGCTGCCATGGGTCCGAACGTACCGACCCGTGGCCCGTTGCGCTCGCCTCCGGGGACGGCCGGTCCGCGCATCGCCGCGCGCCGCGCCGGACGGACCCTGCGCGAGCGAGCACGATGAGGGCATGCGTTCCTTCGTCCGTGTCCTCCTCGGTGCTGCGCTCGTCTTCGCGGGCACCAGCCACCTCACCTTCGCCCGTCGTGACTTCCGCGCCCAGGTGCCGGACTTCGTGCCGCTCGACACGGACACGACCGTGCTGGCCTCCGGTGTGGCGGAGATCGGGCTCGGCAGCGCGCTGCTCTTCACGCCGCGCAGCCGCCGGAAGACCGTCGGCACGGTCGCGGCCCTGTTCTTCACGGTGATCTTCCCGGGCAACCTGTCGCAGTGGGTGAACCGCCGCGACGCGTTCGGCCTCGACTCCGACGAGAAGCGCGTCGCCCGTCTGTTCGGGCAGCCGCTGCTCATCTGGGCGGCGCTCTGGTCGACCCGCGGGTCCGGTACGGGGCGCTGATGGCTGTCCCGGCGGCGTCGCAGGACCCGGACGTGTCGTCCGGGTCCGTCGGCGTGGCCGGGTCGGACGGGGCGGCTGCTGGGGTCGGGTCGGACGGGGCGGTCGCGTCGGCTGCCGGGGTCGGGTCGGACGGGGCGGTTGCGTCGGCTGCCGCGGTCGGCCGGGAGGCACGGCTCGCCGCCGGCACGCACCGTCGCGTCGCGGACGTGGTCGCCACGGTGCTGCTGCTCGTCCTGCTGGCCGTCGAGTCGGTGGCCGTCGGTGGCGGCATCGTCTTCCTGTCGATGGCCTTCCACTCGTGTGCGGCGCCGGGGAACACCTGCGACGCCGGGCTCGGCGGCGGGGTCGTGACCGTCGGTCCGGTGCTCGTCGTGCTGGTGCTCGTCGGGACGGTCGTCGGCTGCGTCCTGCGGCTCGTCCGGCGACGGCTCGCGTGGCCCCTGGTGCTGGTCGGCATCGCCGCGCAGGTCGTCGTGTTCTTCGCTGCCCTGCTGCTCGTCGACTCCGCCGTGCAGCACGGGTTCTGACGCTCGTCCTGCCGGGCTCTTGCCGGGGATCTGCCGGGCTGCTGCCGGTCTTCCTGCACAGGGTTTGGTCTCGGCATCGTCGTCCACAGATCGTCGGTCGACGCTGCTGCCCGCCGGGCTCGGGCCGCAGGCTCGGAGCATGTCAGGAACCGAAGTGCTCGACCAGCTGTTCACCACGTCCGCCCGGACCGACGCCGACGTCGTCGCCCTCGTCTCCGGGGTCGTCGGGCCCCCGATCCGGCGGCAGTGCTGGGTGCTCTTCCTCGACGAACGGGCGCTGCCGATCCCGTTCCTGCTGCCCGTGTCGGACCTGCCGCTGCAGCCGGACGAGCACGTCGAGGACTTCGCCACGCTGGTCGCGGAGGTCTGCGTCGACAACGCTGCGTCCGAGGTCGTGCTCGCGTGGGAACGGCCGGGTGAGACGCAGCTGTTCCCGGTCGACTGGGAGTGGATCGACGCCTGCGCGTGCGCCTTCGCCGAGCGGGCGGTGCGGTTGCGAGGCCAGGTCGTCGTGAACGCCACGGGGGCGTCGATGGTCGAGCTCCACGACGCCGAGGAGCTCGGGCCGGTGCTGCGGTGACCTCAGCCCTGGGGAGCGGTGTCCGGCACCGACTGCCCCGTGAGGCCCTCGACGACGGCCTTCGCCTCCGGCCAGAACTTCGCGTAGTGGTCCGGGTCCGCGTTGATCTGTACCGCGTGCGCCATCTGGGTCGGGGTCATCGTCTTCCACCCCGGCGTCTTCACGAGCTTCGCGTAGAACATCGTCGCCGCCGTGTACGGGTCCATCCGCTGCTCGTACGTGCCCCACGCGCCGTTGTCGCGCTGCTGGAAGAGTCCGCGGCTGTCCGGTCCCGCGGCGTCCCCGTGGTCGAGGTTCACCAGGCTCGACTCGCCGATCGCGGTCATCACGCCGACGGCCTGGGTGTGCGGGCCGATGCCGAGTGCCTGAGCGGCCTCGATCACGTACGCGGCGTTCACCAGGCGGTCCTGGCAGAAGCCGGCGACCGGGCCTGCGGGCACCACGATGCCGCCGATCGTGCGCGAGGCGACGTCGGGACAGGCGGGCGCCGCGGTCACGGACTTCGCTGCGCCGGTCAGCGAGTGCACCGCGATGACGACGACGACCACCACGCCGATGACGGCCGCGACCACGCCTGCTCCGAACACCGAGGCGATGGTGATGCCGGCGCGGCGCATGTCGGGGTCCTTCCGGGCGGGCGGTCCGTCGCGAGTACCGGACGGTCGGGTGCAGGGCACGACGAGCGTACGGGCGTCGGCTGGGAACCGCAGCCGCCCGATCGGGGGTGTCGGCGGCACCGTGCTCCCGGTCGGTCTTGTCGGCGGCGCCCGTCTCCGGTCAGTCGCGTCGGCGGCCGGACCGGAACGCAGCCGACAGCGAGAGCAGGACGATCGTCCCGATGGAGATCGCGAAGATGACCTCGGACGCCTCCATCAGCCGTCCCGGCGGTGGCCGTCCGCGTCGCCGTGTCCGCCGTCGCCGTCCTCGTGGTGCCGGTGGCCGGTGCCCGGTCGGACCACCGCGGTCGGCTCGGTGACGAGTCCGGTGGGCGCCTTCTCGGTCTGCTTCCGGCCGTGCGTGAACCACGTGAGGAGCCAGAGCAGGACGCCGAGCCCCAGCAGTGCGCCGGCGATCTGGTACTGCTGCGGGTCGCGACCGGACGAGAACGGGAGCACGAGCCACAGGCAGGTGACCACGCCGATGACGGGGATCACGACACCGGCCCGGAAGTGCTTGTGCCCGACGCGGTCGCGACGGAGCACCAGCACCGAGAGGTTCACGACCGTGAAGACCGAGAGCAGGAGCAACGAGGTCGTGCCGCCGAGGACCACGACGATAGGGGAGTCCGGGTCGAGCGAGACCCAGCCGATGAGCAGCAGCGAGATGACGGTGGTGAAGACGATCGCGGTCGACGGCGTGCGACGCGCCGGCGACACTCGCGAGAGGAAGCCTGGCAGCACGCCCTGCTTGCTCATGCCGTACAGCAGCCGGGACGCCATCATCATGTTGATCAGCGCGGTGTTGGCGACCGCGAACATCGAGATGAACGGCAGCAGGTCGGCGATGGGGAAGTCCGGCGCCGCGGTCTGCACGACCGTGACGAGCGGCGTCTCGTTGCCGGCGAGCTCGCCGATCGGCACGACCGCGACGGCGCAGATCGACACGAGCACGTAGATGACCGCCGTGATGCCGAGGCCGGTGAGCATCACCTTCGGGAAGATCCGCGACGGGTCCTTGGTCTCCTCGGCCATGTTCACCGAGTCCTCGAAACCGACCATCGCGAAGAAGGCCAGCGAGGTCGCGGTCGACACCGACAGCAGCAGCGTCTTGTCCTCGGGGGTGTCGAACATCACCACGCGCGAGAAGTCCGCGTTGCCACCGGCGATCGCCCAGAAGCCGATGAGGATCACCATCACCAGACCGGACAGCTCGACCAGGGTGAGCACCACGTTCGTCTTGACGCTCTCACTGACCCCGCGGAAGTTGACCGCCATCACCGCGAGCATGAACCCCATCGCGATGAGCATCACGACGCCGTTCGGCAGCTCGAGGCCGAAGCCGGCGCCGAGGTTCGCCGCGAACGCCCGCGAGGCCGTGCTCGCCGACGTGATGCCCGAGCACATCACGATGAACGTGACGATGAAGGTGACGAAGTGGATGCCGAACGCCTTGTGCACGTAGAGCGCAGCGCCCGCCGTCTGGGGGTACTTCGTCACGAGCTCGAGGTACGAGAACGCCGTGAGCAGGGCGACCGCGAAGGCGATGAGGAAGGGGAGCCATGCGGCACCACCGACCTCGGCGGCGACCTGGCCGGTGAGCGCGTAGACGCCCGTCCCCAGGATGTCGCCGACGATGAAGAGCAGCAGCAGCTTGGGACCGATGACGCGCTTGAGCGTGGGCTGCTCCTGCTGCGTCGCGTCCGACTTGGTGGTGGTCATACGTCAGCCTTTCCCGAGGGATGGCACTCTGTCTACTCTCACAGGAAGATCGACGCCGGCTGCAACACGCCCGTGATCCGATCGCGCGGTCGCTCACGGGCTCCGGTGGCTACGCTCCGGGGCATGCACGACGATTCCGACACCACCGAAGAGTCCGTCGAGTTCGCCGACTTCAACGCCAAGCTGCTCGTGCTCGACGTCCTCTGCTACGACCTCGACGTGCTGGAGCCCTACGACGGCGACGAGGACGAGGACGCCGGTGAGGACCTCGACGTCGAGGGACAGGACGACCGCGCTCGCGAGTACTACGACGACCTCGACCTGCTGCCGTCGCACTTGGCGCTGGTGACCGAGCTCACCGTCGACTCCGACCTCGAAGTCCTGCAGGACGTCCACCCCGGGTGGGACGGGTCCGACGACCGCTACGACCCGCAGAACTGGGACGACGTGCTCGACCTCCCCGCGCTGACGACCGTGTACGCCGCCGCGCCGCTGCCCGCGCACGTGACCGAGCGCCTGGCAGCCAAGGGCGTCGAGGTCCGCTCCGCCTGAGCCCGCGACGCTCGGGCGCCGAGGCATCGCAGCCGCACAGTGCGCGCGGGCCCGCGCGACATCGCGGCTGTCGTCCGACAGCGGCGTCGTCGTTCCGCCCGCACGGCGAACGTGCGCGCACACCCGCCCGGGACCGCAGCGCGACATTGCACGCGTCGATCGACACGCGGAACGTCGATCCATGTGGAGGCACCTGGTGCGTGCGCATGGTGCGACACCGCACCCGTCGATCGACGGGTGCGGTGTCGAAGTCCGCGTGTGCACGCCCTGCCCCAGCGCAACGGCCGCCCGGCGGGGACCGCGCTACCCCTGCAGCGCCCGCACCTGCTCCGTGAACTGCGCCGCGCCGCCCTGCGCCGGGTGCCGCACCGCCACGGCGTCGATGCCCGCCAGCGCGAGCGCCCCCTGCGCCTTCCGCCCGACCGCGACGACCCGCACGTCCCGGCGGCGACCGGCACGATCGGCGGCACGAGCGTCCCGCAGCGCCTCGAGCAGCGCGAGTGCGACCGGAGCACCGTCGCGGACCTCGGCCGGACGCGGGGTCCGGTTCGTCTGCCGGTCGCTCGCGACGAAGGGGTGGTGCGGGAAGATCGCCCAGGCGAGGGGGAGCGGACCCGACCAGTCCTGCAACGCCGCGTGCACGACCCGGGACGACGCCTCCCACGGCGCGGTCGGCTCCGGCGGCACGAGGACGTCGAAGCCGAGCGTGCCGAGCTCCCGCATGCTCGTGAAGGGGATGCCCGTGTTGGTCATGCCGCGCCAGCCGGGGGCCTCGGCGACGAGCACGGTGTCGGCCGCTGCCCCGACGTGGGACAGGTAGGCCGACAGGTTCGCCCGTCGCAGTCGCCCCTCGGCCGAGTCGGTCGAGTAGAGCGCTTCGGCGTCCTCGGCCACCGGCACGGCGTCGAGCGCAGCCCAGAACCCCGACAGGTCGAGCCCGCCAGCCGATCCCGACAGGTCGATCCCGCCAGCCGACCCCGGCCGGCCGATCCCCGCGCCTCCGGCCGTCACGAGCGTCCGAGCACCCGCCGGTACACGTCCTCGAGTCCGGCCGCCGAGCGCTCCCAGCTCAGGCGTTCGGCGTGCTCCCGACCCGCGGCGGCGAGCCCGGCCGCGTACGTCCGATCGGTCAGGATCCGTTCGATCTCCGCAGCCCAGTCACCCGGTTCGCGGGACTCGAGCACGACCCCGGTCTCCCCGTCGACCACGGCCTCCCGCAGCCCACCGGCAGCCGCCGCGACGACGGGCACCCCGGAGGCGGAGCCCTCGAGCGCCACGAGTCCGTAGGTCTCCGAGTGCGACGGCACGAGCACGGCCGCTGCGCCACGGAACAGGAACGCCAGGTCGGCACGCGACTGCGGACCGACGAAGGTCACGCGGTCGGCGATGCCGTGCGCGGCGGCGAGCCGACGCAGTTCGTCCACGTAGTCGCCTGCCTCGCTCGAGGCGTCGCCCGCGATGACGAGGGTGGGGCGGACCTCCTGGCCGATGCCCGCGACCGCCTCGATCGCCAGGTCGAGCCCCTTCAGCGGCTGCACGCGTGCCGCCGCGACGACGTACGGTGTCTCCGCACGGCGCGCGCCGGCGCCGGCGGGGCGGAAGACGGACCCGTCGACGCCCGGCGGGACGATCCACGTGCGCGACTCGTCGCCGCCGAGACGCGTGCGGACGGTCGACGCCTCGGCGGAGGACACGACGACGACGGCGTCGGAGTCGCGCGCCAGCATCCGCTCACCCGCGGGACGGCCAGCGGACTCGGGACGCTCGCCCTCGGACAGGGGAGTGTCCGACTCGGCCGCGATGGAGTGGAAGGACTGCACGTGCGGGATGCCCCGCTCGCGGGCGACGGGCAGGGCGGCGACGCCGGAGAACCAGTGGTGCGAGTGCAGCACGTCGTAGGGGCCGAGTTCCTCGAGGCCCGCCCGGAACGGCTCGATGAACGCGTCGTGCTCGCCCTTCGGCACCGGCTCAGCGGGCCCGGCGGACAGGAACCGCAGGCACACGCCCGGCACGAGCGAGACGCTGTCCGGCTGCGTGGGCGCCGACCGCCGCGTGATGATCTCCACCTGGTGGCCGCGGTCGGCCAGGGCCTCGGCCTGGTGCCGGACCACGACGTTCATGCCGCCGACCTCGCCGGAGCCGGGCTCGTCGCCGGGGGAGGTGTGCAGCGACACCAGCCCGATGCGCAGGGGTTCGCTCGTGGTGCTCACGGCGTCGAGCCTAGCCGCGCGGCCGCCGCTGCGACCCACGCGCGGGTGCCACCACGACGGGCTTGCGGCCCGCCTCGTCCGGTGGGTCGGACGGGAGGCCCGGATCACCTCCCAACACCTGCACCCGTTCGTCACCGTGCCGCTCCCAGAACGCGGCGGTCCAGGCGCACAGGGCTCCGTCGAGCAGGTCCTCCCGGTGCTTGTGCGTCGGCCCGTGCAGCACCGACGGGTCGGCGAGCCCGGCCGTCAGGGGATGGGAGTCCAGCAGCAGCGGCGGGTCGAGCGGGGTCGTGCGCAGCCGGTGCACCAGGTCGTCGAACGCCTCGGCGCGCCGCTGTCGGGCCACGGCGGCCGGGAGCTTCAGGTCGAGGCGCTTGTACCGCGGACGCTCGTCGTCGTAGCCGAGCTCCTCGACCCCCACGAGGGTCGTGTACGGGTAGCACTCGAAGGCCGCCGGCCCGGTGCGCTCCCGCATCGCCGCGGTGTCGCTGACGTAGCCGATCCCGAGTTGCGTCAGCCGGTCGAGCAGCCGTGCGCCGGCGCTCGCCGCCGACGCGAGGTTCGTCGGGTTCGCCGCGACCCTCCACCGGCCGTAGCGTTGCCCGACCTGCCGCTCGGCCTCGCGGATGCCGCTCGGGTTCGTCACCACCAGCGAGGCGTCGACGGCGACCAGGGTCCGTTGCCCGAGGTGCTCCGCGATCCAGTCCGTCACGGCGTCGACCCCGCGGGCCCACCCGGCGTCCGTGATCGTGCCGTCGTCGGCCATCGCGACGAGACCGGTCTCGTTCGCGGGCTTCCGGTCGCTGCCGAGGCCCCACGCCAGGTCCACCCCGAGGTACGCCGTCACCGGTCCATCGTGCCCGGCGTCGCTCGGTCGACGCTCCACGCCCGTTGCCGTGCCGCTCGCCGGCCCTCCACAGCCGTCCCTCGGCAGCCGCCCCTCCACGGCCGTCCCCGAGCGGGCAGGACACGCCGCGCGTGGTGCGCCGAGCGGGCGGAACTCGTCGGCCGACGGCGGCGAACGTGACGGAACTGGCCCGCTCGGCGTGCCGGGCGTGCCGGGCGTGCCGGGCGGGGCGGGGCGGGGTGGGCGCGGGCGTGGGCGCGGGTGACGGCGCGCAGGCGTACTGCCGTCGTCCGGTCGAGGGTTCATCCGCTGGGCGCGGAGCCCCGTTCGGGGGTCTCGCGAGGACGCTGAGGGGTCGTCACCATCGACTCCGACCAGCCGGAAGGGGCAGAAAACATGCGGTGGGCAGCACTGAGGACGAAGACGAAGGCGACGATCGTCGTCGCGGTCGCAGCGACGATCTGGCTCGGGGGAGTGGGCTCGGCCGGAGCCCTCGTCGGGGCGGTTGCGTCGAACGCCGCCGACGCACGGCCCGTGACGGCCGTGGCGGCCGCCGAGACCGCGCGCCCCGAGACCACTCGCACGCCGACACCGACACCGACGCCGACTCCGGTCGTCGCCGTCTCGGAGGAGACCGAGGACACGGCGATCCCGTTCGAACGGACCTCGGTCGACGACCCTGCGCTGCCGAAGGGGCAGTCGAAGGTCACGACGCCGGGCATCGACGGGGTCGAGACCACGACCTGGCGGGTCACCACGACGGACGGCGTGGAGACCGACCGCGTGGAGGTCGGCAAGGAGGTCACGAAGACGCCCGTCGCCGAGGTGACGGCGATCGGTTCGTACGTCGCTCCTGCTGCACCTGCACCTGCACCCGCACCTGCCCCGGTCCAGCAGGCTCCGGCCGCTCCGGCGCCCGTGCAGCAGGCACCGGCACAGGACACCATCACCCCGGGGGCGTTCTGCTCCAGCGCGCAGAGCGGTGTCGTCGCACAGGCGGCCAACGGTCGCTCCTACCAGTGCGGAGGCAAGGGCCCCGACGCCAGCGGCCACCTGCACTGGAACACCATGTGACCCGACACCGCCCGTGGTGCGCCGAGCGGGCGGAACTCGTCGGCCGACGGCGGTGCGCGTGACAGATACGGCCCGCTCGGCGGAGAGAGCTCGGCGGAGAGAGCTCGCCGGGGAGGGCGAGGGCGGGGCGGGGCCGGGGACGCCCGGAGCGCCGGCCGTGTACGGTCCGCTGCATGGCGAGCGAGGCGACGACGCTGACGGTCCCGGGTCCGGACGGCGACCGGGAGGTGCGGATCAGCAGCCCGTCCCGTGTGCTCTTCCCCGAGGCCGGGATCACGAAGCTCGACCTCGCCGAGTACCTGGTCGCCGTCGGGGAGCCCTTCGTCCGGGCCAACGGCGACCGACCGATCTCGCTGCAGCGGTTCGGGTCGGGCATCGACGGGGACTCGTTCTTCTCGAAGAACCCGCCGAAGGGTGCGCCCGGGTACGTGCGTGACGTCGTCGTCACCTACCCGAGCGGCCGGTCACACCCGCAGCTCGTGGTCGACGAGCCGGCGGTCGCGGTGTGGGCAGCGCAGATGAACACCGTCGTGTTCCACCCGTGGGCGAGCCGCGCCGAGGACTCCGACCACCCCGACCAGCTGCGCATCGACCTCGACCCGCAGCCGGGCACCGACTTCCACGACACCGTGCCGGTCGCGCACGAGCTCCGGAAGGTGCTCGACGAGGTCGGGCTCACGGCGTGGATCAAGACCAGCGGCAACCGCGGCCTGCACGTGTTCGCACCGATCCGGCCCGAGCACGAGTTCCTCGACGTCCGTCACGCGGTGATCGCGGCGGCGCGGGAGCTCGAGCGGCGGATGCCCGACCGTGTGACGACGGCGTGGTGGAAGGAGGAGCGCGGGCAGCGCGTGTTCGTCGACTTCAACCAGGCGAACCGCGACCGCACGATGGCCGGCGCCTACAGCCCGCGAGCCCTGGCACATGCGAGCGTCTCGACGCCGATCACCTGGGACGAGGTCGACAGCGTGGACCCGACGACCCTGACGGTGATCACCGTCCCGGAACGGCTCCGGACCCTCGGCGATCCGTGGGAGTCGATGCACGCGGAGCCGGGGGACATCGCTCCGTTGCTCGCGTGGTGGGAGCGGGACCTGACGTCCGGGCTCGGCGAGCTGCCGTTCCCGCCGGACTTCCCGAAGATGCCGGGCGAGCCGCCGCGCGTGCAGCCGTCCCGGGCCAAGAAGGCCTGAAGCGCGGAACGGACCGTGCGAGACGGACCGGCCCTGACCGGGCCGGCTCAGGCCGCGGCGACGTCCTCGGCGCGGTGCTCGGGCTTCGCGACCCGGCTGGTGTGCATCGGCAGCGTGACGCTCGCCGTGTGCAGTCGCGTCAGGCGGGACCAGGTGCCTCGGTTGGCGTCGCTGATGCCGTCGATGATCATGTCCCGCTCCCGTCTCCACCGTGCCCCCGGATCCCCGTCCGGAAGTCACTAGTTAGCCTAACTACTGCGAGCATATTGACGCGCGGCGGCCGGTGCAAGCGCTAGGACAACACGTCGCGCAGGTCGTACGCAGATGGGACATCGAGCTGCTCGAACCCGCACGTCCGGGCGTCGCGGTCGGGCCGCCAGCGCTCGAACTGCACCGTGTGCCGGAACCGGTCGCCCTCCATCTGGTCGTACCGCACCTCGAGCACGCGTTCGGGCGCGAGCCGGACGAACGAGGTGTCGCGACCCGACGAGAACCGCGACCGTTCCCCGTCACCGGTGACGGGCCTCCCGTCCGCATCGCGGAGCACGACGGGCTCGAGCTCCTCCACCAGCTGCTGCCGCCGGCGGTCGGTGAAGGCGGAGACGCCGCCGACCTGGCGGAGGTCACCGTCCGCGTCGTACAGCCCGACGAGCAGGGAGCCGACGCCGCTGCCGCTCTTGTGCACGCGGTACCCGATCGCGACGACGTCGGCGGTCCGGTGGTGCTTCACCTTGAGCATGGTGCGCTTGTTCGGCTCGTACGCCTTCGCCCGGGGCTTGGCCACGACGCCGTCCAGGCCGGCGCCCTCGAACGTGGTCAGCCACTCGCGGGCGAGGTCGACGTCGAGCGTGGTGCGGGTGACGAACAGCGGGTCGGTCATGCCGTCGGCGAGTGCCTCCAGCTGTGCGCGCCGCTCGTCGAACGGCAGGTCCAGCAGTTCCGTCCCGTCGACGGCGAGGAGGTCGAACGCGACGAACTGTGCGGGGGTCTCGACGCTCAGCGTGCGGATGCGCGACTCCGCGGGGTGGATCCGCTGGGAGAGGGCTTCCCAGTCCAGGTGCTCGGCGCCCCGCTCGCCGCTCCGCAGGACCACCTCGCCGTCGAGCACGACGGGGTGGTCGCGTCCGCCGAACTGCGCGCGGAAGGCCGCCACGAGCTCCGGGAAGTACCGGGTGAGCGGCTTCGCCCCGCGGCTGCCGATGGTGACGTCGTCGCCGTCGACCGTCACGATCCCCCGGAAGCCGTCCCACTTCGGCTCGTACCGCAGTCCGCCGCGGACGCTGTCGGGGTCGGGCACGGTGGCGACGGCCTTGGCGAGCATCGGTGCGATCTCCATGCGGCCTGTCTACTCGCGGTCGCTCCGGCGGACGGGAGGCTCGGCTCGGCTCCGTCCGTCGGTCGCGACGCGCACGGGTCCCGACCGGGAGGCACGGCCCACCCCGACGCGCGGGCGTCGTCACTATGGTGGTCGCGTGACGACCGTGCCCCCGCCGGCAGCGCCGGCACCGGAACCGATCAGCCCCGTGCAGGCCGCCGCGCTCCGCGACGGCGTCCTGCCGCCCGTCGAGCAGGTGCGCCCCGGCGTCTGGACCCTCGCGGTGCCGTTCCGCGGGGGCGTGCCGGACGCGACCCTGTCCTACGTGGTGGAGGGGACCGACGGGTCCCTCGCCGTGATCGACCCCGGATGGGCGGAGGACGACGAGCTCGCGGTGCTCCGCGCCGGTCTCGCGGCGGTCGGGCGCTCGGTCGAACAGGTCGGACTCGTCGTCGTGACGCACCTGCACGCCGACCACCTCGGTGCTGCCGCTGCGCTCCGGCGTGCGAGCGGGGCCCGGATCGCGATGCACCGGCTCGAGGTCGAGGCCCTGCGGCGGGAGCGCGAGGACGCCGCCGCGAACGACGCCGACATCGCCGGGTGGGGGCTGCCCGCGGAGCTGGTCGCCGGCGTGGTCGCCGCGTGGGGGAGCGGACGACGGATCGGCCTCGGTCGCGCGGTCGAGCCCTTCGCGGACCTGCTCGTGGCGGACGGCGACGTGCTGCCGATCCCCGGGCGCGAGGTCCGGGCGCTGTGGACACCGGGGCACACCGCCGGGCACCTGTGCCTCGTCGACGAGGGCGACGGGCTGCTCTTCACCGGCGACCACGTGCTGCCACGCATCAACTCCGGGATCGGACTCGGCGGCCGGACGACCACGAACCCGCTCGGCGACCTCCTGTCCTCCCTCGCACGGCTCGACGGGTACGGCGACCTCGAGGTCTGTCCGGGACACGAGTACCGCTTCCGCGACGTCGTCACGCGTGCTCGGACGCTCGCCCGGCACCGAGCGGAGCGTTCGCGCCACGTCGCCGCGGCGCTCGACACCCTGACGTCCCCGACCCTGTTCGAGGTCGCCTCGCGCGTGCCGTTCAGCGGGGGGATCGACTCGATGACGGGGTTCCTGCTCGCGAGCGCGCTGACGCAGACGGCCTTCCACGCGGACCTGCTCGGCCGGGCGGACGAGATCCGGCGAGACTGAGATCGGTCCGGCTGACGCCGGTCCGGCTGCCTCCGGTCCGGCTCAGACGACCGTCGCGGCGAGTCGTTCGAGCGTGGTCCGGGCGTCGGCGAACTCGGCCGACGCGTGCTCGGCGAGCGGTGCGAGGTCCGGGATCCGGTCCGCGAGGGTGGCGCTGACGGTCACCGGGTACAGCTTCATGCCGAGCGCCGTCCCGAGGATCAGGTGCAGCACGGGCGAGCCGTGGTCCCAGGTCTCGGTCGGGGAGCCGGCGTCGTAGGTGGCGCCGCGGCTGACGACCGTCACGACCGGCCGACCGGCGAGCGGCTGGACGTCGCCGGCGAGGACCCCGGGCACGTGGACCCGGTCGATCCAGGCCTTGAGGGTCGACGGCACCGTGTAGTTGTACAGCGGCGCCCCGACGACGACGGCGTCCGCGGCGAGGAGCTCGTCGATGACCTCCTGGCGGAGTGCCTCGGCCTCGGGCGCGACGGACTCCTCGGCGGTGCGGTCGGACGCTGCCCAGTGCAGTGCCGAGGTCTCGAGGTGCGGGAGCTGGTCGACGTGCAGGTCCCGGCGCACCACCGTGTACTCCGGGCCGCGTGCGCGCCAGGCGTCCGCGAACGCGGCGGTCAGGGCGCGCGAACGCGAGTGGGCGAGGTCGGCGGAGGAGTCGATGTGCAGCAGCGTGGGCATGCGGCCCACGCTACCGACGCGTGCCCCGGTGGGACGGGCAGCCGACGGCCCGTGTCCTCGTGGACGTGGAGCGGCCCCGTCGTGACCGCGAGGGACACGGCGGGGCCGCGGGAGGAGCCTCCCGACCGGCCACGGCGTGACGGGGCGGACGGGAGGCTGCGGGTCAGCGGTGCACGGACGCCGCCGCGCGTTCGAGGGCGTCGCGGAGCGCACGGACCGCCGGGGAGGACGACCCTGCGGCGCGGACCACGGTGAAGATCGTCCGTCGCGGACTATCGGGCAGGTCGACGAGCCGGCACGTGGTGGTCCGACCCGTCCACATCAGGTCGGGCATGAGGCTGACGGCGTTCCCGGACTCGACCAGGCGGATCTGGGTCTGCAGGTCGGCGGTCTCGTACCGCACGTCGGGCTCGAAGCCCCACCGGCGGCAGACCTGCTCGGCGAAGTGCCGCGACGCCGTGCCGCGGGGCTCCATCACCCACGGCATCGCCTCGGCGTCCTCGATGGACGACACCGGTGCCAGGGCCGTGTCGACCGGCGGCAGCGCGAGGCGCACCTCGTCCGTCGTCAGGTCCGACCGGTGCAGCCCGGACAGGTGCGGCGCGGTGTGTGCCGGGTACTGCTCGGCGATCACCATGTCGAACTCGCGGGCCCACGTCTCGTGCAGTGCCGTCTCGGGCTCGCGCTGGACCATCTCGATGCGCACGTCCGGGTGCGCGACGGCCATCTCGTGCAGCGCGTTCGGCATGAGGGCGAGGGCGGCCGACTGGAACACCGCCACGCGGACCCGTCCCTGCACCGTGGGGAGCGACGACTCCACCTGCGCCTGCGCCTGGTCGAGCACGTCGAGCACGTGCCCGGCGGCCTGCACGAGCACCTCGGCCTGCGGGGTGAGCTGCAGGCGACGGCCGACCTTGCGGAGCAGGGGCACGCCGGCCTCACGCTCGAGCACGGCGAGCTGTTGCGACACCGCGGACGGGGTGAAGTTGAGGGCCTCCGCGACGGCTGCGACGGTGCCCCGGATCGAGAGCTCCCGGAGGAGGACGAGACGACGGACGTCGAGCATGCAGACACAGTAGCTGTCCTGCACGGTACGCATCAGCAGGAGTTGCTTCCGCTTACGCTTCTCGAACTCCACACTGAACCCATGACCGACCTCCAGGCACGCGACGCCGAAGCCGCACCGACCCCGCACGACGACCTGGCGGGCCAGTCCGTCGCCCTCGTCCGCCAGTGGTTGGCCGAGGCCGAGACCTACCCGGTCGACGGCTCGGCGAAGCAGCTCGCAGGCGTCCTCGCCGACCCGGCCGGGCTCGACTTCGCGGTCGGGTTCGTCGACGGCGTCGTCCGGCCCGAGGACCTCGGGGTGGCCGCCCGGAAGCTCCGGCAGATCGCGCCCGGTGCGCCGGGGTTCCTGCCCGCCGCGCTCCGCGGGCTCGTCCGGCTCGGCGGTGGCATGGCCCCGGTGCTGCCCGGTGTCGTCGTCCCGATCGCGCGGCGGGTGCTCCGCGAGATGGTCGGACACCTCATCGTCGACGCGACCGACGCCAAGCTGGGGCCGGCGATCGCGAAGATCAAGCGCGACGGCGTCCGGCTGAACGTGAACCTGCTCGGCGAGGCGGTGCTCGGTGAGAAGGAGGCCTCGCGCCGGCTCGAGGGCACGCAGCGGCTCCTCGCCCGTGACGACGTCGACTACGTCTCGATCAAGGTCTCGTCGACCGTGCACCCGCACTCGCCGTGGGCGTTCGACCACGCGGTCGAGGACATCATCGCGAAGCTCCGCCCGCTCTTCCGTCGCGCCGTGCAGAGCTCGCCGCGCAAGTTCATCAACCTCGACATGGAGGAGTACAAGGACCTCGACCTGACGATCGCGGTCTTCACGAAGCTCCTCGACGAGCCGGAGCTCACCGACCTCGAGGCCGGCATCGTGCTCCAGGCGTACCTGCCGGACGCGCTCGCCGCGATGCAGCACCTGCAGGAGTGGTCGGCCGCTCGTCGTGCCCGCGGCGGTGCCGACATCAAGGTCCGCCTCGTCAAGGGCGCGAACCTGCCGATGGAGCAGGTCGAGGCCTCGGTGCACGGGTGGCCGCTCGCCACCTGGCACACGAAGCAGGACTCGGACACCAACTACAAGCGCGTGCTCGACTGGGCCCTCACGCCCGAGCGCATCGCAAACGTGCGCGTCGGCGTCGCCGGGCACAACCTGTTCGACGTCGCGCACGCCTGGCTGCTCGCCGGGGAGCGCGGCGTCCGTGACGGCATCGAGTTCGAGATGCTGCTCGGCATGGCGCAGGGGCAGGCCGAGGCGGTCCGTCGCACGGTCGGCTCGCTGCTGCTCTACACGCCGGTCGTCCACCCGGGCGAGTTCGACGTGGCGATCGCCTACCTGATCCGACGGCTCGAGGAAGGCGCGTCGCAGGAGAACTTCATGTCGGCGGTCTTCTCGCTGGCGTCGTCGCCCGCGCTCTTCGCCCGCGAGGAAGCCCGGTTCCGCGACTCCCTGGCCCCGCTCTCACAGCCCGGCGGCCTGGACGCCCCGGCGCCGCACCGCGTCGGCGACCGGTACGCGGCGGTCGAGCGGCCCCGCCTCGGTCACTTCGAGAACACGCCGGACAGCGACCCGTCGGTCGCGACGGTCCGCGAGTGGGGTGCGGCCATCACGTCGCGCGTCGCCACGTCGACGCTCGGGGAACGCGCCGTCCAGGAGGCCCGGCTCACCTCCGCCGAGCAGCTCGAGACCGTCCTGGGTCGCGTCCGCGCCGCCGGGACCGAGTGGGGCTCGTGGTCCGGTGCTGCGCGCGGTGCGGTGCTCCACGCCGTCGGTGACGCGCTGGAGGCGAACCGCGCCGCCCTCGTCGAGGTCATGGCGGCCGAGGCAGGGAAGACGATCGACCAGGCCGACGTCGAGGTGTCCGAGGCGATCGACTTCGCGCACTTCTACGGCGAGCTCGCCGCGCAGCTCGACGACGTCGACGGCGCGTCCTTCTCGCCGGCCGCGCTGACGCTGGTCACGCCGCCGTGGAACTTCCCCGTCGCGATCCCGGCCGGCTCGACCCTGGCGGCCCTCGCTGCCGGCTCGGCCGTCGTGCTGAAGCCCGCGCCGCCGGCCGAGCGCTGCGGTGCCGTGCTGGCGACGGTCATCGAGACCGCGCTCGACGCCCACGGCGTCCCGGCCGACGTGCTCGCCTTCGTCCAGGTGGCCGAGGACGACCTCGGCAAGCAGCTCGTCGCCGCTCCCCAGGTCGACCGGGTGATCCTCACCGGCGCGTACGAGACGGCCGAGCTGTTCCGGTCGTTCCGTCCCGACCTGCCGCTGCTCGCGGAGACGTCGGGCAAGAACGCGATCATCGTCACCCCGTCCGCCGACCTCGACCTCGCGGTCAAGGACGTCGTCGCCTCCGCCTTCGGGCACGCCGGGCAGAAGTGCTCCGCCGCCTCGCTCGTCGTGCTCGTCGGGTCCGTCGCGTCGTCGCGCCGCTTCCGCTCGCAGCTCCTCGACGCCGTGTCCTCGCTCACCGTCGGGTACCCGACCGACCCGACGACGCAGATGGGGCCGATCATCGAGCCCGCCGCCGGCAAGCTGCTCGAGGGCCTGACGACGCTCGGCTCGGGGGAGTCGTGGGCGGTCGCACCGAAGCGCCTCGACGACACCGGCAAGCTGTGGAGCCCCGGTGTCCGCGACGGCGTCCGGCGTGGGTCGGCGTTCCACCGCACCGAGTACTTCGGCCCGATCCTCGGCATCATGACCGCGAAGACCCTCGACGAGGCGATCGACATCGTGAACGAGGTCGACTACGGCCTGACCTCGGGACTGCACTCGCTCGACGCGTCCGAGATCGGCACGTGGCTCGACCGGATCGAGGCGGGCAACCTCTACGTGAACCGCGGGATCACCGGTGCCATCGTGCGGCGGCAGCCCTTCGGCGGGTGGAAGAAGTCCGCCGTCGGAGCCGGCACCAAGGCGGGCGGGCTGAACTACCTGCTCGGGCTCGGTTCGTGGTCGCCGGCACCGGCGTCGGCCGGTGGGGCGACGTCCGCCCCCGTGCGCTCGTTCCTCAGCGCAGCCGGGGTCACGTCGGAGTCGCTCGAGCGGGCCGCCGCGTCCGACGAGCAGGCCTGGTCGTCGCTCTTCGGTGCAGCGGTCGACGTCTCGGCGCTCTCGGCCGAGCGGAACATCGCGCGGTACCTGCCGTACCCCGGAGTCCATGTCCGCCTGGCGTCGGCGGAGGAGCCCGCGGTCGCCGACCTCGTGCGTGTCGTGGCCGCGGCGGTCCGCGCCGGGACGACGATCGACGTCTCGTCGGTGGCCGCGCTGCCGTCGGTCGTCGCATCGGCCGTCCGGGCCCTCCCGAACGTCCGGTCCGTCGCCGAGGGGCAGTCAGACGAGGCCTTCGCGAAGCGCATCGAGCGTGGCGAGTCCACCCGCGTGCGGCTCGTCGGCGGCGACACCGCGGCGCTGACGACCGCGATCGGTGGCCGTCCGGACGTCGCCGTGTACGGGGAGCCCGTGACCGAGGCCGGGCGGATCGAGCTGCTCCCGTTCCTCCGCGAGCAGGCGGTGTCGATCACGGCGCACCGCTTCGGCACGCCGAACCACCTCACCGACGCGCTGATCTGACCGGCGTCGGGCGGCTCGACCGGGCCGCCCGACGCGCGGGCGGCCGGAGTCGAACCACGGAAGCGACATCGAACCAGCACCGGGCGCTGGTTCGATGTCGCGTTCGTGGTTCGATGCGCGAGGCAATCCGTGCGCCTTCCGGACCGTCAGACGTGCGGGGGACGGTGCGCCGTACCGTCCGGCAGTCGCGCTGCGTACCGTCGATCGCATGTGCGAGTCCGTCCAGTGCCCGGTGTGCGGCAAGACCTCGTGGACCGGCTGCGGCGACCACGTGCGCGACGTCTTCCGAGGCGTCCGACGTCGAGATCGCTGCACGGGCCACGGGCTCCCTCGGCACGTCCTCGACACCGCGGGCTTCCGGTGAGGACGGCCGACGGCGGCATCGTCGATCCGCAGGGGTTCGCGCACGTCCGGTTGACCGTGACGGACATCCGACGGAGCAAGGCGTTCTACGAACAGCTGTTCGGCACGGCCCCCGGGAGCGACTTCAGCGACGAGATCGACGACCCCGCGATCCACGACGACCCCTGGCGGACGTACGGCGGGTGCTCGTTCACGTTCCACGGGCAGACGCTCGGGCTCCGACCGGTCGCTCCCGCGGGGGACCGCTTCGACCCCGACCGGGTGGGCCTCGACCACCTCAGCCTCCGGGTCCGGTCCGTGGACGACCTCCACCGCGCCGTCGAACGGCTCGACGCGGCGGGCATCGTGCACGGTGCGGTCACGGACCTCGAACCGTTCGGGCTCGTCGTCCTGTCGCTGCAGGACCCGGACGACATCAACCTCGAGCTCGCGGCGCCTCGACCGTCGGACGCCTGACCGACCGGGTGCGCCGGGCTGGCCGGTAGCCGCACGCTGCCCGGTGTCGCTCAGCCCTCCGGCGTTGGCTCGGGTGCATGAGCGAACAGATCGTCAAGCCCCTCGGCCTCGCCCACGTGCGGGTCACCGTCACCGACATCCACCGCAGCAAGGCCTTCTACGAGCAGCTGCTCGGTACGGCACCGGCGATGGACTTCAGCGAGCACGCCGACGAGCCCGGCATCACCGAGGACCGTGAGCGGCTCTACGGCGGCGCGATCTTCCCGGTCGGCGACCAGCTCTTCGGGCTGCGTCCGGTCGCGCCGAGCGGGCAGCGCTTCGACCCGGACACCGTCGGCCTCGACCACGTGAGCTTCGTCGTGGGTTCCGTCGACGAACTGCACGCCGCTGCCGAACGCCTCGACGCCGCCGGCATCGAGCACGGCGAGGTCACCGACCTCGGGGACGCCGGCATGGTCATCCTCTCGGTGCAGGACCCGGACGACATCAACCTGGAGCTCGCCGCGCAGAAGTGACCGGACGGCGACGGGCCCCGGCCGTCACGGGCGGAGGATGTACGCGAACGTCGTCCTCGCCCGGACGGGATCGGGGTCGTCGCCGGAGATCAGGTCCGCGTAGGTGAACGACTCCGACACGCGGACCAGCAGCCGTGCGAGCTCCTCAGCGGACAGCGGTGCCGGGTCGAACGCCCCGGCCTCCTGTTCCGTCGCGATGACGGAGGTCACGACGGCGACGAACCGGCGCTGCACGTCGCTGTCGGTCGTCGTGAGCAGGCGCAGGGCGCGGCTCGGTTCGCGGGTCAGGAAGGCGCGGAAGTACGGCGCGCGGATGAGGTCCGCCGTGAAGTGGTCGAGCACGTCGACGATCCGCGCCGCGCCGGACGGGGCCGCCGCCCGCCCCGCGGCGTCCAACGTCGGTACGGCGAGCGACCACAGGATCTCCGAGAGCAACTGGTCGCGGTTGCCGACCCACCGGAACAGCGACGTGCGGTCGACACCGAGCGACGACGCGAGCGAGCCCATGTCGATTCTGGCCCCGTCGATGAACGCGCGTCGTGCGGAACGGAACGCGCGCTGGGAGTCGCCGTGGGCCTCCAGCCTGGCGGCCAGCGCGCTCGGGACGAGCGTCGACCCGAGCGTGCCGAGTGGTTCGTTCCTCATCGTTCCCCCTGAGTGCCGATGCCGGTCTTGCAACGTTTTCGAGAATGATGCATTGTTGGTGTCATGTCAACGTCGATCACCGACACGCCCCTGCTCGAGTCCGACTTCTACCGGTTCCAGGAGGGGCTCACGGCCCGTGAGCGGGAGTCGCTCGGGCAGCTGCGTGCGTACCTCAAGGCCGAGGTCCGTCCGATCGCTGACCAGTACTGGGCCCGTGCGGAGTTCCCGGTGCAGACCATCGCGCCGCTCGCCGAGCTCGGCATGTACGGCCCGGGCATCCCGCTCGTGCGGCACTTCGAGAACTCGGCTGTGTACCGCGGTTGGGCGGCGCTCGAACTCGGTCGCATCGACGCCGGCGTCTCCACGTTCATCGGGGTGCAGTCCGGCCTCGCGATGAACTCGATCGCCGTCGGCGGCAGCGACGAGCAGCAGCAGGAGTGGCTGCCGCGGATGGCCCGAGGCGAGGTCGTCGGCGCGTTCGGGCTCACCGAGCCGCTGTCGGGCAGTGACTCGGCGCGCGGGCTCCGCACCACGGCGCGGCGCGAGGGCGACACCTGGGTGCTGGACGGCGAGAAGCGGTGGATCGGCAACGCGACCTTCGCGGACGTCGTCGTGATCTGGGCGAAGGACGTCGCCGACCAGCAGGTCAAGGGCTTCCTCGTCACCACGGACACGCCGGGCTTCACCGCCACCAAGATCGAGGACAAGATCGCGCTGCGCACCGTGCAGAACGCCGACATCGTGCTCGACGGCGTCCGGGTGCCCGAGTCGCGCCGACTCCAGCGCGCGGACTCGTTCCGCACCACGGCGGCGGTGCTCCGGCTCACCCGTACGGAGGTCGCCTGGCAGGCCGTCGGCATCGCGATCGGTGCCTACGAGGCAGCGCTCGCCTACGCCCGCGAGCGCGTGCAGTTCGGCAAGCCGATCGCCGCGCACCAGATGGTGCAGGACCTGCTCGTGCGGTCCCTGATGAACATCACCGCGTCGATCGCGCTGTGCACGCAGGCCTCGGCGATGCAGGACCAGGGGATCGGCGGCGACGAGCACTCCGCGATGGCGAAGGCGTTCGCGACGGCGAAGATGCGCGAGACCGTCGGCTGGTGCCGCGAGGTCCAGGGCGGCAACGGCATCGTCCTCGACAAGGGTGTCGCGCGGTTCTTCTCCGACGCCGAGGCGATCTACTCGTACGAGGGGACGCGCGAGGTGAACACGCTCATCGTGGGCCGGGCGATCACGGGCGAGGCCGCCTTCGTCTGACGGCTGCCGCCCGTCCTCGCGACGTTGCACGCGTCGATCGACGCGTGCAACGTCGGAGCATGCGACCGCACCCGGTGCGCGTGCATCGTGCGACACCGCACCCGTCGATCGACGGGTGTGATGTCGCGGACCGCGCGCTCGAGACCTGACGGGCACCGCGCCGGCGACCGTCGACGGCTACGCCCAGAACGCCGCGATCGCCTCCGCCGCCGCCTCGCCCTGCCGACGACCCTCGGTCGCCGAGGGCGCCTGCGTCGACAGTGACAACGAGTTCTCGCCGAACGCGTGCTGCGCCCCGCTGTCCGCCACGATCGTCTCGACCGAGCTGCCGCCGGCCCGCAGGGACTCCACCGCCAGGTCGAGCCACGGCCCGAGCGGCGACGGTCCCTCCGGCCCGCACGCGACGACGAGCACTCGCTCGTACCCGGCGGCGACGTCCGCGTTGGTGGCCGAGCGGAGGCCACCGTCGTAGTGCGGGACGCCGTCGATGTGCACGGGGGACCACACGAACGGCACGGAGCAGCTCGCGGCCACGGCGCGGGGGAGCGGCACGCCCGACTCCGCGGTCAGCACCCGGAACGCCCCGTCGAGGGCGTCGATCGTCGTCAGCGCGAGCCGCTCCGCCGGCCAGTCGGTCGACGGCAGGGTCTCTGTGAAGGTCGCGGTGCGCTCGTCGTCGGACTGCCCGGTGACGACCTGCTGCGCCACGGCGCCGAGCCGCGCGCGGGCGTCCTGCTCCGAGGTCGCGCCCGCGAGCACCTGCAGCAGGCGGTCCTGGAAGTCCTCGCCGGCGATCCGCTCCGGCTCGACGTAGGTGCTCGGCAGCGGCGCGTGCTGCTGCTCGTACGCCTGGGCCACGGCGCCGGCGCGGACGAACGACCCGACGACACTGCCGGCGCTCGTCCCGACGACGAGGTCCGCTGCATCGAGGTCGACCCCGGCGTCCTGCAGGGCGGAGAGGACCCCGACCTCCCACGCGATGCCGGCGACGCCGCCACCCCCGAGGACGAGAGCTCTGGTTCCGGGCGCGGGCGTCGAGACGTCGGTCATGGGTCCTGTGTACCAGGTGGGCGCGGGACGGCCGGGAGGCGCGGGGCGGATCCGCCACGCGCCTCCAGGCCGTCACCGGGTCGCGTCGGTGACGCGGCGTCCGGACGCGGGTCGCGCCTCCCGTCCGTCACCCGGTCGCGTCGGTGACCGGTCCTACTCGGACGCGACGTCGATCAGGACCTTGCCGACCGCGTCGCCCTCGGCGGCGTCGTGCGCGGCCGCGGTGTCCTCGAGCGCGAAGCGCGTCAGGGGGAGGCCGGCGTCCTCGCCGACGGGCAGGACGTCGGCGCGCAGCGCGGCGGTGACGTCCTCGGCGGCGGCAGCCAGGGCTCGGTCGCCGATCGTGTACAGCAGCAGGAACTGGTAGCGCGCGTTGACCGACATGTTCGGACGGATCGGCAGCGTCGCGTCGTCGCCACCGTTGTTCGCGTAGATCGACACGACGCCGTGGTTCGCCAGGACGTCGGCGACGAGCTGGGCGTTCTGCGGGATCGAGACCTCCACGACGATGTCGACGCCGTCCGGGGCGATCTCGCGGATGCGCGCGGCGGCGTCCTCGTCGCGGTAGTTCACGGTGTGGTGCGCCCCGGCGGCGGTCGCCAGGGCAGCCTTCTCGTCGGAGCTGATCGTGCTGATCACGGTCGCGCCGGCCCACCGGGCGAGCTGGATCGCGGCGTGGCCGACGGCACCGGCGCCACCGGCGACCAGGACCGTGCGGCCCTCGAGCGCACCGGGGCTCAGGCGGCCCGGACCGTCCTCGTGGGTGGTGAGTGCGCGGTGGGCGGTCATCGCCGGGACACCGAGCGAGGCACCGACGTCGAAGCTCGTGCCCTCGGGCAGCACGACCGCGCGCGCTGCCGGGACGACGGTGTACTCCTGCGCGGTGCCGGTGGGACGGCTGGCGGCTGCCATGTACAGCCACACGCGGTCGCCCTCGTGCAGGGTCTCGACGCCCTCGCCGACGGCGTCGACCACGCCGGCGCCGTCCTGGTTCGGGGTGATCTCGGGGAAGGGCAGGCCGTCGCCGTAGGTACCGCCGGCGCGGGCCTTCCAGTCGGTGGGGTTCACACCGGAGACGACCACGCGGACGCGGACCTCGCCGGGGCCGGGCTGGGGGACCTCCCGCTCGACCAGGTCGAGGACGCTGCTGTCACCGGGCTTCGTGTAGACGATCGATCGCATGTGTCCAGGCAACCACCGCCGGTTCCCGGGTCTTCCTGCGGACGGTCAGCGGCGGTCGGCCGCGCGTGTCCGCGGCGCCGCGTGATGCCGCACCGGTGCCGTGCGGGTCCCGGTGCTGCGCGGTACAGCGCCACACGGCGACGCGCTCAGCGCGCGTCGTACACGTCGCGCGAGTCCTGCACGTCCGCCATGTGCGACGTCGCCCAGTCCTCGAGCGGCGCCAGCACCGCGCGCAGCGAGCGACCCCGCTCGGTGAGCTCGTACTCGACCCGCGGCGGGATCTCGGGGAAGACCGTGCGTGTCACCAGTCCGTCCCGCTCGAGCGCGCGCAGCGTCTGCGTGAGCATCTTCTGCGACACCCCCTGCACCCGGTTCGCGACGGCGGAGTAGCGCTGCGGTCCGTCGACGAGCGACCCGATCACCAGCACGCTCCACCGGTCGCCGATGCGGTCGAGCAGCTGCCGCGAGGGGCAGTCCGCCGCGTAGGGGCTGTACTCGAGTGCTGACATCCCGACCTCCGTTACGCACTGTGAGGTGCCTACTTCCCAGAAGAGAGTAACGCGAGTACCGTCGGTCGCACCAGTCACGGAAGGACTCTCATGACCAACATCGTCGTCTTCGGCGGCACCGGGTACGCCGGCTCCGCCATCGTCCGCGAGGCCCTGTCCCGCGGTCTCGCCGTCACCGCCGTCGCTCGCGACACCTCCAAGCTCGACGCCGCCGAGGGGCTCACCCTCGCGCAGGGCGACGCCTTCGACCCGTCGTTCGTGGCGGACGTCACGAAGGACGCCGACGTCGTCGTGGTCTCGCTGCACGCGGTCCAGGCGGACGGCAGTGAGCTCAAGGACAAGTTCCAGCACTTCGTCGACGCAGCAGCTGCTGCCGGCGCCCGGCTCGGCATCGTCGGTGGTGCGGGTTCGCTGCTCGTCGCCGAGGGCGGTCCGGCGCTCTACGAGACCGCCGAGTTCCCCGACGCCTTCAAGGGCGAGGCGAAGAGCCACGGTGAGATCCTCGACCGGCTGCGCTCCGGTGGGTACACCGGCGACGTCGACTGGTTCTACGTGAGCCCGGCCGCGGCCTTCGGCGGGTACAACCCCGGCGAGCGTCGGGGCACCTACCGCACCACGGACGACCTGCTCCTCACCGACGCCGAGGGCAACTCGGACATCTCCGGTGCGGACTACGCGATCGCGATCGTCGACGAGATCGAGCACCCGGCGCACCACCGCGCGCGGTTCGGCGTCGCGTACTGACACGAGCGGCCGGCGCGACCCGCTGACGGACGGGAGGCACGGTGCGGGCTCGCACCGTGCCTCCCGTCCGTCGCGTGGTGCGGTGCGCTCTCGCACCACGGAACACACGTCGTGCCACGTGTTCCCGTGGCGCGACGTGCTTTCGGTTGTGCCGCGCCCCTGCGCGTGTTCCGTCGCCGGACGGGAGGCGCGGTGTGGGCCGGCCCGTGCCTTCCGTCCGTCGCGTGGTGCGGCGTGCTGCTGCACAACGGAACGCACGTCGCGCCGTGTGTTCCCGTGGCGCGACGTGCTTTCGGTTGTGCTCCAGCGCCGCGCGCCGCGACCCCGCAGCCGCGCGCCCCGCAGCCGCGCGCCCCGCAGCCGCGCGCCCCGCGCCCCGCGCCCCGCGCGCCGCGGGGCGCGTGCGCTACCGCGCGCTACCGCGCTTCGATCGCGGGCAGCGGCACGTGGTGCCGCATCCGCACCGCCAGGTGCAGCCCGCCCCGCCGTGCGAGCACGACGCCGGCGACGACCGCCGCCACCGCGGGGACGCCCCCGGCGACCACCATGCCGACGTGCGCGCCGAAGTGGTCGACGACCTGCCCCATGACCGGCCCGCCCACGGCCTGGCCGCCGAGCAGCACGAGCACGTAGAGCGACATCACCCGGCCTCGGATCGCGACGTTCGACGACAGCTGCACGAGCGAGTTCGACGCCGTCATGAACAGCAGTTGTGACATCCCGACCGCGACGAGCGCCACGGTGAACGGCGCGATCACCGGGATCGAGCCGCTCACGACGAGCAGCACGCCCGTCCAGAACACCCCGCCGACGATCGTCCGCAGCCGCACGGTCGCGCGCCTGGTCGAGAGCAGCGCCCCGGCGAGGGCTCCGACCGCGACCGCGGAGTTGAACACCCCGTAGCCGCCCGCGCCCACGTCGTAGACCTCGGACGCGAAGGCCGAGAGCAGCACCGGCATCGTCAGGGCGAACACCGAGAAGAACGCCATGAGCACGACCGGCACCAGGATCGTCGGCTTCCGGACGGCGTAGCGCAGGCCCTCGACGAGCTGTCCCTTGGCGCGCGGCATCGGCGGTGTCCGGTGGAGCTCCGAGGTCCGGAGGAACCCGAGCGTCACGACCACGGCGACGCAGGCGATCGCGTTCACCCCGAACGACCACCCCGCCCCGACGGCGACGAGCAGCGCTCCGGACAGCGCGGGCCCGATCATCCCGCCGAGCTGGAACACGCTCGAGTTGACGCTGATCGCGTTCCGCAGGTGCTGGTGCCCGACGATCTCGGTGACGAAGACCTGCCGCGCGGGGTTGTCGATGACGGTGACCATCCCGACGAGGAACGCGATGACCCAGATGTGCCACGCCTCGACCACGCCGGTGAGGGTCAGGACGGCGAGCAGTGCGGAGAGCACCGCGAAGGCGCCCTGGGTGAGCATCATGAGCGCGCGCTTCGAGAACCGGTCGACGAGCACCCCGCCCCAGAGCCCGAAGAACAGCATCGGCGCGAACTGGCACGCGACGGTGATGCCGACCTGCGCGACGGAGCCGGTGAGCTGCAGGACGAGCCAGTCCTGCGCGATCCGCTGCATCCAGCCCGCGGTCATCGCGACGAGGTTGGTCGCGGTGAACAGCCGGAAGTTCGGGACCGACAGGGCGATGAGGGTGTGCCGCCACGGTGGACGTTCGGCCTGGATCGGGAGTGGTTCGGTGGGTGGAGGGAGGGTCGTCGATGACGCACTCACGGTGGTGGGGCTCCGGATCGTCGGGGGTGGAGTCGGTACCCGTTCGAAACTACGTGGCGCCGGCCCATTCGACACCCCTATGGTGGCTATCACTCCATTGCGAAGTCGAATGGCGGCGGCCCGTCCGCCGGAGGAGGTCACGTGCTCGACCCGGTGCTGCTCCGCACGTTCCTCGCCGTCGCCGAGACCGGCAGCTTCACGCTCGCCGGTCAGCGCCTCGGCATCAGCCAGCCGACCGTCTCGCAGCACGTGCGTCGGCTCGAGACCGCGGTGGCGAGGACCCTCGTGGCCCGGGACACCCGCGGGGTGGCGCTCACCGACAACGGCGACGCGATGGCCGGGTTCGCCCGCTCGATCCTCGCCGCGCACGCGACCGCCGACGCGTACTTCTCCGGGGCCGCGACCCGCGGCCGGCTCCGCTTCGGTGCGGCGGACGACCTCGCGATCACGCAGCTGCCGCGCATCCTGCGGGACTTCCGCCGGCTGCACCCGCAGGTGAACCTCGAGCTGACGGTGAACCAGTCCGCGCCGCTCCTCCGCCGGGTGCACGCGGGTCAGCTCGACCTCGTGTTCATCAAGCAGACCGCGGGGGAGTCCGCCGAGGGCACCCGCGTCGCGACCGACCAGATGGTGTGGATGGCGCAGGACGGCATCGCGCTCGAAGCCGACGAGCCCGTCCCGCTGATCGCGTACCAGGCGCCGAGCATCAGCCGGCAGATGGCGATCGACGCCCTCGAGTCCGCCGGGCGCACCTGGCGGATCACCTGCAACACCCGTGACGTGAACGGCGTGCTCGCGGCGGTCCGGGCGGGCATCGGGGTCGCGGTGTTCCCGCACTCGCTGATCCCGGCCGACCTCGTGAAGGTGTCGCAGCGGCTCTCGCTGCCCGACCTGCCCGCCGTCGACTACGTGCTCATCGCGAACCCGACCGTGCAGCGCGAGCCGATCGACGCCCTGACGAGCGCGATCCTGTCCCGCGGGGTCGTCCGCGCCGTCTGAGCGCTACGGCGCGAGGCTCGGCGTCGTCCCCGTGCCGGTGAGGTCGGGCAGCGTCACGCCTGCGGGTACCAGCAGCGCCGCGGCGACCGCCCAGAGGAGCACGAGCGTGCCGACGCCGCCGAGCACCGCCCCGAGGAGCGCCACCGGTCGCTGCCACGTCGCCGCGGGGGTCCGGAGGGCCGTCACCGACAGCGCGAGTGCGAGCACCCCGAGGACCAGTCCGGTCGCGTGCACCGTCGCCGGCGCCGTGAACCACCAGGCGGCGAGGGCGAGGGCGGCGACACCGGTCACCGCGCCGAGCACGGCTGCCGGGGTCGCCCCGATCGCGGTGCGGCTGCGGTCGCGGGACGCCCGACGGTCGGCCTGGAGGCCCTGCTCACCGTCGTCGTGCCCGCCCACCTCGGCGTCGGTGCCGGTGCGAGCCGCGGCAGGTCCCGACCGGCGACCCCGCCGGTAGGGCGCGGACACACCGCCAGCGACCGGGGAACCGGCTGCAGACGGCCCGGCCGCTGCGGTGGGTGCGGCAGCCGCTGCCGTGGGCACGGCGGCCGCCGGCGTGGACACGGCGGCAGGGCCGCCCGGGAAGACCGACGGTGCCTGGACGGTGGGTGCGGCGGGCGCTGCGATGACGGCGTCGAAGCCGGACGGCGCGGGGTCGACGACGGTCGGCCGCGGTGCCTGCTGCCGGGCGAAGCGCGCCGGCGTGCGGTACCCGATCGGTCCGGAGGGCTCGGGTTCCGCGCCCTCGACCAGGACGTGCTCGAGTCCGGGGACCGAGAAGCGGGGCTGTCCGACGACGGGGGCGGCGGGAGCGGGGGGCTGCACCGGTGCCGGTGCCGGGGCCTGGGCGCTGTGCGTCGGGTCGACCGGCGGAGTGAGGGGGCCGCCCGACTCGGCGGCGTCGACGGGGGACACCGGCAGGGGTGCGGTGTCGAACGGCGGCACCTGCACCGCGGGCGAGGTCGGGGCCGGCGGGAGCAGGTGCTCCTGCGGCGGGTAGTCGGGCACGACGACGTCGACGGCGGGCAGCACGTCGGTCGGGTCCTGCGGCAGCGTCGGACCCGCCGCACCCGGCGTCCCGGGGGCGACCACGGGGACGGCCGCGACCGCGTCGAGGACGGGTGCCTGCGGGGCAGGGGCGAGTGGTGCCTCCCGGCCGACGGCGGTGTCCTCGGGGGGTGCGACGACCCACGCAGGGACCGCTCGACGCGGCCGGTCTCGGTCCGGCATGCGGTGCGACGCCACTCGTGCTCCCTCGCTCTTCTGATCCATCGTCATTTCTATCCGCGTGCATGGACCGCTGCGCAGCCCCAGTTCCGGGGTCGCGCAGTCCACTTCGCGCAGGACACCTCGCGGCCGGGGCTCGCGAGACGCAACGAAGGCGGCTCCGCGCCGAGCTGTACCGCTGCGGGGAACCGCCTTCGTGGCGTGTTGCGGAGGTGGGGGCTACATGTCGCGGTAGCGCTCCGCCTCGGCGAGCTTCCCCCGGAGCTCGTCGGCGGTGTACCGCGTGACGTACCCGGGGGTGTCGCGCTGGATGCGCCAGCCCTCGGCGAGGGGGCCCGCGTCGACCACGTCGAACCCGAAGTCGTCGATCAGGTCGGAGACGACCCGCTTGGCGTCGGCGTCGTCGCCCGCGACCACCAGGGCGCGGCGGTCGGGGGTGCCGGCGGGGGTGGCCTCGTCGGTCAGCGCCGTGGCGGCGATGTGGTTGAACGCCTTGACGACCCGGGCACCGCGCAGGTGGTCCTGCAGGAGCTCGGCGGTGGTCGTCGTCTCCTCGTCGAGGGACGCGATGTGGCCGTCGCGCTGCGGGTAGTAGTTGTTGGTGTCGATGACGACCTTGCCGACCAGGGGCTCGACCGGGATCGTCTCGATCGCCGCGAGCGGGGTGGTCACGACGACGATGTCGCCCGCTGCTGCCGCCTCGTCGCGGGTGGCCGCGCGGGCGTGCTCGCCGAGCTCCGAGACCAGGTCCTGCAGGGTCTCGGGGCCGCGCGAGTTGGCGATCACGACCTCGTGGCCGTGCTGCACGGCGAGGCGCGCGAGCTGGGATCCGATGTTGCCTGCTCCGATGATGCCGATCGTTGTCATGCGGTCGTGCAACGCGGGGCACCGAGCAGTGCATTCCCACCGGCGGTCGCCCCGGGCCGTCGTCGCCGTGCGGCCGCTGCCCGTCGGGTGCATGATGGCGCCATGGCCCACGAGTTCCGCGACGAAGCCGACCGCGACCGCTACGCGATGTACGTCGACGGCGAGCTCGTGAGCGTGCTCGACTACCGGGCCGCGGAGGACGCCGTGTCGTTCCCGCACACGTACACGGTCCCGAGCCACCGCGGGCACGGCTACGCGGCGGAGCTCGTCGCGCACGCCGTCGCCGACGTCGAGGCGAGGACCACGAAGCGCATCGTGCCGATGTGCTGGTTCGTCGGCAAGTGGTTCGACGAACACCCCGAGAAGGCCGACCTGCTCAGCCGCGGCACCGCGGACTGACCCACCCCACGCTCCGGCCGCAGCGTCGCGGCCGCACCCGAGCACCCGGAGGCACCGTGCCCACGATCACCCCGTTCCTCTGGTTCGACGACCAGGCCGAACAGGCCGCCACGACCTACACGTCGCTCTTCCCGGACAGTCGGGTCGACAGCGTCGCCCGGACGCCGGACGGCACCGCCCTCGTCGTCGAGTTCACGCTCCTCGGACAGCCCTACCGGGCGATGAACGGTGGCCCGGGGCACCCGCACACCGACGCCGTGTCCTTCCAGGTCGACGTCGACACGCAGGACGAGCTCGACCGGGTGTGGGACGCGCTCCTCGCCGACGGCGGCCGACCGCTCGCGTGCGGGTGGCTGCACGACCGCTGGGGTCTGACGTGGCAGGTGACCCCGTCGATGATGGGCGACCTGATGACCGGCGGCGGTGACCCCGAGGCCAACGCCCGGGTGTTCAAGGCGATGCAGGACATGGTCAAGCTCGACATCCCCGCGCTGCAGGCCGCAGCCGCCGGTCGCTGAGGGGGAGCAGCCCGTGACCGCCGGTAGGGTGGCGGCACCCACCAGCGCCGAGCACCCGGCGCACGCAGTGACAGGCTGGAGAACGCGATGAGCAGCCCGAGCTCGGCGGTCCGTGACGGCGGACGCCCCGACGACGAGGTCCGCAACGGCGACATCGGACGCGCCTACACCGAACTCGCCCGCATCACGCGACGTGCGAGCATCCGGGCGCGCGGCGACGACCTCGTGCTCAGCGTCGTCGACCAGTCCCTCGTCGACTTCGTCGTGCAGCACCCCGGGTGCATGGCGATCGACATCGCCCGGTACCTGCGGCTCAACCGCTCGACGATCTCGCGGCAGCTGTCCGGCCTGCTCGCGGCGGGGCTCGTGCGGACCACCGACGGCGGCTCCGGCAACGCGAAGCCCCTCGAGGCGACCGACGCCGGCCGTGCCGCCCTCGACCGCTCGGTGCGCCTGCACCGCGACGCGCTCGAGGAACGACTCGCCGACTGGTCGGACGACGACATCGCGCTCCTCGCCGGGCTGCTCGAACGACTCGGCGCCGCCGACGAGGCCGGTCTGCCGATGCCCGCCCGCGCGACGCCGGACGGCCACGCCGGTACGGACGGTCCCGACGCCCCGTGACCACCTCGTTCGTCCTGCTCTCCGACACCCACCTGCCGAAGCGCGCGAAGGACCTGCCGGCTGGGCTCTGGGCGGACGTCGACGCGGCGGACCTCGTCGTGCACGCGGGGGACTGGGTCGACCTCGCCACCCTCGACGCCGTGCAGGGTCGGTCCCGTCGGTTCGAGGGCGTCCGCGGCAACAACGACGGCCCCGAGTTCGACGACCGGCTGCCGCTGGTGGCCCGCTTCACGGTGGAGGACCTCCGCTTCGCCCTGGTGCACGAGACCGGTGCGGCGACGGGACGCGAGCGCCGGGCGGACGCCGCGTACCCGGACACCGACGTGCTCGTGTTCGGACACTCGCACATCCCGTGGGACTCGGTCGCGCCGTCGGGGATGCGCCTGCTCAACCCCGGGTCGCCGACGGACCGCCGCAGGCAGCCCGACTTCACGTGGATGCGGGGCACGGTGGACGGGCGTGCGCTGACGGTCGAGACGGTCCGGCTGCCGCCGGCGGCGCGCTGACGCGACCGCACGACCACCGGACGGGCGAGTCGGCAGACGGAGGATGCACCGGCCGGGAGGCACGGCTCGGGTCCGCCCCGAGCCTCCCGTCCGTCCCGTGCCGCGTGCGACGGCCGTGGTCCGGTCAGTCGCGCTGCGCCGGCGGGTCCGCCGGGGCCGACGGGTCCTCCAGGATCGCCGGTTCCGGCGGGTCCGCCGCGTCCGCGGGGTCGACCCGAGCCGACGGGTCCACCTGTCCCGTCGGCATCCGGAAGAACGCTAGCTCCCACTCGGTCGACCGTCGGTGCGCCCGCGCCATCCGCCCCCGCTCGGACGGGTCCGCGGCGGCCGCGAGCGCCTCGACGCGCGCGGTCGCCTCGGCACTCGCCGCAGCGAACGCCGGGTCGCCGTACGCGCCGAGCCAGTCCGCGAAGGGGTGTCCCTCCGGGGCGCGGCCGAGCTGCGTGCCGACCCAGGCGTAGACCCGGAAGCACGGCAGCACGGCGGCGGCGAGCACCCCGACCGACCCGCTGTCGGCCGCGGCCTGCAGGTGGGCGAGGTACCCGGCGCACGTCGGGTGGACCGGGTCGTCGGCGTGCGTGCCCGCCAGGCGGCGGTGGTGCAGGTCGCGTGCCTCGTCGGCGCAGCCCGCGGCGGCCGAGGCCCAGAACGCCGCGGGGTCGCCGTCCGTGGTGGCGGCCAGCCGTCGCAGGTGCTGCTCGTAGGCCCGCAGGTAGTGGACGTCCTGCGCGAGGTACCGGGCGAACACGTCCCCGTCGAGCGTGCCGTCACGCAGGCCCTCCAGGAAGGAGCACGAGAGCGTCCGGTCGAGGGTCTCGGCGACGTCCGCCCACCACCGGTCCGTCCAGGTCGTCGGGGGGAGCGCGGCACGGGTGAGCGCACCGTGGTCGACCGGTCCGTTGCCCGTCCCGACCCGGAGCGCGTCGGCGCCACGGAGTGCGGCGGTGAGCCACGTCTTCGCCCCGCCGACCGCGAGCTCCCAGTCGCCGTCCCGTGCGGCGAGCGTCGCGATCGCGCTCGACAGGGAGCACCCCGTTCCGTGCGTGTTGGTCGTCGCGATGCGCGGGCCCCGGAAGGTGCGGGCGGAGCCGTCGGGCCGGACGAGCACGTCGTCGGCGGTCGGCCCCGTGTCGTGCCCGCCCTTCGCGAGCACCAGGACGTCCCACCGACGGGCCACGAGCCGTGCGGCTTCGAGGGGCGTCGGTGCGGTGCCCCCGGCGAGCGCGACGAGGTCGGTCAGCTCCGCGCGGTTCGGGGTCACGAGGTCGGCGAGCGCGAGCAGGTCGCCCATCGCGGCGGTCGCCTGCCGGTCGAGCAGCCGGTCGCCGCTCGTGGCCACCATCACCGGGTCCACGACGACCACGGGCGGGCGGTGGTCGCGGAGCCAGTCCGTGACCGTACGGACGACGTCGACGGTGCCGAGCAGCCCGACCTTGACGGCGTCGACCACCACGTCGTCCGACACGGCGTCGAGCTGCTCGCGGAGGAACCCGACGTCGGGCACGTGCACCGACCGCACGCCGTGGGTGTTCTGCGCGACCAGGGCCGTCACGACGCCCATGCCGTAGCCGTCGTGCGCCGTGATCGCCTTGAGGTCCGCGTGGAGTCCGGCGCCGCCCGTCGGGTCGGTGCCCGCGATGCTGAGGACCCGCGGCACGTGCGGCCGCCCCGGCACCGGCACCGGCGGCACCGGCGGCGACGTCGAGCCCACGGCGGGCTCGGCGGCGGTCACGACCCGCTCCAGGCGCGGAGGTACGCCGCCGCTGCCGCGTGCGGGTCGGCGGCGGCGCAGATCCCGGACACCACCGCGACACCGGCGACACCGGCCGCACGCAGCGGCGCGACGTCGTCCAGGGTCACGCCGCCGATCGCGACGCACGGGACCCCGAGCGGGCGCGCCGCACCGGTGATCCGGGCGACGCCGTCCACGCCGAGCGCCGGCGGGTGGTCCGGCTTCGTCGAGGTCGGGTGGACGACACCGACGCCGAGCAGGTCGACGGTGCCGCGGGGCAGCTCCGCGAGGGCCGCCAGGTGGGCCGGGGTGTTCGCGGTGAGGCCCACGTGGGCGTCCGGGCCGAGGAGCGCGCGGGCGGCCGCGACGGGCAGGTCCGACTGGCCGAGGTGCACGCCCGCGACCCGGTGTCCGGCACGTCGGGCGGCGAGCGCGACGTCCGTCCGGTCGTCCACCACGACGGTCGCGCGGTCCCCGACGGCGTCGGCCGCCGCGGCGGTGAGGGCGAGGAGGTCGCGGACCGGTGCCTGCTTGTCGCGCACCTGCACGAGCCGCACCCCGGCGTCGACCGCGGCACGGACGACGCCGAGCACGCCCCTGCCGTGCCGGTCGACGAGCACGGGGTCGGTGACCAGGTAGACGCCCAGGTCCGTCGGGGCGCTCACGGTCGGACCACCGTCGGCGCTGCAGCGGACCCCGGGATCGTCGGTGGTGCGGACTCCGTGGTGATGCGCGCCACCCGGAGGACGTCCTCGGGGGTCAGCGTCGCCAGCCGGTCGAGGAACAGCGGCTGGAAGGTCCCCGGGCCGCCGGCGTCACGCGCGGCGAGCTCGGCGGCGACCGTGTGCACCACCGTCCCGGCGACGGCTGCTGCGCCCGGGTCGTCCGGGACCACCGCCGCGAAGGCGGCGACCACCGCGCCGAGCGCGCACCCGCCCCCGGTGATGCGGGTCAGCAGCGGCGACCCGTTCGCGACCCGCACCACGCCGGTACCCGGCGCGACCAGCAGGTCGACGGGACCGGACACGGCCACGGCGCCCACGAGCCTCCCGTCCGACGCCCGGAGCGCTGCCGCCCGCGCCTCGTCCGTGCCGGCGGTGCTGTCGACCCCGCGGCCGCCGTCGGCGTCGCCGAGCAGGGCGAGGATCTCCGACGCGTTCCCGCGCAGCACGGTCGGCCGGAGCGCGAGGAGCTCGCGGGCGAGGGCGGTGCGGACCGGCAGCGCGCCGACCGCGACGGGGTCCAGGACCCACGGTGTGCCGACGTCGACGGCCGCGGATGCCGCCTCGACCGACGCCGCGCGCGGCTCCGGGTGCGGGGTGCCGGTGTTGACGAGCAGGGCGTCGGCGACGCGGGCGAACGGACCGGCCTCGGTGGTGACGTCGATCATCGCCGCGGAGGCGCCGAGGGCGAGCAGGACGTTCGCCGTGACGTTCTGCACCACGGTGTTCGTGATGCACTGCACCAGGGGGCTGCGGGCGCGCACCTCCTCGAGCAGCGTGGCGGTGCGGTCGGCCCAGTCCGGGGACGGGGAGCCGGCGGGTCCGGGTACGGGCGCAGCAGTGTGCATGGACGATCCCTTCGCGAGTACGAGCTCGAGCAGGTTCGACGGGTGTGATCTCAGCCGCTCGGTGCGGCACCCCGTGTCTCGGACGACACCGTACACGACGTCCGACGACCTCCTCCGGGCACTCCGGGGGTGCGGTGTGCCAGTGTTGACGGGTGCCTGACGTGACCCCTCCCGGACCGCCGCCCGGACCCCGCGACCCCGGCGACGCGTGGGCCGTCGGACCGGACGGCACCAAGGCCTGGGGACGCTTCGGCGCGGCCGGCCTGCTCGTCGACGACGGTGCCGGACGGGTGCTCCTGCAGCACCGCGTGGAGTGGAGCCACCACGGCGGCACGTGGGGGATCCCCGGTGGTGCACGCCACCAGGACGAGGACGCCGTCACCGCCGCGCTCCGGGAGTCCGCGGAGGAGGCCGGGGTGCCCGAGGACGGCATCGACCTGCGGCACGCCGCCGTGCTCGACCTGGGCTTCTGGACCTACACGACCGTCGTCGGTCGCGCCCGCCGCCCGTTCGAGCCGGTGATCGCGGACCGCGAGAGCCTCGCGCTGTCGTGGGTCCCCGTCGCCGAGGTCGACGCGCTGCCGCTGCACCCGGGCTTCGGTGCCTCGTGGCCGGCGCTGCGCGGCGCGATCGAGACGGTCCCGCACGTGGTGGTGGACGCGGCGAACGTCGTCGGCAGCGTGCCGGACGGCTGGTGGAAGGACCGTGCGGGCGCGGCGGAGCGGCTGCTGTCGTCCGTGGCGGCGCTCGCCGGACGGGGCGTGGGCGCGGGGGAGCTCGGGTTGCCCTTCGCCCGCTGGTGGCCGCGGTGGACGGTGGTGCTCGAGGGCGAGGCGCGGGCGGCCGGCGCGGGTGCCGGTGCTGCGGGCACGGCGGCGGGTGCCGTCGGTGCCGGCGACCTCGGCGGTGCGGCCGACTCGGTCGGGGTCGTCCGCGCCGAGGGCTCCGGCGACGACGCGATCGTCGAGGCTGCCCGGTCGGCGCTCGGCGACGGACACGCACCGGTCGTCGTCGTCACGGCGGACCGGGAGCTCCGCACCCGGGTCGAGGCCCTGGGCGCCGAGGTCCGCGGCCCCGGCTGGTTCCGCGAGCAGTAGCCCGCCGCCGCTGCATCGGTCCGCTGCTGCGTCGGTCCGGTGCGGCGTCAGCCCTCCGGCACGTACCGCTTCGACGACACCAGCAGCGCCACCCACGACACCACCCCGAGCCCGACCACGACGGCCAGGATCACCGACACCGGGACCCCGGCACCGCCCGCGATCGCCGCGATGACCGCCGGCGCCAGGAACCCGCTGTACGCCACCGCGTAGAACGCTCCCGTCAGGCCGGCGAGGTCGCGCGACCCGGCGATCCGCTGGACCTCGAGCAACGAGGACACGAGCGCGGTCCCCATCCCGACGCCGATCACCACGTTCGCCGCGAGCCCGACCCACACCGACTGCAGCTCCACCGCCAGGAGCACGACCCCGATCCCGACGGTCATCACGGCGACGGCGGTGACGAGCCCGCGCGCCGAGGACACCGAGTGCACGCGCTTGGCGAGCGGCTGCACCGCGCTCGAGACCCCGAGGGCGACGACGGTCGCGGCGGTCGCGAACACCAGGCCCCACGGACCGGTCGCTCCCGCGAGCCGGGTCGGCAGGTACCCGTAGCCGATCGCAGCGGACCCGAAGATCCACGGTGCCGCGACGACGACCACCCGCGTGAAGCGTCGGTGCCCGGCACTCGGGATCGCGAGCTGCCGCCACCACGGACCGGCGAGGCCACCGTTCACCGCGGTCTCCGGCGCTCGCCACACGACGAGGGCGAACGGTGCCGCGACGCAGATGTGCACGAGGAACGGCAGGACCTCGGGCACCGGCCCCCACTGCGCGATCCCACCGGCGACGAGGGCACCGATCCCGGATCCCAGCGTGAAGGCCAGCGACGCGCGCCGTGCCCCGGAGCCGGCATCGGCCGAGGGGTCGTGGCGGCCCTGCGAGAGCTCCTTCACCCAGCTGTTGCCGACCGCCATCGCGATGCCGACCGTGATGCCGGAGAACAGCCGGCCGGCCGCGAGGAAGCCGGGTCCGAACGGCCCGAGTGCCAGGAGTCCGCTGCCGACGACGGCCGCGGCGATGCCGACGAGCATGAGCGGCTTCCGCCCGTGCCGGTCCGAGAGCGACCCGGCGACGAGCAGCGCGGGTGCGAGCCCGAGGACGTAGACCCCGAGGAAGACGTTGACGAGCACGGACGTGTAGTGCGACCGCTCCTCGTACATGAGCAGCAGCGGCGAGAACTGGTTGCCGCCCCACGAGCACACGAAGACCGCGCCCCAGACCATCGCCCACGGGGCCACCCGGCTGGCCGGCACCGGCACGGAGCCGGTGGTCGGGACGCTCCCGGTCGCGCCGCTCACAGCGCGCCCCGGTGGGACGCGACGTGCGCTCGGAGGACCGCCGCGTACCGCTCGGCGTCCCCGTCGTCGAGGGCCGCGGCGAGCGCCCGGTGCTCGTCGAGCGACGCCTGCAACTGCTCCGGTCGCACGCGCATCAGCTGGTGCCGCAGCCGCTGCTGCCGGTCGCCGAGTGTCCGCGCGAAGCGGACGGCGATCGCGTTCCGCGACGCCGCGACGACGGCGCCGTGGAACGCCGCGTCCCGCTCGACGAAGCGGTCGACGTCCCCGGCGGCCACCGCCGCCTCCTGCTCCGCCAGCTCGGCCTGGAGGAGCGGTGCCAGTTCCGGCACGCGGCCGTCGGTGACGACGCGGGTCGCCGCGGTCGACTCGATCGCCTCACGCACCTCGAGCACGTCCGCCGCCTCGTTCGGGGACATCGGGCGCACGACGGCGCCCCGGCGGGCGCCGAGCAGGATGAGGTCCTCGGCCGCCAGGCGCAGGAACGCCTCGTGCACGGGTGTCCGCGAGACGCCGATCTCCCGGCAGAGCACGTTCTCGCTGATCGCCGTGCCGCCCGGCAGGTCGCCGCGGATGATCGCCCGCTTGACGTGCTCGTACGCCCGTCCTGCGGCGGAGACCTCGGTGCTGGTGTCGCTCACGGCAGCCGATCCTACGCCTTGCATGCAAGCTTGCACACGTTGTGGAGCGAGATCGTCACGCGGCCGTCGTGACCGGATCGAGACATCGCCCACCCGGCGTCGCTACGCTGACCCTCACGTCAACGGAGACGTACCGATCAGGAGGTCACGATGGAGCGTGTCACCAGAGCCGACGACCGTGTGCACCGCCCTGCGGGGCCCTGGACACCGACGGTGCACCGGCTGCTCGCGCACCTGCACGAGCAGGGCTTCGTCGCGGCACCCGAACCGATCGCCGTCGGGGACGCCCTCGAGACGGTGAGCTTCGTGCCGGGCACGGCGGGCAACTACCCCTGGAGCACCGAGATCGCGAGCGAGGCGGCCCTCGTCACGTCCGCGCGACTGCTGCGCCAGTACCACGACGTCGCGGCGACCTACCCGCGGGACGACGCGGTCGACGTCTGGTCGCAGGCCGAACGGCTGCCGGTCGAGACGATCGTGCACGGTGACTTCGCGCCGTACAACTGCGTGTACGACGGCATCGCCGCGGTCGGGCTCATCGACTTCGACACCGCGCACCCCGGTCCGCGCGTCTGGGACGTCGCGAGCGCGGTCTACCGCTTCGCGCCGTTCACCACCGGTCTCGTCGAGGGCAGTTCGGCGCCGGGACTCGACGAACGCCTCGACCGCGCGGCGGAGTTCTGCCGCGCCTACGGGCTCGACGACCGTTCCCGCGGGGTGCTCGTCGAGACGATCACGGCCTCGCTCGTCGCCCTCGTCACGACGATGGAGACCGAGGCCGCCGCGGGGAACCCGAAGTTCCTCAGCGACCTCGAGCACGGGCACGCCGACCTGTACCGGGCCGACGTGGCGTGGATCGAGTCCCACGCGGACCTGATCCGCGCGGCCGTCACCGCCGACTGACGTCCGCGCGGACGAGCTGCGCGGCGCACCGGCGTCGGTGCGGGACACCGCCGTGCGCGTGAGACGCCGGCCTCGGTGCGAGACGCCGCTGTGCACGCGAGACGCCGGCGTCGGTGCCGGACGCCGCAGAGCCGTCGAGACGCCGCCGGATCCCGCGGCGTCTCGCGCAGACGCCGTCGTCTCGCCGGCGCGGGGGCGCGCGTCGGACCGCGGCGTCCCACGCAGACGCCGGCGTCCCGGGGCGCGACGCGCGCGTCGGACGTGCACCGGGCCTCCCGGCAGCTCCCAGCCCGCACGCGGCGGACTCCGATGCTCCAGCGGGTAGTGTCGCAGGGCCATGACCGACAGCCCGGCCGACGCCACCCCGTACGAGGTCCTCGGCGTCCCCGCGACCGCCGACGACGACGCGCTCCGCCGTGCGTACCGTCGTGCCGCCCGCGAGACCCACCCCGACCTCGGTGGTGACGCCCGGCGCTTCCGCCAGGTGCAGATCGCGTGGGAGCGCATCGGGACCCCTGCTGCCCGCCGGGCGTACGACGCGGGCTCCCGCGCGTCGACCCCCAGCGCGGCGTCCGGTCCGTCCGGGTCCTCGGTCTGGTCACACGACGGCGAGGGGTTCGCGCCCCCGACGGCTCGGCGCGACTCCCGGCCGCGGGCGCGCTCGTACGGGCACCCGGGTGGTCGTTCCCGCGAGGTCTTCCTGCAGGCCGAACGCGAGTGGGTCGGCCTCGGCGACCCCGTCGAGGACCCGTACGACCCGGCGCTGGTCCGCTCCGCGCCGCGGCACATCCGCCGACTGCTCGCCGAGGCCCTCGCGGAGGAGGCGACGGCGTCGATCATCGCGGAGATGGGCATCGGCGTGACCGTGTGGCACGACCTCGACGCCGGTGCCGAGGGCAAGCTCGACCACGCCGTGCTGACCCCGAGCGGACTCTGGGCCGTCGAGTCGATCGACTGGGGCGCTCCCGTGCGCATCGAGCACGGTGACATCGCCGGCGAGACCCTGGCGCCGGGCGAGCGTCCGGTCAAGGAGCTCGTGCGGGCGGCCCGAGCGGTGCAGAAGCAGACCCGCGTGAAGTTCACCGGACGGCTGATGGTCGTGCCGGACTCCGCCGTCGACGAGGACGTTCAGGTCGTCGGGTCGGCGCGCAAGCCCACCGCGCTCGTGGTCCGTCGCAGCGCCCTCGGTCAGGTCCTGAACGGGGTGTTCTCCCCGGAGGGCTCGGTCGACGTGTTCGACGTCCGCGACCGCCTGCAGCAGACCGTCCGCTTCGTCTGACGGCGGCGCGACCCCCGGTCGCGTCAGTGGCCGCGGAGCTTCTCGAGGTCGCGGCGCTCCCGCTTGCTCGGACGACCGGCGCCTCGGTCCCGGGTCGGGACGAACCCGACTTCCTCGCGAGGGAGCCGGGGCGGAGTCCGGTCCTCGAAGTGCTTCGCCGCCTCGGTCGCGCTCGTCCGCTTGAGGATGATGCCCCGCACGACGACGATGCGGTCGAACCCGTGCTGACGGACCCGCACCTCGTCCCCGGGAGCGACCGGTTGCGCCGGCTTCGCACGTTCCCCGTTCACGCGGACGTGGCCGGCCTTGCACGCACTGGTCGCGGCGGACCGGGTCTTCGTGATCCGCACCGCCCAGATCCAGCTGTCGACGCGCGCCTTCTCCATCCCACCACCCTAGGCGGCGCAGCCCTGCGAGCAGCCCGCGCCGGGGACCCGAGCGGGCCGACACCCGAGCCGTGCGACCGGGCCCTACGCTCGACGGGTGCAGGAACCGCGGCAGCAGGACCCCGACGGCCGGGCACCGAACGAGCAGGACGCCCTCGCCCGGGCGCTGGCGCTCGGCGTGCTGCGTGCGGCGTCCCTCGGCGAGCGGCTCGTCGTGCGGGCACGGGTCGGGGACGGCGCTCGCGACGCCCTCGGCACCCTGTCCGCACGGACCGTCGACACGGTGACGATCGAGACGCGACGGGGGCCCGTCGACGTCCCGCTCGCTGACGTGGTCGCGGCGAAGCACGTGCCCCCGCCGCCGACGCCGCGGACGCGCCGCCCGTGAAGGGCCCCGCAAAGCAGCCCCGCGACGCAGCCCGACAACGCAGCCGGCGACGCATCCCGGCGACGCAGCCGAGGACGCAGCCCCACCCCTCGCCCGTCGGCGAGCAGGCTCCGCCCGCGCGGCGCACCGGCGAGCCGTCGCCGTCCCCGCAGCCGTCGCCACGTAGCCTCGACCCATGGCCGTCCCCGTCCCGCTCGGTACCGAGGACCGAACCTCCCGCCTGACGCTCCGCCGCCCTGACCGCTGGCACCGCGAGGACTCCCCGCAGGCCGACCTCCGGCTGACCGGTGACGACGTCGTCCTGACCGTCCGGTCCCGCCCCTCGGAGCGCACCGTCGCCGAGGAGCACACCAGCCTGCTCGAACGCCTGCCCGGGTCGGTCGAGGGCCTGCGGCTCATCGGCTGCGACCCGTGGACGACCGCGGGCGCCCCGGCACGCCTGGTCGAGTACGTCCGCCCCGACGAGGACGGCGACGTCGCGGGCGCCCACCTGCTCTTCGTGACCGGTCGGCACCGGGTCGACCTGACCGTCGAGCGGCCGCTCACCCGGATGCTCACGACCGACGACCTGGTCTCGACCGTGCTCGAGTCGGTCCGTGCCACCGAGCCAGCACCCTCCCGCCCGCAGCGCGAGCTCGAGGCCCTGCCGGTCGCGGCGCCGGTCCCGCAGCTCGACGGGACGCACCTCGGTCCCGACGCGCTCACGACCCTGCGCAGCCTGGCAGGACGCCGGTGGGACCCGATGCTCCTGCGCTCGCCCGCCGGTCGCGAGCTCGTGCAGACGGGGCTCGTCGGCCGCCTCGGGACGCTCCCCGAGACCACCCAGGAGCTCCTCGCGCCGTGGGCCGACGACACCCGGCCGGTCACCCTCGAACAGCGCCTGCCCGACGGGCGGACCACGCGCCTCCAGGCCTGGTCGGAGACCGTCGTGGACGGGACGGACGAGACGGGCGGCACCGTGGCCCGGCTGCCGGTCGAGCGCGTGGTCGCGCTGGCGGCCGGGAGGCTCGGCATCCGCCCGTCGTGGACCTTCCCCTTCCGCACGGGGTCGCTCCACGCGGACCTGCTGGCCCGCAGGACGGGTGCGGCCGACACCGCGCCGGACCTGCCGGTGGCCGTCGCCGAGGCCGACCCGCGGCTCGCGCGCTTCTGGGCCGCGCCGTGGACGGTCTCGTCGATCCGTCGCCCGGGCCGACCGGCCCCCGTCGTCGTCGTGCACGCCGAGGGCATCGGCTTCGCCCGGGTCGGACGCACGGAGGCCGGGGAGACGGCCTTCCGGTCCGACTCCCCGGCGAACGTGTACCGGTCCGTGGTGCGCGCGCTGCTCGGCTGAGACCGCTGCCGCTGCCGCTGCCGCTGCCGCTGCCGCTCGCGCGGCGCCCTCGCTAGGCGGCGGGGCCTGCGGTCAGGGTCACCGTCACGGTGTGCGCCGTGCCCGATGCATCGGTGTAGCCGACCTGCACCCGGTCACCGACGGCATGCGAGCGGATCGCGGACGTCAGCGCGTCGTTGCTCGTGACCGCCGTGCCGTCGAGGCTCGTGATGGTGTCGCCGGCGACCAGTCCCGCTGCTGCGGCGCCCGAACCGTCGACCGTCCCGGCGACCGGCACACCCGCGGTGGTCTGCGTCGTCGCGGTCGAGCCGACCTCGACGCCGAGGAACGCCGGCAGGCCGATGGTGACGGTGTCCGAGGACTCCCCGGCGAGGATCTTGTCCGCGATGGCCTTCGCGGTCGTGATCGGGATCGCGTACCCGGTGACCTCGGCGGAGCCCGACGACGCCGCGGTGGCCATGCCGACCACCTCGCCCTCGCTGTCCAGGACCGGACCGCCGGAGTCGCCGGGGACGATCTGCGCGGCGACCTCGATCAGGCCCTGCAACGACTCCGTGCCCGTGCCGGACTCGCTCTGCACCTGGATGTCCTGGTCGAGGGCGGTGACCGTGCCCGCGGCGGCGACGAGGTTGCCCGTGCCCTCCGCGTTGCCGACGTCGGTCACCGCGTCACCCGTCGACGGTTCGCCGTCGTCGTCGAGCGTCACCGTGGACAGGCCGGACGCGTCCTGCAGCTTGAGCACGGCCACGTCGTGCGTGGCATCGGTGCCGACGACCTCGGCCCGGTACTGCTTGCCGGTCGTCTCGTCGGTGACCGCGATGCTCGTGGCGCCCTGCACCACGTGGTTGTTCGTCAGGACGAAGCCGTCCGAGGTGAGGACCATGCCGGTGCCCGCGGCCTGCGACGAGGTGTCGTAGTTCATCACGGTGTCGATCGTCACGACGCCCTTCGTCTGGGCCGCGGTCGCCGGGGTCGCGGCGGTCTGCGTGCCCGTGCCCGTGCCGGTACCGCTGCCGCTGCCGCTGCCGCTGCCGCTGCCGCTGCCGCTGCCGCTGCTGCCGTCGCTGCCCGAGCCGTTCCCGTACCCGGGCACGGTGAAGCCGTTCGTCCCGCCGCTCGTGCCGGAGCCACCGCCCGGCAGCGTCGTGGTGCCCTGCGACTGGCTCGACGTGGTCGTGGTGCCCTGCGAGGACAGGCCGAGCGCCGTCCCACCGGCCGCGCCGATGATCGCCAGCGCCGCGACGCCCGAGCCGATGACGAGTCCGAGCCGCCGGGGGCGCTTCGCGCCGGGGTGGTTCGCTGCCGCCGCGCCCGAGGTCCAGCCCCAGGGGGTGCTGCCGGCCGTCGCGCCTGCTGCCGCCGTGCTCGTGCTCGCGGTACCGGGACGCGGGTCCGTGGGACCGCCGAGGGCCGCGCTGCCGAGCAGGTACGGGCCGCGACCGTCCGGGGTGTAGGCGTACGGCCCCGAGCCGTCGGTGCCGTACAGCCACGGGCCGCTGCCGTCGAAGGCGTACGCCGGGCGGAGGGCGTCGCGGTCGGCGTGCGGGGCCTCCCAGCCGGGACGGTCGGTCGCGCGCTGGTCGTCGGCGGGGTTCTCGTTCATGGGTGCTCTCCGGTCGTCCCTCGACCACCCGAGGGGTGGCGGTTCGTTCCTCGACGACCCGGTCGGGCGTCGACGGAGACCAGTACAGGAGCCGAACCCATGACGACCCTATGAACGGACCCTGCGCCGGCTCCGGGCTTCCTCGGGGGCCGCCGAACGAGGGGCGGGATTAGGCTTGCCGCACTTCCCATGCGCGCGTCCTCACCCGTCACCCCTGCAGTCCGGCCCCGCCCGGCACCCGCCTCGCGGTCCCGTCTCGTCGGGGCAGCGCTGCTCGCCGTCGCCGTCCTCGTGGTGGCCGTCGCGCTCTCCGTGGCGTTCGGCTCGCGCCCGATCCCGCTCGGCACCGTCCTCGACGTCGTCCTGCACCCGCACCGGGACGACGAGGTGGGACTCATCGTGCTCGGCAACCGCGTCCCGCGCACCGTCGTGGGGCTGCTCGCCGGCGCCGCGCTCGGGGTGGCCGGCGCCGTGATGCAGGGCGTGACCCGCAACCCGCTGGCCGACCCGAGCATCCTCGGCATCAACGCCGGAGCAGCCCTCGCCGTGGTCGTCGGGATCGCGGTGTTCGGCATCAGCGGGACCGCCGCGTACCTGCCCTTCGCCTTCGTCGGGGCCGGGCTCGCGGCGCTGCTCGTCTACGGCATCGCGGCCGTCGCCCGGCGGGGCCTGTCGCCGGTGGGCCTCGCGCTCGCCGGAGCGGTCGTCGCCGCCGCCCTGTCGTCGGTCACCACGGCGGTCCTCGTGTCGAGCCAGAGCCTGCTCGACCAGCTGCGCTTCTGGCAGGTCGGGGCGCTCGCCGGCAAGGACCTCGGCACCGCCGGCGTCGTGGCCGTCCCCGTGCTCGTCGGACTCGTCGTGGCCGCCGGCCTGGGGCGCTCCCTGAACACCCTCGCGCTCGGGGACGAGCTCGCCGCGTCGCTCGGGCAGCGGGTCGTGCTCGTCCGCGTCGTCGGCGGTGTCGTGACGGTCCTGCTCGCGGGGTCCGCGGTGGCAGCCGCCGGACCGATCGCGTTCGTCGGCCTCGCCGTCCCGCACGCCGTCCGCCGACTGAGCGGGCCCGACCAGCGCTGGACGATCCTCCTGTCCGCCCTCGTCGCACCCGCCCTCCTGCTCGTCGCCGACGTGATCGGGCGGGTGGTCGCGTACCCGGGGGAGCTGCAGGTCGGCATCGTGACCGCGCTCATCGGCGCGCCGGTGTTCATCTGGCTCGTCCGGTCGCGGGTGGTGACCGGCCTATGACCGCGGTCCGTCGCGAGCTCGCCGTCCTCGGCGCGGTGCTCGTGCTCCTGGTCGCCCTCGTGCTCGTCGGGCTCGGAGTGGGGGAGATCCCGCTCTCGCCGCTGCAGGTCGCCGGCGCCCTGGTCGGACACGGCGACACCGTGTCGGACTTCGTGGTCGGGCAGCTCCGCGGCCCCCGGGTCGCCGGTGCCGTGCTGGTCGGTGCCGCGCTGGGCGCCGCCGGCGGCATCGTGCAGAGCGTCGTCCGCAACCCGATCGCGAGCCCCGACGTCATCGGCATCACCTCGGGCGCGAGTGCCTCGGGGCTGACCGCGATCGTGCTCTTCGGGGCGAGCGGCGGTGTGCTCTTCGGGTCCGTCGTCGTCGGCGCCCTGCTCGTGTCGGTCGTCATCGCCGCGCTCTCCTGGCGTCGAGGGATCACCGGCAACCGCGTCGTCCTGGTCGGCATCGGGGTGGCGGCGATCTGCCTCAGCATCACCGGCTGGATGCTGACCGCGGGCACCGTCCAGCAGGCGGGCACCGCGCTCCTCTGGCTCTCCGGTAGCCTGAACGCGGTGGACCGCACCCTCGTCGGCATCCTCGCGGTCGCCGTCGTCCTGCTCCTGGCCGCTGCGCTCGCGCAGTCCCGCCGGCTGACGGTCCTCGCGCTCGGGGACGAGGTGGCCGCCGCCCTCGGACTCCGGCCCGACCGCGCGAAGTCGCTCCTGCTCCTCACCGCCGTCGGCCTCACCGCGGGAGCGGTCGCGACGGCGGGCCCGGTCGCCTTCGTCGCGCTGATGGCGGCACCGATCGGGCGCCGCCTCGTCGGCAACGGGAGGGTCGCGCTCGGCGTCGTCGCGGCCGTCGGCGCGGTCGTCACGCTCGCGAGCGACCTGCTGGCGCAGTTCGCGATCCCCGGCAACGCCCTGCCGGTCGGTGTGGTCACGGGCGTGGTCGGGGCGCCGTACCTGCTCTGGCTCCTCGCACGCGGGCGGTAGGCGCGGTACCCGGCCCTGCCGGGCGTGCCTGGTCGGTCCGGGCATGCCTGGTCGGCTCGGGCGTACTTGGTCGATCCGGGCGTACCTGGTCGTCCTGATCCACCAGGTACGCCCGTTCCCGCAAGGCATCCCACCCGTTCTGGGAAGGAACGGGCGCACGGAACGGGTGTCGGGGATCGACGCATGCACGGACGGACGGGAGGCGCGGTGCGGGCCGGCACCGCGCCTCCCGTCCGTCGCATGGTCGCGCTGGCGGCCCTGGCGGCCCTGGCGGCCCTGGCGGCCCTGGTGGCGCTGGTGGCGCTGGTGACCCGGGGCGCTGCCGGCCGAAGCGGCGGGGCGTGCCCCCCCGTGCGGGAAACCGCGCGCGGTCCCGCGATGCCGCACCGCGCTGCGTGATGCCGCACACAACCGCCCTGGCCCCCCGTTCGGGTGTCGGCGGCCTCCGGGATCTCTCGTACCGTCGTCCCGACCGACCGGACCCCCGACAGCGCCCGACCCGACGGAGCGCTGGTCCGGAAGGAACGAAGGACTGCCATGCCCGATCCGTCTGCCGGCGCACCGACGCGCCGTCGTCAGTGGGGTGCCGAGCGCCGGACCCGTCCGCTCGACACCCTGCACGCACGCCCCTCCGACCGGAAGCTCGTCTCCGGTCGCGTGGCGATCATCCTGACCGTCGCCTTCTGGCTGGCGTACGTCGTCTACACCGTGATCCGCCAGTTCCTCGACTACGGCACCGAGAGCTTCCGCTTCACCACCGAGGCGATCTCGTACCTCGTCGTCGTCACCTTCCTGACCTTCTCCGCGCTCATGCACCTGGTGGCCCGCCAGGGTGCGATGGAGCGGTTCGCGAGCCACGTGCTGGTCCCGCGCGCCGAGCTCGACCGACACTTCGCCTCCGGCCACGAGGCGCCGATGACCGTCCTCGTCCCGAGCTACGCCGAGGAGCCGGACGTCGTCGCGACCACGCTCTGGTCGGCAGCGCTCCAGGAGTACCCGTCCCTGCGCGTCGTCCTGCTCGTCGACGACGCGCCGTTCCCGACCGACCCGGCGACGCTCGACAAGCTGGAGCGCACGCGCGCGGTCGCGGACCGCATCCAGGCGCAGCTCGAGGTCCCCTCGCGCCGGTTCCAGGAAGCGCTCTTCTCGGCCGAGGTCGAAGCGGACGCTGCACCGTTCGCCAGCACGCACGCGCTCCGGACCCTCGTCGAGCACCACCGCTGGGCCGACGCGTGGCTCCGCCGGAACGCCCGGGAGCACGAGGTCGCCGACCACGTCGACCGGTTCTTCCACGACCAGGTGCTCGTCGGGCTCGCCGACGAGTTCCGGCTGACCGCCGAGGCCCTCGAAGCGGCCATCGCCGACGCCGTCGCCCTCGGTCAGGACTTCAGCGAGGTGACCTCGGCGCGGGCGCTCGAGCTGCAGCGCCGTCTCGCCTGGACCTTCACCGCGGAGCTGACCACGTTCGAGCGGAAGCGGTACGTGAACCTCTCCGACGAGGCCAACAAGGCGATGAACCTCAACGCCTACATCGGACTCATGGGCGGGGCGTACGCGTTCGACGAGACCGCGTCCGGAACCGTCCTGCGCACCGTGGACGACGCCGACGCGGCCGACCTCGTGGTCCCGGCGTCGGACTACCTCCTGACGCTCGACGCCGACTCCGTCCTGCTCCGCGACTACTGCCTGCGCCTGGTCTACTTCCTCGAGCAGCCGGAGAACGCCCGGGTCGCCGTGACGCAGACCCCGTACTCGTCCTTCCGCGGCGCTGCCACGCGCATCGAGCGGCTCGCGGGGGCCACCACCGACATCCAGCACATCCTCCACCAGGGGATGTCCCGGTACGACGCGACGTTCTGGGTCGGGGCGAACGCCGTCATCCGCACCCAGGCGCTCCGTGACATCGAGGAGGTCGAGACCGTCGGCGGCTTCGAGGTGAAGCGCTACGTCCAGGACCGCACCGTGATCGAGGACACCGAGTCGAGCGTCGACCTCGGCATGCACGGCTGGACGCTCGTCAACTACCCGGAGCGGCTCTCGTACAGCGCCACGCCGCCGGACTTCGGGTCGCTCGTCGTCCAGCGCCGCCGCTGGGCGAACGGCGGCCTCCTCATCCTGCCGAAGTACGTCCGCCAGGTCCGTGAGCGCCGGGCACGAGGCGAGCGGGTCGGTCTCGTCGAGATGGCGCTGCGCGTCAACTACATGGCGTCGATCACCTGGGCGTCGTTCGGGCTCGTCTTCCTGCTCGCGTACCCGTACGACTCGCGGCTGCTCAGCCCGATGGTGCTGCTCGCAGCGCTGCCCTACTTCTGGCTGCTGTCGAGCGACCTGCGGTACTGCGGCTACAAGCGCACGGACGTCTTCCGCATCTACGGCTTCAACCTCATCCTCACGCCGGTGAACGTCGCGGGCGTGCTCAAGAGCATCCAGCAGGCCCTGACGGCGAAGAAGATCCCGTTCGCGCGGACGCCCAAGGTGCGGGACCGCACCGCCTCGCCGGCGCTCTACGTCCTCGCGCCCTACGCGATCGTCGCCTTCTCGGTCTTCACCTTCGTCCGCGACTACGGTGCGCAGAACTGGGGGAACGCGGTCTTCGCCGCCTTCAACGCACTCCTCGCCACCTACGCGATCGTCGCCTACATCGGCGTGTGGAACTCCGTGGTCGACGTCTGGCTGTGGGCCACGCGCTGGATGTACTACGACCCGTCGGCGCGCGCAGCCCGTCGTGCTGCTCGTCGTACCGCTCGTGCGGCCGCCCGTGCCGACCGTCGGCGCGGACGTCGTCGCGGCGGCGTCCGCCCGGTCCCGGAGCCCGTCCTCGAGGACTGGCACGCGGTCCTGTACTTCGGACACGGCGGCGGCAACCTCCCCGTCCGGCACGACGCCGACGTCGTCGGGGCGGCGGGCGCAGGTGGCAGCGCGTCTGCCCAGACCGACGCGACCGGCCCGCGCCAGGAACGGAGCGCAGCCTGATGTCGACGACGAGACGACTCTCCCCGGTCCGGGTCACCATCGCGGTCGTGGTCGCCGCCGCCGTCGCCGTGGCCGGGTACGCCGGCTTCGACCGCTGGCACTCGGCGCAGGCGACCGAACGGCAACCAGCGTGGTTCGCCGCCTACACCGACGTCACCGCGACCCCGGTCTTCGCGTTCGAGGACGTCAAGTCGGCCAAGGGACGCAACGTCATGCTGTCCTTCGTCGTCGCCGACCACGACGACGCCTGCTCGCCGACCTGGGGCTCGTACTACTCGCTGCAGGGTGCGGCGGACCAGCTCGACCTCGACCGCCGTGTCGCCCGTCTGCAGCAGCAGCACGGCGAGGTCGGGGTGTCGTTCGGCGGCCTGGCGAACGACGAGCTCGCCACCACCTGCACGAAGACGTCGGCCCTGCTGGGTGCCTACCGGCAGGTCGTGCAGCGCTACGACCTGTCGACCGTCGACTTCGACGTCGAGGGCGACGACCTCACGAACCGCGCTGCGGGGGAACGGCGTGCGAAGGCGGTGGCGGCGCTCCAGGACGAGCGTCGGGCCGCCGGTCACCCGCTCGCGGTGTGGCTCACCCTGCCGGCCGCGCCCTCGGGGCTGACGACTGACGGGACCACCGCGGTCGCGCAGTTCCTCGCCGCCGGCGTGGACCTCGCCGGGGTGAACGCGATGACGATGGACTACGGCGAGGCCAAGGGGTCGAGCCAGAGCATGTACTCGGCATCGGTGCAGGCGCTGCAGGAGGTCCAGCGACAGCTCGGTGTCCTGTACCAGCGCGCGGGCACGCCCCTCGGTGACGGCACCCTCTGGCACAAGGTCGGGGCGACGCCCATGATCGGGCAGAACGACGTCCGTGACGAGGTGTTCTCGCTCAGCGATGCCCGGAAGCTCAACGCCTGGGCGCGCGACCGCGGGCTGGGGCGCATGTCGATGTGGTCGCTCAACCGGGACACCACGTGTGGGTCGAACTACGTGAACCTGTCGACCGTCTCCAACTCGTGCTCCGGCGTCGACCAGGACGGACTGCTCTTCGCCGACGTGCTCGGCAAGGGGTTCGGCGGCGGGATCGTCGCGGCAGCCTCCGACGTCACCGAGGCCGAGCCCTCCGCCACCGAGCAGCCCACCGACGACCCGAAGACCAGTCCCTACCCGGTCTGGGACCAGGACGCGTCCTACCTCGAGGGCACGAAGGTGGTGTGGCACCGCAACGTCTACGAGGCGAAGTGGTGGACGTCGGGCGACCTGCCGGACGATCCGGTGCTCAGCGCGTACGAGACGCCGTGGCAGATCATCGGTCCGGTCCTGCCGGGGGAGAAGCCCGTGGAACCGCTGACCCTGCCCGACGGGACCTACGCCGCGTGGTCGGGGACGAAGCAGTACGACACGGGCGCCCGCGTCCTGTTCCACGGCATCCCGTACCAGTCGAAGTGGTGGAACACCGGCGACAGCCCCGAGGCGTCCACGAGCGACCCGGACGGGTCGCCCTGGGTCCGTCTGAAGGATGCCGAGGTGCGTCGGATCCTCGACGGGCTCGCCTCGGGCGAGCCGGCGCCGACCGCCACCGCGACGGCGACGCCGGCACCGTGACGACGCACCTCGTGATCCGGTCCGGCCTGGAGGCACGGTGCGGGTCCGCCCCGTGCCTCCCGTCCGTCGGCTGGATCACGGCGGTGTGTTCGCTGTGCGCGTGCTCCTGAGTTCTCCCCAGCCCCGTTCGGGGCTCCCGCGAGGTCACCCGTTTCCGATACGCTGGTGCGCCAAGAGGAGGAGGTCCACGATGCCAGAGCCAGTGGTCCCGCAGCCGGGTGGTCAGAAGACTCCGGAACAGCGGCTGGTCGACACGACCCTGACCTTCAGCATGGACATGGGAGCGGCCCTGACAGCCGAGTCCGGTGTCTCGACCGAGGAGCGCGAGGCGATCAACGCCCTGCCCTCGGGTTCGGCGTTGCTGGTGGTCCGGCGTGGTCCGAACGTCGGCGCGCGGTTCCTCCTCGACTCCGACGTCACGACGGCCGGTCGGCACCCCGCTGCCGACATCTTCCTCGACGACGTGACGGTGTCGCGGAAGCACGCGCAGTTCCTCCGCCACGGCACGGCCTTCAGCGTCAAGGACAACGGGTCGCTGAACGGCACCTACTTCGACGGCGTACGCATCGACGAGGCACTCCTCGCCGACGGCGCCGAGGTGCAGGTTGGCAAGTTCCGCCTCACGTTCTACGCATCCCGGGTCGACCTGGCGCGCCTGGCGACCGCGTAGTGGCTGCGCGGTCCGCCGCAGCCCGGGCCGGTGCTGCGGTACCGGACCTGCTCACCATCGGGCAGGTCATCGCCCGGTTGAAGCCCGAGTTCCCCGACCTGTCGAGCTCGAAGCTCCGCTTCCTCGAGGAACGCGAGCTCGTCACGCCGATCCGCACCGCCAGCGGGTACCGGAAGTTCTCGGCGGCCGACGTCGAGCGGCTCCGGATCGTGCTCGGTCTGCAGCGTGACCACTACCTGCCGCTCAAGGTCATCAAGGACTACCTCGCCGATCTCGACGCGGGGCGCGAGCCCGTCCTGCCCGGCGGCGGTGACGCCCCGAGACCGTCGATTCTCGGCCGCGAGCGTCGGTACACGCGGGACGAGACCGTCCGCGCTGCAGGTGCCTCGCCGATGCTGCTGACCGACGCGGTCTCGGCGTCGCTGCTGCCCGCGGCCGACACCTACGGCGACGACGCCGTGGCGGTGCTCAAGGCCCTCGTCGAACTGCAGCGCACCGGCATCGAGCCGCGGCATCTGCGCACCATGCGCGGTGTCGTCGAGCGCGAGGTCGGCCTGATCGAGTCGGCCCTCATGCCGGTGTCCCGCCGGGGCGACGCCACCTCGCGGGCCAAGGCGACGGAGCTCGCGCGCGAGATCGCCGGACAGCTCGAGGTCGTCCGGTCGAACCTGATCCGCACGGCGATCGGCCGACTCGACGCATGACCGGCGATCGGTCGGCGTCCGGAGCGGGGCTGCGCCCTGTCGACCGTCGGTGGTCGGGGCGTATCCTCGACACGCCGGACGCGCCGGTGCGGATGTGCCGGGCAGACCGTGTCCGAGTCGCTACCGTGGACCTCGGAACAACTCTCAACCCGTCGTTGAACCTTCTGGTGGGAGCTCGAACGTCGTGGAAGGCATGCACATGAGTGGGACTGACACCCCCGGTACCGAGTCCGAGATGACTCGGTACGACCTCGGCCTGCTCTTCACCGACGGCCTCCCCGAGCACGACGAGCAGAACGGCTACCGCGGCACCGTCGCCGCACGCGCAGCCGGCATCTCGTACCGACAGCTCGACTACTGGGCCCGCACCGAGCTCGTGCAGCCGACCATCCGCGGCGCTGCCGGGTCGGGGTCGCAGCGGCTCTACGGCTTCCGGGACATCCTGGTGCTCAAGCTCGTCAAGCGACTCCTCGACACCGGGATCTCGCTGCAGCAGATCCGCACCGCCGTGAACCAGCTCCGCGAGTCCGGCGTGTCCGACCTGGCCCAGACGACGCTGATGTCCGACGGGGCGTCCGTCTACCTGTGCACCTCGGACGACGAGGTCATCGACCTGGTGTCCCGCGGCCAGGGCGTGTTCGGCATCGCGGTCGGCAAGGTCCTGCGCGAGGTCGAGAGCTCCCTGGTCGAGCTCGACGCCACCCCTGCTGCGGACCCCGCCGACGAGCTCGCGGCCCGCCGGGCGAACCGCGCGTCCTAGCCGTTCCTCGCCCTCCCGCTCGTCCGGCTCCGCCGGAGAGTCGTCGGTGCGTCGTCCGGTGCCCTCGACCGGGCCAGATCTGTCACGCTCGCGCCGTTCGACGACGTCCCTGACCCACTCGGCGTCCCACCGGCGGCGAGTCGTGCCCACTCGGCACCCGGCAGACCCCGCCCGGCGGCCGACGACCCGCGTGTCCTGCCCACTCGGCGTTCGAGCACCGACCTTCGGCTGCTGAGACCCGAGCCCCGACCCCCGGGACGCGAGCCCCGACCCGGGCCCCGACTTCCCGCGCGGGTGGTTCCGGTCGCGCGAACTGCCGCGAGTGTCCGTCTCGGTCGCACGACTTGCCGCTCAGCTCCCGTGCGGACGGCATGTCGTGGGACCAGGACCGTCGACGATTGCATCGAGTCGAGCGTGCGAGATCCGGCCCGTTCAGCGGATGACGGGCCCGAGCGGTCGAGGGCTCGCCGCGGTGCGCAGCGGCTCGAGCACGCGCCGATCCGAGCGAGCACGACGTGCCGCCGGGTCGTCACGGCGTGGGCGGGATCCGTCGTCCGGGGACCTCGACCGTGACAGATGGTGCGCGCTCGACGGCCGGCCCAGCGCGAAGCCGGTCCGGGGGAGGAAGCCGGCCCGGAGAGGCGGCAGCGCCTAGGCGACGCCGCCCTCGGCGTAGGGACCGATCTTGCCCGTGCGCATGATGCGCTCGAGCAGCTGGTCGAAGTTCTTCGCCATCTCCTGCGCCGACTCGCCGGGCCACACGTGCAGGGGCTTCGCCGCGCCCTGCGCCTGCTGCAGCGACGTGCGCTCCGGCAGCTGCGGCGAGAGCACGAGCGGGCCGAACATGTCCCGGAGTTCCTTGATGCGGAACTGGTGCTCGAGCGACTGCACGCGTGCCCGGTTCACGATGATGCCGAGCGGCTGCAGGCGGGGGGAGAGCCCGCGGCGGATCTCCTCGATCGCACGGAGCGCGCGGTCCGCGGCGGCGACGGAGAACAGACCCGGCTCGGTGACCACGGTCACGCGGTCAGAGGCCGCCCAGGCGGTACGCGTCAGGGCGTTGAGCGACGGGGCGCAGTCGATCAGGACCAGCTCGTAGTCCTGCTCGACGTTCGCCAGCGCCTCCTCCAGCTTCCAGATGTCCCGGATGGAGGGGTGGGGGCCGTCGAAGTTGATGGCGGACGGCGAACCGACGAGCACGTCGACCTTGCCCTGCGAGCCCTTCGTCCACCCGGACGGGGCGATCGCCTGGCGGACGATCTTCTCCTTCGGGTTCTCGAGGACGTCGGCGACGTTGAGGTGGCCGGAGATGTCGATGTCGAGGCCGGTCGAGACGTCGGACTGCGGGTCGAGGTCCACCACCAGCGTGCGCAGTCCCTTGGCGAACGCGGCCGATGTCAGGCCGAGCGTCACCGTCGTCTTGCCGACACCACCCTTGAGGGAGCTCACGCTGAGTACATGCACGGTGAGCCACGTTACCGCCAGTAAGGTTGTGACACCTCAACCCGGGCTGAAAGGGACGTCGTGTTCAGCAAGATCCTCGTGGCGAACCGTGGCGAGATCGCCATCCGCGCGTTCCGTGCCGCGTACGAGCTGGGGGCCCGGACGGTGGCCGTCTACCCGTACGAGGACCGCGGATCCCTGCACCGGCTGAAGGCCGACGAGGCCTACGTCATCGGCGAGCCGGGGCACCCGGTCCGCGCCTACCTGGACGTCTCCGAGATCATCCGTGTCGCCCGCGAGTCGGGTGCCGACGCGATCTACCCGGGGTACGGCTTCCTCTCCGAGAACCCGGAGCTGGCCGCCGCTGCCGCCGCTGCGGGGATCACGTTCATCGGGCCGGGCGAGCACGTCCTCGAGATGGCCGGCAACAAGGTCACCGCGAAGGAGCACGCGATCGCCGCCGGTGTCCCGGTCCTCGCGAGCACCCCACCGAGCCGCGACGTCGACGAGTTGCTCGCGGGCGCCGACGCCGTCGGGTTCCCGGTCTTCGCGAAGGCGGTCGCCGGCGGCGGTGGGCGCGGGATGCGCCGCGTGGAGACGAAGGCCGAACTCCGCGAGGCGCTCGAGGCCGCGATGCGCGAGGCCGACAGCGCGTTCGGCGACCCGACCATGTTCCTGGAGCAGGCCGTCCTGCGTCCGCGGCACATCGAGGTGCAGATCCTCGCGGACGCCACGGGCACGGACGCCGGCACGATCCACCTCTTCGAGCGCGACTGCTCCGTGCAGCGCCGCCACCAGAAGGTGGTGGAGATCGCACCGGCGCCCGATCTCGATCCGGCGATCGCTGCGGCGCTCCACCGTGACGCCGTCGCCTTCGCCCGGTCGATCGGCTACGTCAACGCCGGCACCGTCGAGTTCCTCCTCGACACCGAGGGCGAGCGTGCCGGCCAGCACGTCTTCATCGAGATGAACCCGCGCATCCAGGTCGAGCACACCGTGACGGAGGAGGTGACGGACGTCGACCTCGTGCAGTCGCAGATGCGCATCGCCGCGGGGGAGACCCTCGCCGACCTCGGGCTCGCGCAGGACACCGTCGCCGTGCACGGTGCGGCGCTGCAGACCCGCATCACGACCGAGGACCCGACGCAGGGCTTCCGTCCGGACACCGGACGCATCACGACCTACCGCAGTCCGGGTGGCGCGGGCGTCCGGCTCGACGGCGGCACGGTCGCGACGGGTGCGCAGATCAGCCCGCACTTCGACTCGATGCTCGCGAAGATGACCTGCCGCGGGCGGGACTTCCCGGCGGCCGTCGCCCGGGCGAAGCGTGCCCTGGCCGAGTTCCGCATCCGCGGCGTGAGCACGAACATCCCGTTCCTGCAGGCCGTGCTCGACGACCCGGACTTCGCCCGCGGTGACGTCTCGACGCAGTTCATCGAGGAGCGCCCGCAGCTCTTCGGCGGCCACGTGTCGAAGGACCGCGGCACGAAGGTGCTCGGGTGGCTCGCCGACGTGACGGTGAACAAGCCGAACGGCGAGCGTCGCCCGCAGACCGTCGAACCGGTCGAGAAGCTCCCGGCCGTCGACCTGTCCGCCGCGCCGCCGTCCGGGCAGCGCGACCTGCTGCTGCAGGTCGGCCCCGCCGAGTGGGCGCGACGGCTCCGCGCCCAGACCGCGCTCGCGGTCACCGAGACGACGATGCGTGACGCCCACCAGTCGCTGCTCGCCACGCGCGTCCGGACGAAGGACCTGGTCGCCGTGGCGCCGCACGTGGCCCGGCTCACCCCGCAGCTGCTGAGCGTCGAGGCCTGGGGCGGAGCGACCTACGACGTCGCCCTGCGCTTCCTCGGCGAGGACCCGTGGGAGCGCCTGGCGGCACTCCGCGGGGCGATCCCGAACATCCCGGTGCAGATGCTGCTGCGCGGGCGCAACACGGTCGGCTACACCCCGTACCCGACCGAGGTCACCGACGCCTTCGTCGCCGAGGCCGCCGCGAGCGGCGTCGACGTCTTCCGCGTGTTCGACGCGCTGAACGACGTCAGCCAGCTGCGTCCCGCCCTGGATGCCGTGCTCGCGACCGGCACGGCCGTCGCCGAGGCGGCGCTCTGCTACTCCGGCGACCTCCTCGACCCGGCAGAGGACCTCTACACGCTCGACTACTACCTGCGGCTCGCCGAGCAGATGGTGGAGGCCGGCGCGCACGTCATCGGCATCAAGGACATGGCCGGTCTGCTCCGCGCGGGAGCGGCCGAGCGGCTCGTGGGCGCGCTGCGCGAGCGGTTCGACCAGCCCGTGCACGTGCACACGCACGACACCGCCGGCGGGCAGCTCGCGACGCTCCTGGCGGCCAGCCGGGCCGGCGCCGACGCGGTCGACGTCGCGGCGGCGCCGATGGCCGGGACGACGAGCCAGCCGAGCATGTCCGCGCTCGTGGCGGCGCTGGCGCACACCGAGCGCGACACCGGCCTCGACCTGACCGCGGTCGGCGCGCTCGAGCCCTACTGGGAGGCGGTCCGTCGCGCGTACGCCCCGTTCGAGTCCGGCCTGCCCGGTCCGACCGGCCGCGTGTACCAGCACGAGATCCCCGGCGGGCAGTTGTCGAACCTCCGGCAGCAGGCCATCGCCCTGGGACTCGGCGACCGCTTCGAGCAGGTCGAGGACTGGTACGCCGCGGCGAACCGCATCCTCGGCCGCCCGACCAAGGTCACGCCGTCCTCGAAGGTCGTCGGCGACCTGGCGCTGCAGCTGGCCGCGGTCGGCGCCGACCCCGACGACTTCGAGCAGAACCCGCAGCAGTACGACATCCCCGACTCGGTGATCGGCTTCATGGCCGGCGAGCTCGGCGACCTGCCCGGCGGGTGGCCGGAGCCGTTCCGGTCGAAGGTGCTCGAGGGCCGCGAGGTGCACGTCGGGACGACCCCCGTGCCGGAGTCGGAGCGCGCCGCGCTCGCGACCGCCGGACCCGAGCGGCAGCAGGCCCTCAACCGACTGCTCTTCCCGCAGCCGACCCGGCAGTTCGCCGCGGTGCGGGAGCAGTACGGCGACCTCTCGGTGCTGCCGACCCTCGACTACCTCTACGGTCTGCGTCCCGGGCAGGAGCACGTCGTGCCGCTCGGGCGCGGCGTGGAGTTGCTCGTCGGGCTCGAGGCGATCGGCGAGGTCGACGAGCGGGGCATGCGCACGGTCATGACGACGCTGAACGGGCAGCTCCGCCCGGTCGCCGTCCGTGACCGCTCGGTCGAGGTCGCGACGAAGGTCGCCGAGCAGGCGGACCCGTCCGACCCGAAGCACGTCGCCGCACCGTTCTCCGGTGTGGTGACGCTCAAGGTCGCCGTCGGTGACGTCGTCCGGGCTGGTCAGCCCGTGGCGAGCATCGAGGCGATGAAGATGGAAGCGGCCATCACGGCGCCCGTGTCGGGCACCGTCGGCCGTCTCGCGATCCCGGTGACCCAGCAAGTGGACGCCGGCGACCTCCTGGTGGTGCTGCAGTAACGTGACCGTCCGTCCCATCCGCCTGTTCGGCGACCCCGTCCTCCGTTCCCCCGCGGACCCGATCGCACCGGACGCCCTCGGTTCGCCGGGCGTGCGCGACCTCGTGCAGGACCTCCTCGACACCGTGCGCGAGCCCGGTCGTGCCGGCGTGGCCGCTCCGCAGATCGGTGTCGGCCTGCGCGCGTTCTCGTACAACGTCGACGGCGAGGTCGGGTACGTGCTCAACCCCGAGGTCGTCGAGGTGCGCGGCGAGGTCGAGCTCATGGACGAGGGCTGCCTGTCCGTCCCCGGGCTCTCCTACCCGACCCCGCGCCACCCGTGGGCCAGGGTCCGCGGCGTCGACGTCGACGGCGCCGAGGTCGTCCTCGAGGGCACCGGGCTGATGGCGGAGGCGCTGCAGCACGAGGTCGACCACCTCGACGGCACCGTCTACGTGATGACCCTCGCCCCTGAGGTCCGTCGCGCCGCACTGCGTGACGTCCGCGCCCAGTCCTGGTTCCACTGACCACGATCCGGTTGAGCGGGGCAGGGGCGTCCTGCCCCCGAAGACGGGTGCGGTTGTCCCCGTGAATGCGGACTGACGCGCCGCCGGGCGCTGGGTACGGTCGCTGACGTGCCGTCACGGTGACGGTGCAGGGCAGGGGATCACCAGCATGCAGCACCGTCAGCGGGCGACACGTCGTGCCGCCTTCGTCGTCATCACCGCAGCCGTCGCGGCCGTCGTCGGCACCACCGTGAGCGTGGTGCCGCAGGCGGCTCCTGCGGCAGGGGCGACCCAGGAGGTGGAGGCTCCGGACTTCGCGTCCGAGGTGTACGGCGATCCGTGGGACTACTCGCAGACCACCGACCAGAACACCGACGCCGTCGGGACGTCGGCGTCGATCAGCGGTGGCAAGCTCCGGGTCGCGCTCCGCTCGGGCGACTCGGTGTCGCTCGTCGACACCGTCAGCGGCAGCTTGCCGTACGGCCGTGACGGTGCGGTGCTGCCGGTCGACGCCTCGCGGTACAAGCGGCTCTCCTTCAAGATGGACCAGCCGTTCGACCGCCAGATCGGGGCGGTCTACTGGTGGACCTGCCGCGAGAAGACCTCGGCGTGCGGGGGCGGCATCACCTTCCCGGTGACCCCGGGCTCGCAGGTGTACGACCTGCCCCTGACGAAGGCGTCGACGCTGCAGGCCGGGCGGCCCTGGTCGGGGAAGATCGTCGCGTTCCGGCTCGACCCGGTGGTCCTGCCCGCGGGGAAGTCCGGCACCGCGCTCATCGACTGGACGAGGCTGCGCGGCAGCGGCGGCTCGCACGCTGCGTACCCGCCGGGGACGTACGGCGACGCCGTCGTCGCCCGACGACCGCGCCCGGTCGTCGACTCGCCGAACGTCCGTCAGGGGGTCGACCTGGCGACCCGGCAGCGCGGTACACCGTGGGTCTTCACGAACGCATCGGCGGCGCGGGGCATCGGCATCGAGAACGCCACGATCCTGGGCTACGGCGCGAGCGGCATGACGGCCCGGAACTCCGGAGCACACCCCGGCGACTCGCAGCTGTCGCTCCCGGTCTCGAGGTTCAAGGCGGACTCCTACCACCACCTCTCGCTCGAGTACACCTACGACGGACCGTTCTCGCTCGCCGGTACTCCCGGCGGTGGCAAGATGGCCCGGCTCATCTGGTGGGACCCGTCGTCCACGACGCCGCAGATCGGGAACGACGTGCTGACCTGGTCGGGGCAGAACGCGCGGCGCATCGAGATCGACCTCAGCAAGCAGGACGACCTCGACGAGGACGCGCTGTCGCCGGAACTCGGGTGGAACGGCCGGACGATCTCCCGGTTGCGGTTCGACCCGAACGAGGACCCGGGAGCCCTGACCTGGCACCTCGAGGCGATCCACCTGCGGACCGACCCGAGCGCCACGCGCACCACGACGGTGAAGTTCCACGACGCAGCCTGGGTGGCCGGCGCGACGGCGACCGTCTCCGTCGCGCAGAGCGGCTCCGGCAAGTGGCAGACGATCCGGTCCGGTGTCGCGGTCCAGCAGGGCACGAACTCGGTGCGCTTCGACCTCGGCAGCCGTCCCGCGGCGAAGTACCGCGTCCGTGTCGCCATCACGCACCCGGGTGTCGCGACCGCCAGCGCGTCCTCCACGGCGGTCATCGCGATGCGGAAGTGACCGTCCCCGGGGTGTTCGCCGGAGGTCCGTGCGTGACACCCCTTCGCGGGATTGTCCGAACATCCCGGTCGCGAGGTACCGTGTCCGCGTCGGCTTCCCACCGACACGGCTCCCACACCCTCAGGACACCCAGCATGACCGTTCAGAACGACGAGCTCAGCTCGCACCGCACCCGCACCAACCGCCGCCCCGACCCCGCGCCGACGACGTCGTCGGTCGCCGTCCTCGACGCGCCGGAGGTGCAGGCCCCGGAGGCCTGATCCGGAGCGCGTCCGCGACCCGTCGACGGGTCGCGCCCCGCGCGCAGACGACACACGGGAGGCCCGGTGTCGGTCCGTCGGACCGGCACCGGGCCTCCCGTCCGTCGTCCCTACGCGCGGCCCCGTCGTCGGGACGCGACCACGGGGGTGGCCGTGGTCTGGACCTTCGACCCCGAGTAGATGTGCTCGACGTCCGCGGCGAAGTCCCGCAGCACGACGGCGCGCTTGATCGTCAGCTTCGGGGTGAGGTGGCCGGAGGCCTCCGTCAGCTCGGTGTCGACGATGGTGAAGGACCGCACGGACTCGGCCCGGGACACCCGCTGGTTCGCGGTGTCCACGGCCTCCTGCACGGCGACGTGCACGCGCTCGTCGTAGGCGGCCTCGCGCGGCGTGAGCGCGGGGGTGATGCCGCGGGCCTCGCACCACCCGGGGAGCATCTCCCGGTCGAGCGTGACGAGCGCGGCGACGAAGGGCTTGCCCTCGCCGACGACCACCACCTGCCCGACCAGCGGGTGCTCGCGGATGCCGTCCTCGAGCGGTGCCGGCGCGACGTTCTTGCCGCTCGCGGTGACGATGAGCTCCTTCGCCCGACCGGTCACGGTGAGCACCCCGTCGGCGTCGAGCCGCCCGAGGTCGCCCGTGCGGAACCACCCGTCGCTGAAGGCCTTCGCGGTCGCCTCGTCGTTGTGCCAGTAGCGGTCGAACACGTCGACGCCGCGGATCAGGATCTCGCCGTCCTCGGCGATCCGTACCTCGACGCCCGGGAGTGCTCGACCGACCGTGCCGATGCGGAGCTCGCGCGCCCGGTTCACGGTCGCGGGCGCGGTCGTCTCGGTCAGGCCGTAGCCCTCGAGGATGTGCACGCCGATCGAGCGGAAGAAGTGCGACAGGCGGGGGGAGAGCGGAGCGGAGCCGCTGATCGCGTACTGCACGCGTCCACCGATCGCGTCGCGCAGCTTGGCGTAGACCAGCTTGTCGAACAGCGCGAACCGCAGCTTCAGGCCGAGGGGCACCCGTCCCGCGGCCACCGCCTCGGAGTGCGCGACCGCGACGTCGGCTGCGGCACGGAAGATCCGACCCTTGCCGCCGAGGTCGGCCTTCTGCTCGGCCGAGTTGTAGATCTTCTCGAAGACGCGGGGCACCGCCAGCAGGAAGGTCGGCTTGAACGTCGACACGGCCCGCATGAGGTCGCGGGTGTCCGGCTCGTGGCCGACGAGCACCCCGGTCGAGATCGACATGACCGCGATGAAGCGGGCGAAGACGTGGGCCATCGGGATGAACAGCAGCGTGGAGGACCCGTCGGCGACGACCTCGGGCATCGCCTCGGTGGCGCCCTCGACCGTGCCGGTGAAGTTGTCGTGCCGCAGGACGCACCCCTTCGGGCGTCCGGTGGTGCCCGACGTGTAGATGATCGTCGCGTCGTCGTGCCCGTGCACGTCCGCCGTGCGGGCGTCGAGCTCGGCGTCGGTGACCGTCTCGCCGAGACGGACCAGGTCGTCGAGACCGCCGCCGTCGATCGTCCAGTGCTGTCCGAGGTGCGGCAGGTCCGGGGCGATCGACGCCACCCGGCGTGCGTGCTCCTCCTGCTCGACCACGATCGCCACGGTCTCCGAGTCGGAGAGGATCCAGCGCACCTGGTCGGGGGAGCTCGTCTCGTAGACCGGCACGGACACGAGCCCCGCGGTCCAGACGGCGAAGTCGACGAGCGTCCACTCCATCCGGGTGCGGGACAGGATCGCGACGTGCGCACCCGGTTCGAGCCCGGCGGCGACGAAGCCCTTCGCGATCCCGCGGACGCGCGCGAGGGTGTCCGCGGCGCTGACGGTCGTCCAGGTGTCGCCGTGCCGCTGGGCGAGGATCGGCCGGTCGGGCGTCCGACGCGCCCGGTCGGAGAGCAGTCGGGCGGCGGAGCCGTGGTCGGGTGCGGAGTTGGGTGCGGGCTGCCGCTGATCGTTCACGGTTGACTCCCTTGTCGGCCGGTGCGATACGAGGACGCCTCGACGATGAGACGTCACCGCCAGCATACGGGCGGAGCGGCACGGGACGGACGGGCTCCGGTGCGGTTCGCAGCACCTCGTCAGCCGTCGGGCGGCGTCGGCCGGCGCCGAGCGGGCGAGCGGTGCCCGGCACCCGCCTCGGTCGCGTTGCCGGCGTTCGGCGTCGCCACGCGGAGACGGTAGGCTCGACCCTCGTGCATGCCATCGGAATCGACATCGGGGGCACCAAGATCGCGGGAGCGGTCGTCTCGGAGCTCGGCGAGATCCTCGCCGAGGACCGCGTCGCCACCAACGCGGCGGACCCGGACGCCATGCTCGACGACGTCGTGACGATGGTCACCCGTCTGCGAGCCGCCCACGACGTGGGAGCGGTCGGTGTCGCGGCACCGGGCTTCATCGACGCGTCGCAGTCGATCGTCTACTACACGCCGAACATCCGCTGGCGGAACGAGCCCCTCCGGCAGAAGCTCCAGGAGCGCCTCGGCGACCTGCACATCACCGTCGACAACGACGCGAACGCCGCCGGCTGGGCGGAGTTCCGCTTCGGTGCCGGTCGCCTCGTGTCCGACATGACGATGCTCACGATCGGGACCGGTGTCGGTGGCGCGATCGTGACCGAGGACCGGCTCTTCCGCGGCGGCTTCGGCACCGGCGGCGAGATCGGTCACCTGCGGATCGTCCCGAACGGCCTGCCCTGCGGCTGCGGCGCCCGCGGCTGCATCGAGCAGTACGGCTCCGGCCGTGCCCTGCAGCGCATGGCGAACGACGTCGCCGACGCCGGCGGCATCGGTTCGGCACTCGCCGACGCGCGCGAGCAGAACGGCGGGCAGCTCGACGGCGCGATCGTCGGCGACCTGATCCTGGCCGACGACCCGGGCGCCCTCGCCGCGCTCCGTCGCCTCGGTCGCCACCTCGGCGAGGCCTGTGCGTCACTGTCCGCGGTGCTCGACCCGCAGCTGTTCGTCTTCGGCGGCGGTGTCGCGAGCGCCGGCGACCGTCTGCTCGAGCCGATCAAGCAGGCGTACCTCAACAACCTGCCGGCGCGCGGGTACCACCCGGAGCCCGACTTCGTGATCGCCGAGCTCGTGAACGACGCCGGCGTCGTCGGCGCCGCCGACCTCGCCCGCATCCACGCCCGCACGGCGTAGGGTCACCCCGACGGTACGCGCGTCCCGAACTGGAGTCGACGATGACCTACTGGCTGCTCAAGAACTTCCTGCTCGGCCCGCTCATCCTGACGCTCTTCCGACCCTGGGTCGTCGGCCGTGAGCACGTGCCCGCGAAGGGCCCGGTGATCTTCGCGTCGAACCACATCTCGTTCATCGACTCGGTGATCCTGCCGGCGGTGCTCGACCGGCGGATCTCCTTCCTGGCGAAGAGCGACTACTTCACCGGTCGTGGCCTCAAGGGCTGGGCGACGAAGACCTTCTTCAACGCCATCGGGCAGCTGCCCATCGACCGCTCCGGCGGCAAGGCGTCCGAGGCGTCGCTCCACACCGGGCTCCAGGTCCTGGCACGCGGCGAGCAGCTCGGCATCTACCCCGAGGGCACCCGCAGCCCGGACGGCAAGCTCTACCGCGGCCGCACCGGCATCGCCCGGATGATCCTCGAGGGCCGGGTGACCGTCGTGCCGGTCGCGATGGTCGGCACGCGCGAGGTGCAGCAGATCGGCCAGAAGTTCCCCAAGTTCAAGCGCGTCGGCGTCGTCTTCGGCAGGCCGCTCGACTTCTCGCGCTTCGAGGGCTTCGAGACCGACCGGTTCATCCTGCGCAGCGTCACCGACGAGGTCATGCACGAACTCGCCGGTCTGAGCCGCCAGGAGTACGTCGACGTCTACGCGACGAGCGTCAAGGAGCGTGCCAGCAGCGCTCGAGAGCAGGTCATGAAGGACCGCCGCACGCCGACGGCCTGACGGGCGACCGCCGTCGTCGCCCCCGCGTCACGCGGGAGCGGCGGGTCGGGCGCGGACGGTAGGATCTGAGGACTCCGGCCCCGGCCGGACCGGCCTGCGCGCAGGCCTCCCGCTCCCGCCCGACCCAGAACACCGAGGTACCGCCTTGATCGAGTCGACCGACGTCGTCGCCCTGCAGGATCCGGACGTGATCGAGGGTCTCGACCACTGGCGCACCCTGCCGATCAAGCAGCAGCCGACCTGGCCCGACCGCGCCGCGGCCGAGGCGGCGTCCGCCGAGATCGCGACGCTGCCGCCGCTCGTCTTCGCGGGCGAGGTCGACAAGCTCCGTGACCGGCTCGCCGCAGCGGCGCAGGGCAAGGCGTTCCTGCTGCAGGGCGGCGACTGCGCCGAGACCTTCGCCGGAGCCACGGCGGACTCGATCCGTGACCGTGTGAAGACCATCCTCCAGATGGCCGTCGTGCTCACCTACGGTGCCTCGACACCGGTGATCAAGATGGGACGCATGGCGGGGCAGTTCGCCAAGCCGCGGTCGAGTGACTTCGAGACGCGCGGCGACGTGACGCTGCCGGCGTACCGCGGCGACATCGTGAACGGCTACGACTTCACCCCGGAGAGCCGCCAGGCCGACCCCCGCCGCCTGGTGCAGGGCTACCACACGGCCGCGTCGACGCTGAACCTGGTCCGTGCCTTCACGCAGGGCGGGTTCGCCGACCTGCGGCAGGTGCACTCGTGGAACAAGGGCTTCGCGTCGAACCCGGCGAACGCCCGCTACGAGCACCTCGCGAAGGAGATCGACCGCGCGATCCGCTTCATGGACGCCTGCGGAGCCGACTTCGAGGCGCTGAAGCACACCGAGTTCTACGCCTCGCACGAGGGGCTCCTCATGGACTACGAGCGGCCGATGACCCGTATCGACTCGCGCTCCGGTCTCGCCTACGACACCTCCGGCCACTTCATCTGGATCGGCGAGCGGACCCGCGACCTCGACGGCGCCCACGTCGACTTCCTGTCCCGCGTGCGGAACCCGATCGGCGTGAAGCTCGGCCCGACGACGACCGTGGACGACATGAAGGCCCTGGTCGACACGCTCGACCCGGAGCGCGAGCCCGGTCGTCTGACGTTCATCACCCGGATGGGTGCGGGCAGGATCCGCGACGAGCTGCCGAAGCTGCTCGAGGCGATCAAGGGCATGGACGCGAACCCGCTCTGGGTGACCGACCCGATGCACGGCAACGGCCTGACGACCCCGACGGGCTACAAGACCCGTCGCTTCGACGACGTCGTGGACGAGGTCCTCGGCTTCTTCGAGGCGCACCGCCAGGTCGGCACCTACCCGGGCGGCATGCACGTCGAGCTCACCGGTGACGACGTCACCGAGTGCCTGGGCGGCTCCGAGCAGATCGACGAGGCGACCCTGGCGACGCGCTACGAGTCGCTGTGCGACCCGCGGCTCAACCACATGCAGTCGCTCGAGCTCGCCTTCCTGGTGGCCGAGGAGCTGAGCGCCCACCCCTACCAGCGGCCGTAGTCGCGACCGTACGACGGACGGGAGGCACGGTGCCAGCCGGCACCGCGCCTCCCGTCCGTCCGTCCGCTCGTCTCCGGCCCGGCTCCGGTCGCCTGTCCTGTCCTGCCCGGCTCCGGTCGCCCGTCCTGCCCGTCTCCGGTCGCACGACCTGGCGGCTACTGCTCGTAGGAGAGCGTGATCGTGTCGCCCCGGTGGACGGTCGATCCCTGGATCGGGTCCGTCGCGGTCACCGGCAGCGCTGACTTCCAGTCGTAGAACCGGCAGAGCACGTTCGTGCAGTCCGGGACGGAGACGTCGAGGCCGAGGTTCTCCAGGGTCGAGGAGGCCTCGTCGATGGTCTTGCCGGCGACGTCGGGCAGCGTGATCGGCGTCGGGCCCTTCGAGAGCACGAGGTCGACGGCAGAGCCCTGCACGGCGGGGGAGTCCTCGACGCTGGACGAGATGACCTGCCCCTTCGGCACGTCGTCGCTGTAGCGCTCCTGCTGCGCCCCGACGACCAGACCGACGGCGTCGAGCGCGGCGGTCGCGCCGTCGAGGGTCTTGCCCGTGACGTCCGGGACGGCGCCGAGCGAGACCGTGAGCGTGACCGGCCCGCGTTCGGCGTACTCGCCGACGGAGGACAGGTCGACCGTCTGCCCGTCGGTGCCCAGGCCCTTCGCCGCGATCACGGTGTCCTCCGGAGCGTCGGCCGAGAACTCGTACTGGTCGTCCTGCAGCTGGAAGTCGTCGTCCAGTGCGGCCGTCACGGTCGACAGCGGTTGCCCGACGATCGCGGGCAGGGCGATCATCCGCGGGCCGTCCGACACGACGATCCGCACCGGGGTGCCCTTGCGGACCTCGCGTTCGGCCGCCGGCTTGGTCGTCGACACCTGTCCCTTCGCCACGACGGCGTCGTACCGGCTGTCGGTCCCGGCCGTGGGCTGGAGCCCCTGTGCCTGGAGCAGCTGCCGGGCCTGTGCCACGGACTTCCCGGCGACCTCGGGGATGCGGACGTTGCCCCAGGGCCCCGGACCGAGGGCCCAGCCGGCGACGCCGGCGATGATCGCGAGGACCACGACGACCGCGAGCAGGATCCACCCGCGCTTCCGACGCTTGACGGACTTGTCGGCGAGGCGTTGCGCCGCCGGGGAGAGCGTCCCGGGCTGGGCTCCCGTGCGTCGGGGGCCGGGCGCACCGCGGCGGGCCGGAGCAGCGGGCGCACCGCCCGTCGAGTCGGCGATCACCCGGGTGGCGTCGTCCTGCTCGGGGCCGTCCCACCGTCCGGACGCATCGGCCGAGGAGGGCGACGCGCTGCCGGCCGGCAGGATCGCGGTGGCGTTCTCCGGACGCAGCACCGCGGTGCGGTACTGGCCGGTCGCGCGCTGCTGGTTGCCCGACATGTGGTCGAGCATCTCGCGGGCGTCGCGCGGACGGTCTGCGGGGTCGCGGGCGGTGGCCCAGGCGACCAGGTCGTCGAGCTCCGGCGGGACGCCCGGCTCCGCGGCGCTCGGCACCGGGACCGTGTCGTTGGCGTGCTGGTAGGCGATCTGCATCGGCTGGTCGCCCTTGTAGGGCTGCTCGCCGGTGAGCATCTCGTAGAGCATGATGCCGAGTGCGTAGATGTCGCTGCGCGAGTCGGCGGCGCCGCGCGTCACGAGCTCGGGGGACAGGTACGCGATCGTGCCGAGCAGGGCTGCTCCGGTGGCCGTGTTCGCCGTGGTCGCCCGCGCCAGGCCGAAGTCGCCGAGCTTGATGCGCCCGTCGTCGGCGAGCAGGACGTTCTCGGGCTTGAGGTCGCGGTGCACGATGCCGGCCCGGTGCGCCGACGCGAGGCCGGCGAGCACGGCGCGCAGGATGTCGGTGGCCTGCTCCGGGGTGAGCGCCCGGTGCTCCTGCAGCAGGTCGCGCAGGGTGATGCCCGGGATGTACTCCATGACGATGTACGCCGTGTCGTCCTCGGCGCCCTGGTCGTACACGCCGACGAGGTTCGGGTGGGAGAGCCGGGCGGCCGAGCGGGCCTCCTGGATGAAGCGCTCACGGAAGGCCTGGTCGTCGGCCAGGTGCCCGTGCATGATCTTGATCGCGACGCGACGCTCGAGCCGGACGTCGGTGGCGAGGTACACCGTCGCCATGCCCCCGCGCGCGATGCGCGAGCGCACGCGGTACCGCTGGTCGATCATGCGACCGATCATCGGGTCCGTTGCGGCGTTCGTGGTCATCGGCGGCATTCTACGAAGGGCTGCCGGTACGGTCCGACCTGACGCACCGACCGTGACCCAATCTCGATCTCGAGGATGAGTCGGCTGTCCGGCCGACCAGGCGGGCGGGAGCTCAGAGCGAGGCCAGCAGGGCGCGCGCGGTCTGCTCCCACTTCGCGTACTCGTTCGGGTACGCGGAGACCTGGACCGCCTGGGCGGCGTCGGTCAGGGCCATCGACGACCACCCACGCACGCCGAGCAGGCCGCGGGTCTTGCCGGGGTTGCCGACGAAGAACAGCTCGGCGGCGGTGGCCGGGTCCTGCAGTGCGGCCTTCGTGCCCCAGCCCTGGCTCGGACGCTGCTGGAACAAGCCGACGGAGTCGCGGTCGCCGTGCGACAGGTTGCGCAGGCTCGACTCCTGCAGAGCCGCTGCGAGGGCGATGACGATGCCGCGGTCGGGGACGCCGAGGGTCCGGCCGACGCTGACGATGGTGGCCGCGTTGCGCCGCTGCTCACCGGTCAGCTCGACGCCGTTGACGCTGCCGACGGCCGTGGTCACGGCACTCCCGGTCGGGGTGGTCGTCGGCTTCGAGGTCGCAGCGGGCAGCACGAGGGTCTTCCCCGCGTAGACCGTGCTCGTGTAGCTGAGGCCGTTCGCCGCGAGGAGGGCCTTCACCGACACCCCGTGCTTCGCCGCGATCGCCCCGATGGTGTCGCCGGCGACGATCTTCACGCTCGACGCCCGGGCGGGTGCGGCCGGCGCGGTGCTCACGGCAGGCGCCGGCTTCGCGGCGGGTGCCGTCCCGGCGCGGGGGATCGTCAGGGTCTGGCCCGGGTAGATCAGCGAGCGCTGCGAGAGGTCGTTCGCGGCGAGGATCGCCGAGGTCGACACGCCCACGCGGGCGGCGATGCCGGACACGGTGTCGCCCGACCTCACGTGGTAGCTGCCGCTCGTGCTCGACGTCGCCGGTGCTGCTGCGGGGGCGGCGGGTGTCGAGGACAGGTGCAGCGTCTGCCCGGGGTGGATGATCGTGTTCCAGCCGAGGCCGTTGCGGACCAGGACCTCCTGCGCCGAGAGCCCGAAGCGCGCGGCGATGCCCGAGACGGTGTCGCCCTGACGCACCGTGTAGGTGGTGGGGGCCTTCGACACCGCGGCGACCGTGGTGACGGTGGTGGTCGACGGGCGGGCGACGGCGGTGCCGAACACCGGGCGCTGGCCCACGTTCCGGTCCTCGTCCACGTGCCGCTTCTTCGCGGCGTCGTCGTGCCGGGGCTCGGCGTGCGCCACCGGGCCGGTGAGGCCGGCGGTCACGGCGATCGTGCCCGCGAGGACGATGGGCATGGTGGCGAACCGGGCGGATCGAGCGCGCCGGGCGGCGTCGTCTGCAGCGTTGTCCACGGGTTGTCTCCTGTCCTGGGTGAGCCGTGCGCGGGAGCGGGTACTCACAGGTGGCTCCACGCTGACATGGCGTGATTCCCAAGTCAACCAGAGAGCCGCGTGTTGCGCGTGTGACTCGTGTGATCAGCGTGACGGCACGACGCAGGCCGGTGCTCTGGCAACATGGGGCGGGTGAGTGATGGACCCACCGACGACACGACCCTCTCCGAGCGCTGGCTGACGGTGCCCGACCTCGTGGACCTGCTCGGGGTGAGCCCCGGGCGCATCCACCGCCTGTTCGAGCAGAAGACGCTGCTGGCTGCCCGCGTGGGCGGCGTGCTGCGGGTGCCGAGCGAGTTCCTCGACGGCTCCGAGCCGATGCCGGAGCTGCGCGGCACGCTGATCGTCCTCGGTGACAACGGGTTCTCCGACGACGAGGCGGTCCGCTGGATGCTCTCCGAGGAGCCCGCACTCCGCACCTCGCCGATCGCCGCGCTGCGCGCCGGCCGCAAGGCCGAGGTGCGCCGCGTCGCACAGTCCCTGCTCTGAGCCCGGGAGCCGACCCGGCGCCCTGGACCGGAGACCCGTCCCGGCGGGCTGGCCCGCGCAGCAGGAGCCGCCCCGGTGAGGACGGTCGGGTGACGGACGGGAGGCCCGTGGCGGTGTCGCCACGGGCCTCCCGTCCGTCGTCGTGGTCGGCGTCTAGGCGACGCGGCTGCTGACCGTGTCGGCCAGCGACAGCAGCTGGTCGCGCGCCGACGGCGTCAACGGCGCGGCCTCGAGCGCTGCCTTCGCGCGCTGCACGTGCCGGTCGATCGAGCGCTCGACGGCGGCGACCGCCCCGGACTCGGTGAGCGTGGCGCGCAGCATCTGCACCTGCTCCTCGTCGAGGTCGGGGTCGCCGAGCAGCTCGTCGAGCAGCTGCCTCGGGCCGGGCGGGAGCGCCTTGCGGGCCGAGGCGATGAGGACGGTGCGCTTGCCCTCGCGGAGGTCGTCGCCGGCGGGCTTGCCGGTGACCTCGGGGTCGCCGAACACACCGAGCACGTCGTCGCGGAGCTGGTACGCGACGCCGAGCGGCAGGCCGAAGGACCGCAGGCCGTCGAGCTGCGCCTCCGAGGCGCCGGCGACCAGGGCGCCGATGACGAGCGGTGCCTCGATCGAGTACTTCGCCGACTTGAAGACGATGACCCGCTGTGCCCGCACCAGGTGCTCGGTCTCGTCGATCGTCGGCCAGGCGGTCTCCTCGTGCACGTCGAGGTACTGCCCCGCGGTCACGTCGAGCCGCATCGCGTGGAACTCCTGGCGGACGATGCGTGCGCGCGCCGGGTCGAGGAGCGCGAGCCCCTCGTCGAAGACGGAGTCGCTCAACGAGAGCAGGACGTCCCCGAGCAGCAGCGCCGAGTTCGTGCCGTACAGCGAGCGGTCGCCGACCCAGCCGGACTCCTCGTGCAGGGACTCGAAGCGGCGGTGCGCGGCAGGACGACCACGACGGGTGTCCGAGCGGTCCATGATGTCGTCGTGCACCAGGGCGGCGGCGTGGAAGATCTCGAGCGCGGCGGCCACCGTGACGACGGCCTCGGCCGTGGTCTGGCGGGAGCCCTCGGCGAGGGGGTCGAAGGACCCCGAGCGGCCGGCCACGGACTGCCATCCCCAGTAGCAGAACAGCGCTCGGAAGCGCTTGCCGCCGGACAGCAGGTCACGGGCGTACCGGTCGAACGGCGCGAGGTCCGGGCTGATCGCGAGGAGCCGATCACGCTGCTCGTCGAGTGCCCGTCCGACCCGTGCCGAAACGAGGTCCACTAATCGCGTACTCTCAGCCACGACTCCTACCCTAGTGGAGCGGTCGAGTCATAGAATCGGTCCACTTCAGCGATGCCACAACCCGGCGGTAGCGCGGCACACCAGCGGTCGTCAGACAGCATCCCCAGGAACAAGAGGGAAACGAGATGCCACTCTCGGAGCAAGAGCAGCGACTCCTCGAAGAGATGGAGCGGAGCCTCTACCAGAACGACTCCGACTTCGTGGCGCGTGTCACGCGCCGCGAGGGACGCGCGAGTTACACGTCCATCACGATCGGTGTGCTCGGTGCCCTCGTGGGGATCGCCATCGTCATCGTGGCGCTCGTCGTGAAGCAGCCGTGGCTCGGACTGCCGGGATTCGTGGTGATGCTCGCCGGTGTGCTGTACGCACTGCGCCCGGGGATGCGGATGTCGAAGTCCGGGGCGAAGGCGCCGCGGGCGAAGGGGCAGTCCGCGGGTCGGCCGTCGCGGCCGTCCTCCTCCGGTGGCTCCTTCATGGACCGGATGAACGAGCGCTGGGACAAGCGCAACGACCCGGGGCAGCAGTAGCCGCGCCGCACTCCCTCCACACGCCTCCACGGGGCCGGTCCTTCGGGACCGGCCCCGTCGTCGTGTCCGGGTCGCAGTCGTCCGTCTCCGCGCGCAGCGGGCGCGATCCGCGCGGAGGAGGTAGATCCGCGCGTAGGCGCACGTTCCTTCTGGCGTCCTTCGCGCGGATCGGTGCTCCATTCCGGGCGTGATGGGAAGGAACGGGCGCGGCGAGGGGCCTGCCGGGAACGCTGCGGACGGGAGGCGCGGGGCGGTCGTGCGCCGAGCCTCCCGTCCGGCGCGCCCTCGGCTGCTCCCGAGTCTGCGAATGTCCTCCACTTCCCTCCACCCCCTCCACTCCGCTCCACGTCCGCGTGCTTCCGGGGATGTGACGCGCAGAGCAGCGAGCTGCGAGCCCCAGTGTCCACCCCAGATCGGGGGATCGGAGCGGATTCGGGAGCGCCGATCGTTCCGCGGGGAGCGAAGTGGAGTAAAGTGGGGGTCACGACGGTCCGGTGGAGCGGAGGGGAGGTCCCGACGTGCTGCTCGGTACCCATGCCCCGAAGCTCGACGAGAAGGGTCGCGTGATCCTCCCCGCCAAGTTCCGGGACGAACTGTCCGGCGGACTCGTGATGACCCGTGGGCAGGAGCGCTGCGTCGTCGTCTTCAGTGCGGACACGTTCGAGCAACTGCACGAACGGATCCGGACGGCTCCGATGACGTCGAAGCGCACCCGGGACTACATGCGCCTGTTCCTCTCCGGAGCGAGCGCGGAGACCCCGGACAAGCAGAACCGCGTGACGATCCCGCAGAACCTCCGTGAGTACGCGGGGCTCGAACGGGACCTCACGGTCATCGGCAGCGGTGACCGTGCCGAGATCTGGTCGACCCCCGCGTGGGAGGCCTACTACGCCGAGGTCGAAGAGGGCTTCGCCGACAACGACGAGGAGGTGATCCCGGGGATCTTCTGATCCGCGGATCGGGACTCCCAGCCGTGGTGCCCTGACACACCTTCCCCGGTGTCAGGTCGCATGGATGGGGATCCGGGTGCGTGGCCCAGACGGTCACAGGGGCTGCACATGGCCGAAGACCAGCCGAAGTTCCCGCACACGCCGGTGATGCTCCAGCGCATCGTCGACCTGTTCGTCCCGGCCCTCGACGGCCCGGGCAAGGTCGTCGTCGACGCGACCCTCGGGATGGGCGGCCACTCCGAGGCGCTGCTCGGACGGTTCCCGGAGCTCACGCTCATCGGGCTCGACCGCGACACCGACGCCCTCGGCATCGCGGGGGAGCGGCTCGCTCGCTTCGGCGACCGCGTGCGCCTCGTCCACACCGTGTACGACGGGATCGTCGACGCGGTCGAGGGCGAGGGCTTCCGCCAGGTCGACGGCGTGCTGTTCGACCTCGGCGTCAGCTCGCTGCAGCTCGACCGCGCCGAGCGCGGGTTCGCCTACAGCCAGGACGCCCCGCTCGACATGCGGATGGACCGGACCGAGGGGCAGACCGCTGCCGACGTCCTCGCGACCTACGACGAGGGCGAGCTGCGCCGGATCTTCCAGCGGTACGGCGAGGAGAAGCTCGCCGGTCGGTACGCCCGTGCGATCGTCGAGCGTCGCACCGAGCGCCCGTTCGAGATGTCGGGTGACCTCGTCCAGGTGCTGCACGACGCGACACCCGTGGCCGTGCAGCGGCAGGGGCACCCGGCCAAGCGCGTGTTCCAGGCGCTCCGCATCGAGGTCAACGCCGAGCTCGCCGTGCTCGAGCGGGCGATCCCCGCCGCGCTCGACGTGATCGCGGTCGGTGGTCGGATCGTCGTCGAGTCGTACCAGTCGCTCGAGGACCGCCTCGTGAAGCGGGCACTGGTCGAGCGCACCACCTCGAGCGCCCCGGCAGGACTACCCGTCGAGCTGCCGGAGCACGCTCCCACCTACTCCCTCGTCGTCAAGGGCGCGGAACTGGCCGACGAGGCCGAACGCGCCGCCAACCCCCGAGCCATCCCCGTGCGCCTGCGCGCGGCCGAGCGGATCCGGAAGTGACATGAGCACGAACCTCGCACTCGTCGACCCCGTCGGCGCACCGACCCGTGCCCCGCACCCACCGCGCCGGGAGCGACCCGAACTCGTCGAGGTCGCGCCCTCGAGGGCGCAGCGCCGAGCACGGCCGAAGATCGCCTACGCGGTGGTCGGCGTCGTGTCGCTCGGTGTGCTGCTCCTCGCGCAGCTCGGCATCAGCATGGTGCTGAGCCAGGGGGCGTACACGCTGGACTCGCTCGGCGCCGAGCAGACGGGGCTCTCCCGGACGCAGCAGTCGCTGTCCGAGGAGCTCCGGGTGCTCGACTCGCCCCAGAACCTGGCGCGCAACGCCAAGGCACTGGGGATGATCGCGAACTCCACCCCGGTGTACCTCGACCCGAAGACCGGCCACGTGTACGGCACGCCGACCCCGGCGGCCCCCGACGAGGCGACCGCGAGCGGCGACAACCAGGTGCCGAACGCGCTCCTCGACCCGGTCCCGCTCGCCGCCGGCCCGGACGCGTCCGCCGGCGGGGCGAGCACGACCGACGGTGCCGCCGGCACCGGTGCGACCCCGGCCGACGGCACCACGAGCACGACCGGCGGCAGCACGGACACCAGCGCGGGCGGGACGTCGGCGACCGGTGCCCAGCAGGGCGCTGCGACGGCCGACACTGAGAAGAGCGCAGGCACCAGCGAGTCGGGACGGACCGGCTCGACCACCGACGTAGAGTCCGACGCGAACCCGCTCCAGGCACCCACCACCCGGTGACCTGCGGGCGGGATCAGACTGCCGCACCACCCGGGAAGGACCGCACCGCGTGACGAAGACGATCCGCAACCCTCGACTGCGCTACAGCGTGGTGATCATCGCCGTGATCGCCCTCGTCGCGGTCTTCGTGATCCGACTGGTCGACATCCAGGTGGTGCAGGCAGCGGCGCTGAACGAGGCGTCGAAGGCGAAGCGGAGCATCCCGGTCACCATCTACGGCAACCGCGGTGCGATCGTCGACCGCAACGGCACCGAACTCGCGGAGAGCGTCAACCGCTACAACATCGTCACCTCGCCACGACTCGTCGCGGGCTTCGACGGCAAGCTCGGCGGCGAGCGCACGAAGAAGGTCTCGGTGGACGACGCCCTGCAGGCGTTGGCGAAGGCGTCCGGCGGTGACGTGCAGGCGATGCAGAAGGCGATCGCAGCCGACCCGAAGTCGGACTTCGCCTACCTGGTCAAGGGGCTCGACGTGAAGCACTACGAGGCGGTCGTCGCCCTCGGCATCCCGTGGGTCTACAAGGAGCAGCAGTCCGCCCGCGTCTACCCGATGGGCGCCACCGGCGGTGCGCTGACCGGGTTCATGGGCACCGACGGCGCCCAGGCCGGCCTCGAGTACTCGTACGACCAGTGCCTCGCGGGCAAGAACGGTTCGGAGACGTACGAGCGCGGCGAGGACGGCGTGCAGCTCCCCGGGAGCACCCGGACCACGGAGCAGGCCAAGGACGGCGGCACGCTCGAGACCACCATCGACAGCGACCTGCAGTACATGGCGCAGCAGACGATCGCGTCGGCGGCGCAGTCGCTGCAGGCGGAGTCCGCGACCGCGACCGTCGTCGACGTCAAGACCGGTGAACTCCTCGCCGTCGCCGACTGGCCCACCGTGGACCCGAACGACGTCGACGCGACCACGGACAAGGGGGCGTACGGCTCCCGTGCGCTGACCTCGACCTACGAGCCCGGTTCGACCATCAAGGCGGCGATCGCGGCCGCGCTCATCGACCAGGGCAAGTCGAGCCCGACCGACCGAGCGGTGGTGCCGTACTCGCGGTCCTTCCCGTGGGGCGGCAAGATCCAGGACTCCGAGCTCCACCCGACCGAGAACCTGACGCTGACCGGCATCCTCCAGAACTCCTCGAACGTCGGCATCACCGAACTCGGCGAGCGGTTGTCGACCCAGCAGCGGTACGACTACATGAAGAAGTTCGGCCTGTTCGAGCGCGAGTCGGCGATCCAGTACCCCGGCCAGCCGGGCATGCAGTACGGCGCGAGCCCGGACTGGGACCAGCAGACGAACATCAACTCGATGTTCGGGCAGGGAATCTCGACGACCGCCGTCCAGGTCGCGAGCGTGTTCCAGACCCTCGCCAACCAGGGTGTCCGGATCCCGCTCCACATGGTGAAGGGCTGCAAGACCTCCGACGGCAAGGTGATCGACGCGCCCGACGTGCAGGGCACGCGCGTCGTGTCCGCTGCGGCAGCCGACCAGACCGTCAAGATGCTGCAGAGCGTGGTCACGGGCGGCACGCTCGTCGGGATGAAGCCGATCTCCGGCTACAACATCGCGGCGAAGACCGGTACCGCCGAGGTCGCCGAGGGCGGGAAGGGCTACGGCGGCCAGCGCATCACCTCGGTGGCCGGAATGGCACCCGCCGAGGACCCCCAGTATGTTGTCACGGTGACGTTCACGAAGCCGCAGACCAACAAGTGGTCCAGCGGAGCGGCTCCGGCGTTCCGCACTCTCATGTCCCAGGTGCTCGAGAAGTACCGAGTAGCCCCCTCCACGGCCGAGGCGCAGCTGTACCCGTCCACGTGGTGAGGAAGAAGGAGCACTTGTCCGCACGGATCCCCCCGGTCCTCCGACCCGAACACCCGACCCCGAGGAGCGTCGCCGAACTCGCGAACGCGTTCGGCATGCGCGTGGACGGCTCCGTCGACGCCGTCGAGACGACGGGCGTCACGCTGAGCGCTGCCGAGGTGCAGCCGGGTGACCTGTTCGTCGGCGTGCACGGCGCGAACCGACACGGCGCCCAGTTCGCGACCGAGGCCGCCGAGCGCGGTGCCGTCGCGGTGCTGACCGACGCCGACGGCGTCGCACTCGCCGAGCCCTCCGGCCTGCCGGTGCTGGTGGTCGAGGACCCGCGCGCCGCGCTCGGCGACGTCTCGGCGTGGGTCTACCGCACCCACCCGGACGAGGCCACCGACCTGCCGCAGCTCTTCGCGACGACGGGCACGAACGGCAAGACCAGCACGTCGTACATCCTCGAGGGCATCCTCAAGCAGCTCGGCCTGGTCACCGGCCTCAGCTCGACCGCGGAGCGCCACATCGGCTCGCTCAGCGTGACGAGCCGCCTGACCACCCCCGAGGCGAGCGAGATGCACGCGCTCCTGGCCCGCATGCGCGAGTCCGAGGTCCGCGCCGTCGCCGTCGAGGTCAGCGCCCAGGCCCTGAGCCGCCACCGCGTCGACGGCATCGTGTTCGACGTCGCCGGGTTCACGAACCTGTCCCACGACCACCTCGACGACTACGCCGACATGGAGGAGTACTACCAGGCGAAGCTCCCGCTGTTCCAGCCCGAGCACGCCCGTCGCGGCGTCGTCTCGCTGGACACCGACTGGGGGCACCGCGTGGTGCAGGACTCCCGCATCCCCGTCACGACGATCACGGTGCACCCCGAGGTCGAGGCCGAGTGGCACGTCGACATCGTCGAGGCGCACGCCGCCTACACCGAGTTCCGCCTCACCGGGCCCGAGGGGCGCGAGCTCACGACCCGTGTGCCGCTCATCGGCTGGCACATGGCGGCCAACGCGGCGCTCGCGATCGTGATGCTCGTCGAGGGCGGGTTCGAGCTCGGTGCCATCGCGCACGCCCTCGGCTCGAACCACCGGCACTACGCGGACCAGACCGACGAGCAGCCGGTCAGTGCCATCGAGTGCTACCTGCCCGGTCGGACCGAGCGGGTGTCGGGGGACGCCGGCCCGAGCGTCTACGTCGACTTCGGTCACAGCGCCGACGCCTTCGAGAACACGCTGGCGGCCGTCCGGCAGTTCACGCCGGGCAAGGTCCTCATGCTCTTCGGCGCCGACGGCGACCGCGACACGACGAAGCGCGGCGACATGGCGCGCGTCGCCGCCGCGGGGAGCGACATCCTCGTCGTCACGGACCACCACCCTCGCTTCGAGGACGCCGCGTCCATCCGGAAGACCCTGCTCGACGCCGCGCGGGAGGCCTACCCGGACCACGAGACGTACGAGGTCAGCCCGCCGGAGGCGGCGATCCGCACGGCCGTGAGCCTGGTCGGCGACGGGGACTCGATCCTCTGGGCCGGCCCCGGCCACCAGGACTACCGCGACATCGCGGGCGTCCGGACGCCCTACTCGGCGCGTGACGAGGCCCGGCAGGCACTGCGCGAGGCCGGCTGGGAGCCGAACTCCGGCCCGGCGGAGGAGACCCGATGATCGCCCTGACCCTCGCCGAGATCGCCGCCGCGATCGGCGGCGAGCTCGTCAGCGGTGCCCCGGAGCAGGTCGTCGACGGCAGCGTCGAGACCGACTCGCGCCTCGTCGACACCGGCAGCGTGTTCTTCGCGCTGCTCGGGGAGGAGACCGACGGCCACCGCTTCGTGCCGAACGCGGTCGAGGCCGGTGCGGCCCTGGTCGTGACCGAGCGCGCCGTGGACCTGCCCGACGGCGCCGGCACCGCGCAGGTCGTCGTGTCCGACGGCTACGCCGCCCTCGCCGCCCTCGCGCACGAGGTCGTGGCGCGGGTCCGCGCCTCGAGCGCCCACCGCGTCGACGAGCAGGGACTGCCGGCGCCGCTGCGCGTCGTCGGCATCACCGGTTCGAACGGCAAGACGAGCACCAAGAACATGCTCCGCACGATCCTCGAGCAGCACGGTGCGACCGTGGCGCCGCAGGGATCGTTCAACAACCACGTCGGCGCCCCCGTCTCGATGCTCCGCATCACCCACGACACGCGGTTCCTCGTGGTGGAGATGGGTGCCAGCGGCAAGGGGCACATCGCGAAGCTCGTCGCGATCGCCGAGCCGGACGTCGGTGTCGTCCTGAAGGTCGGGCTCGCGCACGCCGGCGAGTTCGGCGGGATCGAGGCGACCCAGCGCGCGAAGTCGGAGATGGTCACCGACCTGCCCGCCACCGCGACCGCACTGCTCAACGTGGACGACGACCGCGTCGCGTCCATGCGTGCCCTCACCGACGCGACCGTCGTCGGCTTCGGCACGTCCGCCGGCGCGGACTACCGCGTCTCCGGCATCGAGACGGACCGCAGCGGTACGCGCTTCACGCTCACCGCGCCTCCCGTCCCGGCCGAGGCCGCCGCGGACCGTCCTGGAGGCACGTCCCCGGTCCCGCAGACCGTCGACGTCCGCCTCGCCATCCTCGGCGAGCACCACGCGATGAACGCGTCGGCCGCCCTCACCGTCGCCCACCTGTGGGGCGTCCCGCTCGCCGCCGGCGCCGAGGCGCTCGCGTCGATGACGCGGGCCGAGCGCTGGCGCATGGAGCTCCTCCAGGGCGGACCGGAGGGCGTGACCGTCATCAACGACGCCTACAACGCGTCGCCGGACTCGACGGCCGCCGCGCTCCGCACCCTGGCGCAGGTCGTGCGTCCGGGGGAGCGCTCCGTCGCCGTGCTCGGCGAGATGGCGGAGCTCGGGGAGTTCTCGACGGAGGAGCACGACCGCATCGGTCGGCTCGTCGTCCGTCTCGGCATCGGACAGCTCGTGGTCGTCGGACCCGGGGCCGCGCCGATCCACCAGGCCGCCACCCTCGAGGGATCGTGGGACGGCGAGTCTGTGTACATCGAGGACGTCGACGCAGCCGTCCACGCCCTGCAGGAGATGGTCCGCCCCGGCGACGTCGTCCTCGTCAAGTCCTCGAAGTCCGCCGAACTGCGATTCCTCGGCGACCGCCTCGGAGGTGTCACCGAATGATCGCGCTCCTCGTCGCCGGCTCCGTGGCGCTGGTGTTCACACTGCTGCTCACACCGCTCTTCATCAAGCTGTTCCACCGCCTCGGCTGGGGACAGTTCATCCGTGACGACGGCCCGCAGTCGCACCACACGAAGCGCGGCACCGCGACCATGGGCGGCATCGTCCTGATCATCGGCGCGGTGCTCGGCTACTTCGTCGGACACCTGGTGGGCCGCGACTCGGTCACGCTGTCCGGACTGCTCGTGCTCTTCCTCATGGTCGGGCTCGGGTTCGTCGGGTTCATCGACGACTTCCTCAAGGTCCGTCGGCAGCGGAGCCTCGGGCTCGGCGGCTGGGCGAAGGTCCTGGGGCAGGTCATCGTCGGCGTCGTGTTCGCGACGATCGCCCTCGTCGTGCCGACCGGCAACGGCAAGCCCCCGGCATCGACGATGATCTCCGCGATCCGCGACGTCCCGTGGTTGGACTTCATGGTCCTCGGAACCGTCATCGGGACGATCCTGTACCTCGCGTGGATCGTGCTGCTGACGGTGTCCACGTCGAACGGCGTGAACGTCGCCGACGGGCTGGACGGCCTCGCCACCGGCTCGAGCATCCTGGCGATCGGGTCGTACGTCATCATCGGCTTCTGGCAGTCGAACCAGATCTGCGGCGGCGTCCGACTCGACGAGAGCACCGCGCACGCCTGCTACAGCACGTCCGACCCGCTCGACCTCGCGGTCGTCGCGGCCGCGGTCTGCGGTGGCCTGATCGGGTTCCTCTGGTACAACACCTCGCCGGCGCAGATCTTCCTCGGCGACACCGGCTCGCTCGGCCTCGGCGGAGCGCTGGCCGGCCTGGCGATCCTCAGCCGCACCGAGCTCCTGCTGATCCTCATCGGTGGGCTGTTCTTCATCGTGACCGGCTCGGTCATCCTGCAGCGCGCCTACTTCAAGATCACCCACGGCAAGCGCATCTTCCGGATGAGCCCGCTGCACCACCACTTCGAGCTGAAGGGGTGGGCCGAGGTGACCGTCGTCGTCCGGTTCTGGATCATCGCGGGGCTCTGCGTCGCGGCCGGTGTCGGGCTCTTCTACCTGGAGTGGATCGCCCGTGTCGGCTGACGCCCGTCTCGAAGGACTCGACAGCTGGTACGCCGAGGGCTGGAAGGGGCTTCGGGTCGCCGTGCTCGGCCTCGGCTCGACCGGCTTCTCCGTCGCCGACACGCTCGTGGAGCTCGGCAGCGACGTGGTCGTCCTCGCGCCGGACGGACCCGCCGACACCGTGGAGCTGCTCGACGTGATCGGCGCCCGGTTCGAGCGCACGTCGCTCGACACCGTGCCGGCCGCCCTCGTGGCCCAGGCCCCGGACGTCGTCGTCGTGTCGCCCGGTCTGCCGCCCCACAACGCCACGGTCCGCTGGGCGGTCGAGCACAGCACCGTGTGGGGGGACATCGAGCTCGCCTGGCGCGTGCGCGACAAGGTCGTCCGTGGCCCGATCGCCGCACCGTGGGTGACCATCACGGGGACGAACGGCAAGACCACGACCACGCAGCTGACGACCGCGATGTTCGCGGCCGCCGGGCTCCGCGCGGTCGCCTGCGGGAACATCGGCGTACCGGTGCTCGACGTCGTCCGCGACCCGGAGGGCTTCGACGTGCTGGTCGTCGAGCTCTCGAGCCACCAGCTGCACTACATGCCCACCTCGGGCGACGGTGCCGTCGTGCCGCTCGCGAGCACCTGCCTCAACATCGCGGACGACCACCTCGAGTGGCACGGCTCCGCCGAGGCGTACCGCGCGGCGAAGGCCAAGGTCTACGAGCGCACCGTGACGGCCTGCGTCTACAACACCTCGGACGAGGCGACCCGTCGCATGGTCGAGGGTGCCGACGTGGTCGAGGGGTGCCGTGCCGTGGGCTTCACGCCCGGGGTCCCCGCGCCGGGCGACGTCGGGATCGTGGACGACGTGCTCTGCGACCGCGCCTTCACCGAGGACCGGCGCAACAGCGCGCTCGAGTTCGCCACCGTGGCGGACCTCGACCAGGCCGGGCTCGCGAGTCCGCACATGACCATGAACGTCCTCGCCGCGGCCGCCCTCGCGCGTGCTGCCGCCGTCGAGCCCGCGCACATCCGCGCTGCCGTGCAGGGCTTCCGCGCCGACCACCACCGGACCGAGCACGTCGCGACGGCGGACGGCGTCGCCTGGGTCGACGACTCGAAGGCGACCAACCCGCACGCCGCCACGGCATCGCTGGCATCGTTCGAGACCGTCGTCTGGATCGTCGGCGGGCAGTTCAAGGGCGTCGACATCGACGGCCTCGTCGAGCGCTTCGGCCCCACGGCCCGAGCGGTCGTCGTCATCGGGACGGACCGGACACCGGTGCTCGAGGCATTCGCGCGACACGCGCCGACGGTCCCGGTCCTGCAGGTCGAGGCGACGGAGACTGATCACGTCATGCCCGAGGCGGTCCGGCATGCCGCATCGGTCGCACGACCGGGCGACACGGTCCTCCTCGCCCCCGCGGCGGCGTCGTTCGACCAGTTCGGTTCGTACGCGGACCGGGGGCGCCGGTTCGCGGCGGCGGTCCACGAACACCTGGGAGGCACAGCCGATGGCGACCACGGATCTCCCGAGCGGCCGTAGCGGCGGCCGCACGACGGGCAGCACCGGACACACGGGAACCGCGTCCGCGGGCGGCGAGCACGCCGGTTCGCAGCGCCGTGCGCGGGGCGCCGTCGTCGCGGTCAAGAACGTCTTCGTCGCCGAGTCGAGCACCTTCTACACGATCCTGGGTGTCACGCTCTTCCTCGTCGTGTTCGGCGTCGTGATGGTGCTGTCGTCGTCGAGCGTCGAGCAGTACGCCGCCACCCACGACTTCTTCGGCGCAGCGTCCAAGCAGGGGCTGTACGCCGTGCTCGGCGTCCCGCTCATGCTCGTCGCGAGCCGCGTCCCCGCGCGGCTCTGGCGGAAGTGGGCGATGCGGATCCTCGCCGCGGCGCTGGTCCTGCAGCTGCTCGTCTACACGCCGCTCGGCATCGAGATCCAGGGCAACCGGAACTGGATCAAGCTCGGCTCGTTCAGCGCCCAGCCGTCCGAGGCCGTCAAGCTCGGCATCGCCCTGGCCGTCGGCGCGATCATCTACGTGAAGCGTGACCGGCTGCGGGAGTGGAAGGAACTGTTCGTGCCGGTCGGCATCGCAACGGTGCTGCCGCTCGGGATGGTGCTGCTCGGCGGTGACCAGGGAACCGCGATGATCATGCTGGTCCTGCTGCTCGGTGCGCTCTTCATCGGGGGCGCGCGGGCGAAGCACCTGCTCGTCATCCTCGGGGTTGTCGCCGTCGTGCTGCCGTTCGTCACGATGGCGTCGGCCTCGCGGCAGTACCGCATCAACGCGTGGCTCTCCGGATGCACCGACTCGAACCAGTACCAGGACCTCTGCTGGCAGCCCGTGCACGGCATGTGGGCCCTGGCGTCCGGTGGCGTGTTCGGCGTCGGCCTGGGCAACTCGAAGGCGAAGTGGTCGTGGCTGCCCGAGGCGGACAACGACTACATCTTCGCGATCATCGGCGAGGAACTCGGGCTCATCGGCGCCGTGGTCGTGCTGGCGCTGTTCATCGTCCTCGCGGTCAGCATGATCAAGGTCATCCGCCAGTCGGACGACCCGTTCGTCCGGACGGTCACCGGCGCGATCCTGGCCTGGATCATCGGGCAGGCGCTCGTCAACATCGCGGTGGTGCTCGGCCTGCTGCCGGTCCTCGGCGTGCCGCTGCCGCTCATCTCGGCCGGTGGATCGGCCCTCATCATGACCCTCGTGGCGATCGGCGTGGTGCTGTCCTTCGCCCGCGAACTGCCCGGCAAGGGCCGGACCGCGGCACCGCGCGCCGGCTCCGCACCACAGAACGGAGTGCTCCGGTGAGCACCTACCTCTTCGCCGGCGGTGGCACCGCCGGACACGTCAACCCGCTGCTCGCGGTCGCCGACCGGCTGACCGAGCAGGACCCGGACGCCCGCGTGCTCGTCCTCGGCACCGCCGAGGGGCTCGAGTCGCGACTCGTGCCGATGCGCGGTTACGAGCTGTTGACGATCCCGCGCCTGCCCTTCCCGCGCCGGCTCGACGCCCGGGCGCTCCGGTTCCCCGCCGGCTTCCTCGGTGCGGTCCGACGCACCGAGCGCTTCATCCGCGAGCACGACGTCGAGGTCGTCCTGGGCGTCGGCGGCTACGCGGCGGCGCCGGCCTACATCGCTGCGAAGCGGACCGGGACGCCGATCGTCGTGCACGAGCAGAACGCCAAGCCCGGGCTCGCGAACCGGCTCGCCGCCCTGCTGACCCGGCACGTGGGCCTGACGTTCTCGAACACCCACCTGCGCCACGGACGCGTGGTCGGGATGCCGCTCCGCAGGGAGGTCGAGACGCTCGACCGCCGTGCCGCGCGGGCCGAGGGCCTGGCCGAGTTCGGCCTCGACGCGGACCGCCCGGTGCTGCTCGTCACGGGCGGCTCGTCCGGTGCGCGGAGCATCAACACGACGGTGAACCGCTCGGCGACGGCGATCGTCGACGCCGGGTGGCAGGTCCTGCACGTCGTCGGCGGCAAGTCCGACATCGGACCGAGCGACCTCGACGGGTACCACGTCCTGCCGTACTGCGACCGCATGGACCTGGCCTACGCCGCGTCCGACTTCGTCGTGTCCCGCTCGGGTGCCGGCATGGTGTGCGAGCTGACGGCCGTCGGGTTGCCGAGCGTGCTCGTCCCGTACCCGGTCGGCAACGGCGAGCAGCGGCACAACGCGGCGGACGTCGTCGGCGCCGGGGGAGCGGTGCTCGTCGACGACGCGGCGTTCACGGACGAGTGGGTGACGTTCCAGCTGCTGCCGATCCTGCGTGACCGTGCGCGGATCGCCGACATGGCCGTCCGAGCCGGCAGCGTCGGACACCGCGACGGGGCGGACCGGATGACGGCCCTCGTGCGCGAGGCCGCGCAGCGCACCAGCACCAGCACCACGGAGGAACGATGACCATCAAGCCGGACCTGACCCAGCCGATCCCGGACGACCTCGGCACGGTCCACTTCGTCGGCATCGGCGGCTCCGGGATGAGCGGCATCGCGCGGATGTTCCTGGCCGCCGGGCACCGGGTCACGGGCAGCGACTCCCGCGAGACCGCGACGACCGGCACGATGCGCGACCTCGGCGCCGAGGTGCACATCGGCCACGACGCCGCGAACCTCGCCGATGCCGACACCGTGGTGGTCACGAGCGCGCTGTGGCCGGACAACCCCGAGCTCCTCGAGGCGCAGCGTCGCGGGCTCCCGGTGCTGCACCGGTCCCAGGCCCTCGCCGCGCTGATCGCCGAGCACCGCCTCGTCGCGGTCGCCGGCGCGCACGGCAAGACCACCTCGACGGGCATGATCGTGACCGCCATGGTCGAACTCGGCCTCGACCCGAGCTTCGTCAACGGCGGCGTCATCCAGTCGCTCGGCACGAGTTCGGCCCCCGGCGCCAGCGACCTGTTCGTCGTCGAGGCGGACGAGTCCGACGGGTCCTTCCTGCTCTACGACGTCGCGGTCGCGCTCATCACGAACGTGGACGCCGACCACCTCGACCACTACGGCAGCGAGCAGGCCTTCATCGACGCCTTCGTCGAGTTCGCCGCGAAGGCGAGCGAGCGCATCGTCGTGTCGAGCGACGACGCGGGCGCGAAGCGCGTCACCGAGGGCGTGCGGGCCCGCGAGCACGCACCCGAGGTCGTCACCTTCGGCGAGGCCGCCGACGCTGACGTCCGCATCGAGCGCATCGTCGAGGCGGCGAGCGTCGAGGTCGACCTGCGCGCCGGCGGGGAACACCACCACATGACGCTCCGGGTGCCCGGCCGCCACAACGCCGTCAACGCGGTGGGCGCCTTCGCGGTGCTCACCGGGTTGGGTGTCGCGCCCGCCGACGCGATCCGGGGTATCGAGGCGTTCGGCGGCACCGAGCGTCGCTTCGAGCTGCACGGTGTCGAGCGCGGGGTCTCGGTGTACGACGACTACGCGCACCACCCCACGGAGGTCGCGGCCGCGCTCCGCGCAGCACGCAACGTCGTCGGCGACGGTCGGATCATCGCGATCCACCAGCCGCACCTGTACTCGCGCACGCGGCTCATGGCCGGCGACTTCGCCCGCGTCTACGAGGAGCTGGCCGACCACACGGTCGTGCTCGACGTCTACGGCGCCCGCGAGGACCCGGAGCCCGGCGTCACGGGTGCCCTCGTGCAGGAGCGCTTCGTGGACCAGTCCAGGGTCGAGTTCCTGCCGGACTGGGACGACGCCGCTGCACGCGCGGCCGAGGTCGCCCGCGACGGCGACATCGTCATGACGCTCAGCTGCGGCGACGTGTACCGGATCATCCCGCAGGTGCTCGGTGCGCTGCGGCACGACGGCGACGGGGACCGCGCGCAGTGAAGCGTCCCGAGGGCTTCGACGGGCGTCCGGAGGAACCGGAGGCCCCGGCCGACGGTGCCCGCGCACCGCGGCAGCGCCGTGGTCCCCTGACGTCGCGTCGACCGGCACGCGGAGCGGCGGCGGACGGCCGGGAGGCGCGCCCCGCCACCGCCCCGCCACCTCCCGCCGACGAGCCGGTCGCCTCCACCGCCGCGCCGAGCCCCGACGAGCACCGCGCGACGTCGAGACCCTCGTCGAAGCCGGCGTCTGCGCAGGGGCAGCGCGAGCGCGCGGGCGCCCTCGCCAACGCCGCCGGCCGCCGCCTCGGTGCCGGCTGGTCGAGCGTGGCCGAGCGCCTGCGCGAGTACACCCCGGACGAGGAGCACGCGGGCAGGACGTCCGCCGCTGCCCGGGACGGCGGCGCCGCGTCGCGCACCGGTGCGGACACCGCGCCCCGCGGTGCGGGCGCGACCACGACCGACCCGACGACCCAGGAGTCGACCCCGGACGACGCGACCGGTGCGGCCACCGTCACCGACGTGATCGACGCGCCCGGTGCTGCCCGCCCGACGGCCGACGACGAGCACGGGTCTCCGATCGGTGCCGGCGTCCGCGCTGCCGAGACCGCGCGCGAGGCACGGGTGGCGAGACGTCGCCGTCGGCTGCTCGAGCGGGCCGAGGTGCGGCGCTTCACCCGGCGTGCACGACACCGCCGTGCTGCCTGGATCACCGCGGGCACCGTCGTGGTGGTCTTCGGCGCGTCGATCCTGGTCGCCGTCTACTCGCCGCTGATGGCCCTGCGCACGATCGAGGTCCGCGGCACCGAGCGGGTCGACGCGACCGCGCTCCGCCAGGCGCTCTCCGACCAGGTGGGCACCCCGCTGGCCCGCATCGACTTCGGCGAGGTCAAGCGCGACATCGCCGGCTTCCCGCTGATCGAGAGCTACGTCACCGAGGAGGTCCCGCCGCACACCCTCGTCGTGACCGTCACGGAGCGGACACCCGTCGTCGCCGTCCGTTCGGGGGACTCGTTCGACCTGGTCGACCCGGCGGGCATCGTGGTGCAGTCGTCGCCGGACCGTCCGGAGGGCGTGCCGGTCGCCGACGTGCAGCGCGCCGAGCTCGGCTCGCCGGTGTTCCGGACGATGACCGAGGTCGTGCTGTCGCTGCCGTCGACGGTCCGTCGGCAGGTCACGGACCTCCGGGCGACCACTGCCGACGACGTCACGCTCACGCTCGACGACGGGTCGACCGTGGTCTGGGGCAGCCCGGACGCCTCCGACGCGAAGGCATCGCTGCTCGCGGCCCTCGTCGCGGACCACGCGTCGCGCGATCCCGACACCGAGGTCGAGTTCGACGTCTCGGCACCGGACAACGGCATCGTCCGACCGGCGCAGTGACGAGCGGAGGGTCCGACGACCACCGCCGAGCCGCTCGCGGCGGGAATCTCGGCGACGCGATCCGCGACACGCGGCGTGGCGGGGCGACAGCCCGCGGAGCGCACCCGTAGCGTCGTGGAAGCACCGCAACTACCAGCATTGCCCCTGAACTTCAAGTAGAGGTTGAGGGTTCGACCGGAGGCCCGACTGACGTGACCACGAACCACAACTACCTCGCCGTCATCAAGGTCGTCGGTGTCGGCGGCGGCGGCGTGAACGCCGTGAACCGCATGATCGAGCTGGGCCTCCGTGGGGTCGAGTTCATCGCGATCAACACCGACGCGCAGGCGCTGCTGCTCAGCGACGCCGACGTCAAGCTCGACGTCGGTCGTGAGATCACCCGGGGCCTCGGCGCCGGCGCGGACCCCGAGGTCGGCCGTCGTGCCGCCGAGGACCACGCCGAGGAGATCGAGGAGGCCCTCGCGGGTGCCGACATGGTCTTCGTCACCGCGGGTGAGGGCGGCGGCACCGGCACCGGCGGTGCGCCCGTCGTCGCACGGATCGCGAAGTCGATCGGTGCGCTCACCATCGGCGTCGTCACGAAGCCGTTCAGCTTCGAGGGCAAGCGTCGGCAGTCCCAGGCCGAGAACGGCGTCGCCGGACTCAAGGACGAGGTCGACACGCTCATCGTCGTGCCGAACGACCGCCTGCTCGAGATCAGCGACCGTGGCATCTCGATGGTCGAGGCCTTCGCGACCGCCGACCAGGTGCTGCTCGCCGGTGTGCAGGGCATCACCGACCTCATCACCACCCCCGGTCTCATCAACCTCGACTTCGCGGACGTCAAGAGCGTCATGCAGGGTGCCGGTTCGGCCCTCATGGGCATCGGCTCGTCCCGCGGGGCGGACCGTGCGATCAAGGCGGCCGAGCTCGCCGTCGCGTCGCCGCTGCTCGAGGCCTCGATCGACGGCGCGCACGGTGTGCTCCTGTCGATCCAGGGTGGGTCGAACCTCGGCATCTTCGAGATCAACGACGCCGCCCGCCTGGTGCAGGAGGCCGTCCACCCCGAGGCGAACATCATCTTCGGTGCCGTCATCGACGACACCCTCGGCGACGAGGTCCGCGTGACCGTCATCGCCGCGGGCTTCGACGGCGGCGAGCCGGGCGCGCAGCAGAAGGAGCGTCGCTCCAGCTGGGTCGAGGCGGACTCCGGCGCGTCGTCCGCGGCGTCGTCGGCCGGTACCGGCGCGATCGAGGACACCGCGACCAGCGCGCCGTCCTGGTCGACGCAGGAGCACGAGGCGCCCGTGCGTCGTGCCGCCGACCCGGCGTTCGACGACGACGACGAGCTCGACGTCCCCGACTTCCTGAAGTAAGCCGATCCATGGCAGGTGATGCGCGCCTCCAGACCGTCGACCGCGACGGACTGGAGGCGCGTCTCGCGTCCGTCCGCGCGTCCGTCGCCGACGCCGCCCGGTCCGCCGGGCGCTCGGCCGACGACCTCACGCTCGTCGTCGTGACGAAGTACCACCCGGCGTCGCTGGTCCGCGAGCTCGCCGCACTCGGGGTCACCGACGTGGGGGAGAACCGGCACCAGGAGGCGCAGGCCAAGGCCGCCGAGCTGGCCGACCTCGACCTGACGTGGCACTTCGTCGGTCAGCTGCAGTCGAAGAAGGCGCGGCAGGTGCGCCGCTACGCCGACGTCGTGCAGTCGCTCGACCGCGACTCCGTCGTCGATGCCTTCGCGCCGACCGAGACCGAGCCGGATCCCCGGGTGGTCGACGGTTTCGTGCAGGTCAACCTGACCGACGACCCCGATCGTGGTGGCGTCCAGCCCGACGCGGTCGAGGCGATGGTCGAACGGGTCCTGCGCACCGGCACGATCCGACTCCGCGGCGTGATGGCGGTCGCGCCCCTCGACGAGGAGCCCCGACGGGCCTTCGCGCGGCTCCGCGACGTCTCCGACCGGGTCGCGGCGATCGCCCCCGACGCGACCGACATCTCGGCCGGCATGAGCGGGGACCACGCCGAGGCGATCGCGGAGGGCGCGACACACCTGCGGATCGGGACCGCAATCACGGGAAACCGGCCGGCCGCGCCCTAGCCTCGTTGCAGGGCACCCACGAGCACCGACCTCCGGAGGAACCATGGCGAACCCGCTCAAGAAGACGATGGTCTACCTCGGCCTCGCCGACGAGGAACTGTACGAGGACGAGCAGCAGCAGCAGGCCGCGCCGACGCGCCAGGCCGCCGCCCCTGCCGCGGCTCCCGCTGCAGCTCCGGCCGCGCAGGCTCCGGCCGTCGCTGCGCCCGCCGCCGCTGCCCCGGCGGCAGCAGCTCCCGCAGCGGTCCCCGCCGAGCCCAAGACGCACACCCACCAGCGCGGCGCCCAGGTCACCCCGCTCCGCCGCTCGCACACGACCGCACAGAAGGCGACCCCGGTCCAGGAAATGAACGAGATCCTCACCGTCCACCCGCGCGAGTACAAGGACGCCCAGTCCATCGCCGAGAGCTTCCGCGACGGCATCCCCGTCATCATCAACCTCTCGCAGATGACCGAGTCCGACGCCCGCCGCATGATCGACTTCGCGTCGGGCCTGTCGCTCGGCCTGTACGGCAAGATCGAGCGCGTGACGAACAAGGTCTTCCTGCTGTCGCCGGCCCACGTCGCGGTGAGCGGTGAGCCTGCTGAGGTAGAGTCCGACATCGAGGCGTCCTTCTTCGCCCAGTCCTGAGCCGTACCCCGGTTCACCCCGCCCCGTGCGGTCGCCGTGACGGCGGACGCACCCGAGCCGAGCGAGCCCCATCGTGTCACTGGTCTTCGGGATCCTCTCCTTCGCCCTCCTGCTCTACTTCTTCGTGATGTGGGGCCGGTTCGCGTTCGACATCGTGCAGGCGTACAGCCGCGGATGGCGTCCACGCGGCGCCCTGCTGGTCCTCGCCGACGTCGTCTACACCCTGACCGACCCGCCGATCCGGTTCGTCCGACGGCTGCTCCCGCCCCTGCGGCTCGGGCCGGTCGCGCTCGACTTCGGCTGGACGATCGTCATGCTCGTCGTGATCATCCTCCGGGTGATCGTCGGCGGTCTCGCACGCGGGTTCTGAGCCCGCGCCCACCGCGACACGCGCCACGCCGCGGCGAACGTCGCGGTTCCCCTCCGGCCGCGGTGTACGGTGGTCGGGATCGATGTCCGCTCCGGCGGGCATCCGCACCGCTCGTGGTGGCTGGTAGGTTCGGTCGCGACGCAAGTGGTTCCACACGTTCAGCAGTTCTATTGAGGTGACGGCAATGGCTTTGACGCCGGAAGACGTAGTCAACAAGCGGTTCCAGCCGACGAAGTTCCGCGAGGGCTACGACCAGGACGAGGTCGACGACTTCCTGGACGAGGTCGTCGTCGAGCTCCGCCGCCTGACGGCCGAGAACGACGAGCTCCGCCAGCGCCTGCAGGCCGCCGAGTCGGCGCCGAAGCCGGCCGCCGCCGAGCAGTCCGTCGAGCAGCAGCCCGAGTCGTCCCCCGAGCCCGAGCCGGCCCCCGTCGCCGCTGCTCCGGAGCCCGCGCCGGTCGCCGCCGCCGCTCCGGCGCCGTCGACCGTCCCGGCCGACGAGGACACCGAGGGCACCACGAACCTCCTCACGCTCGCTCGTCGTCTGCACGAGGAGCACGTCCGCGAGGGCATCGAGAAGCGCGACGCGCTCATCGCCGAGGGCACCGCACAGGCAGCTCGCCTGGTCTCCGAGGCCGAGGCCAAGCAGCGCCAGATCATCGCCGACACCGAGAACACCAACCGCCAGCGCGTTGCCGTGCTCGAGGGCGAGCAGCGTCAGCTCGAGGGCAAGATCGACGAGCTCCGCACGTTCGAGCGCGACTACCGTGCGCAGCTCAAGAGCTACATCCAGGGTCAGCTCGCCGAGCTCGACGGGTCCGGCTCGCAGGAGTCCGGCCTCACGCCCGCGCCGGCATCGGCGCAGGGCTTCGGCAACTGACGTTGGTCCGACCAGCACCAACGGCGAAGGTCAGTGTCCGCGCGATCGCGGCACTGGCCTTCGCCGCTGTCGTCGTGGTGGCGCTCGACCAGGGCGTCAAGGCGCTCGTCGTCGCGCACCTGCCCTACGGACAGGTGGTCCCCGTCCTCGGTGACGCGCTCCAGCTGCTCTACGTCCGGAACCCCGGCGCCGCGTTCTCCTTCGCGGTCAACATGACCTGGGTGTTCTCGATCGTGTCGACCGCGGTCGTCGTCGGCATCATCGTGTTCGCCCGTCGCATCCGGTCCATGTGGTGGGCGATCGTGCTCGGCATGCTCCTCGGCGGGGCGCTCGGCAACCTGCTCGACCGGCTCTTCCGCGAACCGGGCTTCGGACGCGGTCACGTGGTGGACTTCATCTCGACGCCGTGGATGATGCCGGCGATCTACAACATCGCCGACTCGTTCATCTGCGTGAGCATGGTCGTCTTCGTCCTGCTCGTCATCGTCGGCGTGAACCTCGACGGCACCCGTGCCCTCTCGGCGAAGCAGCAGCGCGCTGCGGACGCGGCGGCCCGCTCCTCGGTCGCCGACGGGGCGGAGCCGTCCCGCGCCTCCCGTCCGGTGGTGGCGGAGCCCGACCCGCGCGCGCCGCGCGACGGTCGTGACGTCCTCGGGCACGACGCGACGTGAGCGAGCAGCGTTCCCTGCCCGTGCCCGACGGCCTCGCCGGTGAGCGGGTCGACGCGGCCATCGCGAAGCTCCTCGGGTTCTCGCGATCCTTCGCGGCCGAGGTCGTCGCGGCCGGCGGCGTCCGTGTGGACGGCGTCGAGGTCGGCAAGTCCGACCGGCTGCACGCCGACTCCTGGCTCGAGGTCGAGTGGTCCCCGAAGGAGCCCCCGCGCATCGTGCCGGTCGAGGTCCCGGGCATGCGGATCGTGCACGACGACGAGGACATCGTCGTCGTCGACAAGCCGATCGGCGTCGCCGCGCACCCGTCGCCCGGGTGGGACGGGCCGACGGTGCCCGGTGGGCTCGCCGCGGCCGGCTTCACCATCGCGACCTCCGGCGCCGCCGAGCGGGCGGGGATCGTGCACCGGCTCGACGTCGGGACCTCGGGCCTGATGGTCGTCGCGAAGACGGAGCTCGCGTACACGCACCTCAAGCGGGCGTTCAAGGAGCGCACCGTCGAGAAGGTCTACCACGCGCTGGCGCAGGGGCACCCGGACCCGACCTCGGGGACCATCGACGCACCCATCGGACGGCACCCGTCGAGCGACTGGAAGTTCGCGGTCACGGCCGACGGCAAGCCGAGCGTGACGCACTACGAGACGCTCGAGGCCTTCCGGTCGGCGAGCCTGCTCGAGGTGCACCTGGAGACCGGGCGGACGCACCAGATCCGCGTGCACATGGCGGCGACGAAGCACCCGCTCGTCGGCGACACGATGTACGGCGCCGATCCGGTGCTGGCGTCCGAGCTCGGGTTGACGCGGCAGTGGCTCGACGCGGTGCGGCTCGGGTTCGAGCACCCGCGGACGGGCGCGTGGGTGGAGTTCCGGGCCGAGTACCCGGACGACCTGCAGCAGGCGCTCGACCGCATCCGCGCCGCCTCGGCGTAGGCCGGCGGCGGCGCGCCGAGCGGGCCAGATCTGTCACGCTCGGTGCCCTCGCCCGACGTGTTCCGCCCGCTCGGCGGAACACGCGCGGCGTGTCCTGCCCGCTCGTTCGGGCCTGGAGCGGCGTACGTCGGGACTGGAGGCGCGTGGCGGGCCCGCCGCGTGCCTCCCGTCCGCCATCGGGTGGCGTCCCGCGTCGGCTGCCGAGCGGGCCAGATCTGTCGCGCTCGGTGCCCTCGCCCGACGTGTTCCGCCCGAGCGGCGGAACACGCGCGGCGTGTCCCGCCCGCTCGCGATGCGGCGCCGCCGGACGCCGGTCGGCGGGCACGCCGGACACGCGGGGGACGTCGGTGCCGGCGGTTAGAGTTGTCCCGCCCCGCAGCAGTCCCCGTCGTAACCGGAGGTCCCGTGTCGGATTCCGACTCCTTCGTCCACCTGCACGTGCACAGCGAGTACTCGATGCTCGACGGTGCCGCCCGGCTGAGCGACCTGGTCGCCGAGACCGCCGCGCAGGGCATGCCGGCCGTCGCGGTCACCGACCACGGCAACATGTTCGGCGCGTTCGAGTTCTGGAAGGCCGCGAAGGCCGGTGGCGTCAAGCCGATCATCGGCACCGAGGCGTACATCACGCCGCGGACCCACCGGTCGGACAAGACCCGCATCCGCTGGGGTGACGGCGGCGGTGACGACGTGTCCGGTTCGGGTGCGTACACCCACATGACGATGTTCGCCGAGAACACGACGGGCATGCACAACCTGTTCCGCCTGTCGAGCCGGGCATCGATCGAGGGGTACTACTTCAAGCCCCGCATGGACATCGAGCTCCTCGACCAGTACCACGATGGGATCATCGCGACGACGGGCTGCCCCTCGGGCGAGATCCAGACGCGCCTGCGCCTCGGGCAGTACGACGAGGCGCTCAAGGCGGCGGCGGACTACCGCGACATCTTCGGCAAGGACAACTACTTCGCCGAGATCATGGACCACGGCCTCGAGATCGAACGCCGGGTCATCGAGGACGTCGTCCGCATCTCGAAGGACCTCGGCATCCCGCTGGTCGGCACGAACGACCTGCACTACACGCACTCCCACGACGCGAAGTCGCACGCAGCGTTGCTCTGCGTGCAGTCCGGGTCGACGCTCAACGACCCGAACCGCTTCAAGTTCGACGCCGACGAGTTCTACCTCAAGACGCCGCAGCAGATGCGCCACGTCTTCCGCGACCACCCCGAGGCCTGCGACAACACCCTCCTCATCGCCGAGCGGTGCAACGTCGAGTTCGACACCGCCGCGAACTACATGCCGAAGTTCCCGGTGCCCGAGGGTGAGACCGAGCACTCCTGGTTCGAGAAGGAGGTCGCGAAGGGGCTGCAGTACCGGTACCCGGGCGGCATCTCGAAGGAAGTCCAGGACCGTGCCGACTACGAGGTCGGGATCATCAACCAGATGGGCTTCCCGGGCTACTTCCTGGTGGTCGCGGACTTCATCAACTGGTCGAAGAACAACGGCATCCGCGTCGGTCCGGGCCGTGGCTCCGGTGCCGGCTCGATGGTGGCGTACGCGATGCGCATCACCGACCTCGACCCGATCCGGCACGGCCTGATCTTCGAACGCTTCCTCAACCCGGACCGCGTCTCCATGCCCGACTTCGACGTCGACTTCGACGACCGGCGCCGCGGTGAGGCGATCAAGTACGTCACCGAGAAGTACGGGTCCGAGCGCGTCGCGCAGATCGTCACCTACGGCACGATCAAGGCGAAGCAGGCGCTCAAGGACTCATCGCGGGTCCTCGGCTTCCCGTTCGGCATGGGCGAGAAGCTCACCAAGGCGATGCCGCCGCCCGTGATGGGCAAGGACATCCCGCTCACCGGGATCTTCGACAAGGACCACCCGCGGTACAAGGAAGCGGTCGACGTCCGGACGGTCGTCGAGACCGATCCCGAGGCGAAGACCGTCTTCGACACGGCGCTCGGTCTCGAGGGCCTGAAGCGGCAGTGGGGCGTGCACGCCGCCGGTGTGATCATGTCGAGCGAACCGCTCATCGACATCATCCCGGTGATGAAGCGCGAGCAGGACGGCCAGATCGTCACGCAGTTCGACTACCCGGCAGCGGAGTCGCTCGGCCTGATCAAGATGGACTTCCTGGGCCTCCGGAACCTGACGATCATCAGCGACGCCCTCGACAACATCAAGACGAACCGAGGGATCGAGCTCGACCTCGAGACCATGGGCCTCGAGGACGACGCCGCCTACCAGCTCCTGCAGCGCGGCGACACCCTCGGCGTCTTCCAGCTCGACGGCGGCCCGATGCGCGGTCTGCTCCGGCTCATGAAGCCGGACAACTTCGAGGACATCTCCGCGCTCATCGCCTTGTACCGCCCGGGCCCCATGGGTGCGAACTCGCACACGAACTACGCGCTCCGCAAGAACGGCGAGCAACCGATCACGCCGATCCACCCGGAGCTCGAGGAGCCCCTGCAGGACATCATCGGCACGACCTACGGCCTGATCATCTACCAGGAGCAGGTCATGGCCATCGCGCAGAAGGTCGCGGGCTTCTCGCTCGGACAGGCGGACATCCTCCGCCGCGCGATGGGCAAGAAGAAGAAGTCCGAGCTGGACAAGCAGTACGCCGGCTTCGAGAAGGGCATGCAGGACAACGGCTACTCGGCCGCGGCGATCAAGACGCTGTGGGACATCCTGCTGCCGTTCTCCGACTACGCGTTCAACAAGGCGCACTCGGCGGCGTACGGCGTGGTGTCGTTCTGGACCGCCTACCTCAAGGCGCACTACCCGGCGGAGTACATGGCGGCGCTGCTGACCAGCGTCGGCGACGCCCGCGACAAGCTCGCGCTGTACCTGAACGAGTGCCGCCGCATGGGCATCCGGGTGATGCCGCCGGACGTCAACGAGTCGATCGGCTTCTTCGCCGCCGTCGGTGACGACATCCGCTTCGGCATGGGCGCCATCCGCAACGTCGGCTTCAACGTGGTCGACGACATCGTGAAGGCGCGCACCGAGAAGGGCGCGTTCGAGTCGTTCCACGACTTCCTCCGGAAGATCCCGATCTCGTCGGCCAACAAGCGGACGGTCGAGTCGCTCATCAAGGCGGGTGCCTTCGACGAGTTCGGTGACACCAGGCGTGCGCTCGTCGAGATCCACGAGGGCGCGGTCGAGGGCGCGGTGAAGGTCAAGCGCGACGAGGCCAACGGCAACATCGGCTTCGACTTCGACTCGCTCTTCGCCGAGGTGGCCGAGGAGACCCCCGCTGCAGCGCCGGTGTCCCAGGTACCGGACCGCCCGGAGTGGGCGAAGCGTGACAAGCTCGCCTTCGAGCGGGACATGCTCGGGCTGTACGTGTCGGACCACCCGCTCGCCGGTCTCGAGATCGAGCTCGCGAAGCACCAGTCGATCACCATCGCCGACCTCATCGCCGCCGACGACGGCATCGAGGGCGAGACGGTCACGGTCGCCGGGCTCCTGACGAGCGTGCAGCACCGGGTCGCGAAGTCGAGCGGCAACCCGTACGGCATCGTCCAGATCGAGGACTTCGGCGGCGAGATCGGCGTCATGTTCCTCGGCAAGACGTACCAGGAGTTCGGTCCGTCCCTGGTGGCGGACTCGATCGTCGTCCTGCGCGGCCGGGTCAACGTGCGTGACGACGGCAAGGCGCTGCACGCCGTGAGCATGTTCCAGCCGAACGTCGGCGACGCGATGGGGTCCGGCCCGTTGACCCTGTCCCTGCCGGAACGCCGGGCGACGACCTCGACGGTGACCGAGCTGGCCGCGGTGCTCGGCCGGCACCAGGGGGAGACCGAGGTCCGCCTCAAGCTGCTCAAGGACGACGTCGCGCGGACCTTCGAGCTGCCGTTCCCGGTCAGCCTGACACCCGACCTGTTCGGCGAGCTGAAGAGCCTGCTCGGGCCGCGCTGCCTGGTCTGAGGCGGTCGACGTGATCGTTCCCGGAGCACCGCGGCCGTCGGCCGTGGTGCTCCGGGCGTTCGGAGCGGGGGAGCGGCGCCCGCTGCTGCTGCCCGGCGGGCAGGGCACGACGTGGCGCGCGGGCGGGATCGTCCTGCGGCCGCACGGGGACGCCCGGGAGGCTCGGTGGCGGTCCGCCACGCTGGCCCGCCTCGCGCACGCCGACCGCTTCCGCGCGCCGCGTCCCGTGGCGTCGGCCGACGGGTCCTGGCTCGTCGACGGGTGGGAGGCATGGGAGTGGCTGCCGGGCGCGACCGAACCGAGCCGCGTCGACGAGGTCCTCGCCGCCGGCGATGCCTTCCACCGAGCGGTCGCCCACCTGCCCCGCCCGGCGTTCCTCGACCTCGTCGACGACCCGTGGAGTCGGGCGGACCGGATGGTCTGGGGCGGGGCGCCGCGGCCGTCGGGGCCGCTGCTCGACCGGCTCGCAGCGGCGTTCCGGCCGGTCCGAGCGCCGTCGCAGGTCGTGCACCGTGATCTGCTCGGCAACGTGCTCTTCGCCGCGGGGGAGCCACCGGCCGTCTTCGACTGGGCACCCTCGTGGCGCCCGGCCGGGTACTCCTCTGCGATCGCCGTCGTCGACGCGGTCTGCTGGCACGGGGTCCCCGTCGAGCGGCTGCCGGCGCTCGGGCAGCTCGCCGCGGTGTCCGACTGGCCACAGCTGCTCGTCCGGGCGCTGGCGTTCCGCGTCCTCGTCCTGCACGTGCTCGGGGCGTGGGACGACGACCACGCCGAGCGGCACCGCCCCCTCGCGACGGCGCTCCTGTCGGGTGCCGCCGGTACGCTTGACGCCTGATGATGCAGCGAATCGACCTCCGCGGCGGACTGCCCGCCCGTGCCGACCTCCTCCGCCTGATGCCCCGCGCCGTCGGTGACGTCTCGCACGCCGTCGACGCCGCCCGCGCCCTCGTGGACGCGGTCCGGCAGGACGGGGCAGCCGCGCTCCGCGAGCAGGCGGAGCGGTTCGACGGAGGAGCCCCCGAGCACGTCCGGGTCCCCGCCGCCGAGATCGCCGCGGCCGTCACCGGCCTGACGCCGGAGCTGCGCGAGGCCCTGGACGAGGCCATCCGCCGCGTCCGTGCTGCGAGCGCTGCCCAGGTCCCGGCTGCGTCGGTCACGCGCCTGGCCGACGGCGCCGAGGTCCACCAGCGCTGGCAGCCGATGCGTCGCGTCGGGCTCTACGTGCCGGGCGGCAAGGCCGTCTACCCCTCGAGCGTCGTGATGAACGTGGTCCCCGCGCAGGTCGCGGGCGTCGGGTCGATCGCCCTCGTCTCGCCGCCGCAGCGCGACCACGGCGGGCGCGTGCACCCGACGATCCTCGCCGCGGCCGGACTGCTCGGCATCGACGAGGTCTACGCGATGGGCGGGGCCGGTGCGGTCGGTGCGCTGGCGTACGGCGTCGCCGAGATCGGCCTCGAGCCGGTCGACCTGGTCACCGGTCCGGGCAACAACTTCGTCGCAGCGGCCAAGCGCCTGGTGCGCGGGGTCGTGGGCATCGACTCCGAGGCCGGCGCGACCGAGATCCTCGTCATCGCCGACGACACCGCGGACCCCGGCTACGTCGCCGCCGACCTGGTGAGCCAGGCCGAGCACGACGAGCAGGCCGGCAGCGTCCTGGTGACCACCTCGGCCGCGTTCGCCGACGCGGTCGAGGCCGCGATCCCGGAACGGGTGGCGGCGCTGGGGACGGCTGCGCGCCTCCAGACCGCACTCGACGGCCCGCAGTCCGCGATCGTGCTCGTCGACTCGCTGGCCGACGCGGCGACCGTCAGCAACGCGTACGGGCCCGAGCACCTGGAGATCCAGACGGCGGACGACGACGCCGTGCTGGCGGACATCGACGCTGCCGGAGCCGTCTTCGTCGGGCCGAGCACCCCGGTGAGCCTCGGCGACTACCTCGCCGGGTCGAACCACGTGCTGCCGACCGGCGGACAGGCACGGTTCGGGTCCGGACTGTCGGCCTCGACGTTCCTCCGACCGCAGCAGGTCATCCGCTACACGCCCGCCGCGCTGGCCGAGGTCGCGCCGCACATCGTGGCGCTCGCGACCGAGGAACAGCTGCCCGGTCACGGTGCCGCGGTGACGGAACGCACCGGGCGGTCCTGAGCGCCGCCGATCGTCCACAGGGTCGTCACCGCGCCCTGTGGGCGTCGTCGAGCCGATAGCCTGGGACACGACATGTTCTGCCCCTTCTGCCGCCACCCGGACTCCCGCGTCGTCGACTCCCGCACGAGCGACGACGGCACCTCGATCCGTCGCCGACGCCAGTGCCCGAACTGCGGGCGCCGGTTCTCGACGACGGAGACCGCGTCGTTGAACGTCGTGAAGCGCAACGGCGTGACCGAGCCGTTCAGCCGCGACAAGATCGTCTCCGGTGTGCGCAAGGCGTGCCAGGGACGCCCGGTGACCGACGGTGACCTGGCCGTGCTCGCACAGCGCGTCGAGGAGACCGTGCGCTCGTCGGGGTCCAGCCAGATCGACGCGAACGACATCGGTCTCGCCATCCTGCCGCCGCTGCGCGAGCTCGACGAGGTGGCGTTCCTGCGGTTCGCGAGCGTCTACCAGGCCTTCGACACGCTCGAGGACTTCGAGGACGCGATCGCACAGCTGCGCCGCGACCATCACGCAGCCGGGGCCGCAGCGTCCGGCGGTGCCGGCTCGGGCAGCAGCGCGTGAGCGGGGTCGCGGAGCGCCTCGTCCGGAACGGGTACGCGGTCGTCTTCCGGACGGTGTTCGCCAACATGGACCCGGAGCGCGCACACCACGTCGCGTTCGCCGTGATCCGCGCACTGCCGCGGGTGCCGTTCCTGAACGGCACGGTGGAGCGCTACGCCAGGCCAGCAGCTGCCGACGGGATCACGACGATGGGGATCCACTTCCCCTCGCGCTTCGGTCTCGCGGCCGGGTTCGACAAGGACGCCAAGGGCATCGCCGGACTCGGGCTGCTCGGGTTCGGGCACGTCGAGGTCGGCACGATCACCGCGAAGGCGCAGCCCGGCAACGACAAGCCCCGGCTCTTCCGGCTCATCCGCGACAGGGCGCTCGTCAACCGGATGGGGTTCAACAACCACGGTGCCGCCAGGGCTGCACGGCGGCTCGAACGGGCACGACGGCACCCGGGTCGCCCGGTCATCGGTGTCAACATCGGCAAGAGCCGGGTCGTCGCGGTCGAGGACGCGGTCGACGACTACCTCGAGTCGACCCGGCTGCTCGCCCCGTTCGCGGACTACCTCGCGGTCAACGTCAGCTCGCCGAACACGCCCGGTCTCCGCGGGCTGCAGGAGGCCGACCAGCTCCGACCCCTGCTGACGGCCGTCCGCGACGCTGCGGGGCGGACCCCGGTGCTCGTGAAGATCGCCCCGGACCTGACCGACGAGCAGATCGACGCGATCGCCGGGCTCGCGGTGGACCTCGGACTCGCCGGCATCATCGCCAACAACACGACGATCGCCCGCACCGGGCTGACCACGCCGGACGCCGAGGTCGAGGCCATGGGTGCCGGCGGCCTGTCGGGTGCCCCGATCGCCGCCCGGTCGCTCGAGGTGCTGCGTCGGGTCCGCGCCGCGGTGCCGCAGGACTTCTGCGTCGTCGCCGTCGGGGGAGTCACGAGCGAGCAGGACGTGCAGGACCGCATCGACGCGGGCGCCACGCTCGTGCAGGGCTACACGGCGTTCCTCTACGAGGGGCCGACCTGGGCGATGCGCATCAACCGGCTGCGTCGTCGGCGGCTGCGGCGCACAGCGCGGTAGCGGCAGGCGGCACTCGCTCTGCGCCGACCGTGGTGTCGGTGCTCCGCACACGGCCCACTGCCCGTCGGGCTGTTCGCCGGTGCGCCGGTTCGCCGGTTCGCCCACTTTCGTCGCAGGACCCACCGCTCGCTACCGCTCTCGTCGCACGACCTGCCGCTCATGTTCGCTCGGTGCGGCATGTCCTGCGACTGGAAGACCGCAGGACCGGGAGACCGCAGGACCGGGACCGCCGAGCGCCGGAGCGACCGGGAGACCGCAGGACCGGGACCGCCGAGCGTCGGAGCGACCGGAGCAACGCGGGACCACGACCCCGGAGCACCGGAAGGCCAGCCGTTCGGAGGGCACCGAGCCGACCGAGCAGGACATGCCGCTCACGTCCGGCGATCGGGCGTGATCCGTCGGCGCGCGACGCCGACCGAGACGGATCTGGCCCGGTCGACGAGCACTGGCAGGCACCGCCCAACCCCGGAGCACCCCCTACGACGAAGCGCCGCCCGGCTCGGCCGGACGGCGCTCGTGGCACTGCGCCTACAGCGTGGGGTACTCCCCGCGGCGCACCTGCGGCTTCGGCAGGCGCAGGAAGCGGAGCTGCCACGCCCGCGTCAGGATGTAGAAGAACGTCCCGCGCTGCATGTCGCCGAACTTCGCGGTGATCTTCTTGCGCAGCGAGAGCCACAGCACGATGCAGTCGAGGACGAACAGCGCGACGAACGCCCACACCAGCAGGAGCGAGTACGACGCCAAGACGGTCCGCGCTGCGGCGAACCCGACGATGAGGAACAGCACGAGCACGGGCATCATGACCTCGCCCACGTTCCAGCGCGCGTCGATCCAGTCGCGGACGAACTTGCGCTGCTCGCCCTTGTCCTTCACCGGGAGGTAGCGTTCCTCGCCGTTCGCCATGCCGACACGGGCCTTCTCGCGCTCCGTGTTGAGCCGCGCGCGAGCGGCCTTCTTGTCCTGCGGGCTGTTGCCGACGAGCGGGCGTCGGTTGGCTGCCTCGCGCTCACGACGCGACGGCGTCGGACGACCCTTGCCGGACTCGAGGAGTTCTTCCTCCGACGGGTTGACGGTCGTGTTGGTCTTGGGGGCTGCCTTCGCCACGGTGCGTTCCTGACTGCGGTTGCGTGCTGGATCTCCTCTAGATTACGGGACATGACCGACACCGACCAGCACAGCCCCGCGACCGACCCCGCGCTCCTCGACGCCCTCCGCGAACACGTGCAGGGAGGCCTGCCGACGACGATCGCCGACCTGTCCGCGCTGGTCCGGTTGCCGTCGGTGTCCTGGTCGGCGTTCGACCCGGCGCACGTGCAGGCGAGTGCTGAGGCGGTCGCGGACCTGGCCCGGTCGACGGGGGTCTTCGCCGACGACGCCGTCCGCATCGTCCGTTCCGCGGTCGAGGGGGAGACCGCGGGCGCGGAGGAGGCCGGCCGCGAGCTCGGGCAGCCCGCCGTCCTGGCGGTGCGTCCTGCGCGGAACGGGAAGCCGACCGTCATGCTCTACGCGCACCACGACGTCCAGCCACAGGGCGACGACGCCCTGTGGGAGACCCCGCCCTTCGAGCCGACCCTCCGCGGCGACCGCCTGTACGGTCGCGGCGCCTCGGACGACAAGGCCGGCGTGATGACCCACGTCGCCTCGCTCCGCGCGCTGCACGCGCAGTTCGGCGACGACCTCGACCTCGGTGTCGTGCTCTTCGTCGAGGGCGAGGAGGAGTTCGGCTCCCGCTCGTTCCGCACCTTCCTCCGCGAGCAGAAGGAGCACCTGGCGGCCGACGTCATCGTCGTGGCCGACAGCGACAACTGGTCGGTCGACGTCCCGTCGATCACCGTCTCGCTCCGCGGCAACGTGACGTTCCGCGCGACGCTGACGACCCTCGAGCACGCGAGCCACAGCGGCATGTTCGGCGGTGCGGCCCCGGACGCGATGATCCCCATGGTCCGGCTGCTCGCCTCGCTGCACGACGACGACGGCTCGGTCGCCGTCGAGGGGCTCACCGCGTACGACGCCGACGTGCCCGAGCGCTCCGAGGCCGAGCTCGCCACCGACGCGGCCCTGCTCGAGGGCGTCCGGCCGGTGGGGACGGGTCCGGTGCTGTCCCGGATGTGGTTCCAGCCGTCGATCACCGTGACGGGCATGGACGTGCCGAGCGTGGCGAACGCGTCGAACACCCTGCTCCCGACCGTCGCCGCCCGCGTCTCGGTCCGCGTGGCCCCCGGACAGTCGGCGACCGACGCGTACGCGGCCGTCGAACGTCACCTCCGCGCCCACGTGCCGTTCGGCGCCAAGCTCGACGTCACCGAGGTGGACACCGGAGACGGCTTCCTCGTGGACACCGCCGGCTGGGCGGTGCAGGAGGCCCGCACGGCCATGCACGAGGGCTGGGGCGCGCCCGCCGTCGAGCAGGGCATCGGCGGATCCATCCCGTTCGTCTCCGACCTGGCCGCCGAGTTCCCGGAGGCGCAGATCCTGGTGACGGGTGTCGAGGACCCCGACACCCGGGCGCACAGCCCGAACGAGTCGCAGCACCTCGGGGTCCTGCACCGCGCGATCGCATCGGAGACGATCCTGCTGGCGCGCCTGGCGACGCGCGCCTGACGCGTCCCCACCGCTGGTGGGGACCGGGGGAGTGCCGGACGGGAGGCCCGTGGCGACGCCGCCACGGGCCTCCCGTCCGTCCTCCGGTCCCGCCCTGTGGACGGACGGCCCGTCCTGTCGGCTCGCGTGCTTACAATCGACCTCAGGCGCGGTGACCGACACCGCCCGGAGGGAGACGCGCGGATGAGCGACACCATCACCGACAACGCACCGGCGACGGACGCACGTGCCCACGGGGTCGCGCTCAGCGACGCTGCGGCGGCGAAGGTGGCGAACCTGCTGGAGCAGGAGGGGCGCGACGACCTCCGCCTGCGTCTCGCGGTCCAGCCCGGTGGCTGCTCGGGCCTGATCTACCAGCTGTACTTCGACGAGCGCCTGCTCGACGGGGACGCCACGACCGAGTTCGGCAGCGGTGTCGAGGTCGTCGTCGACAAGATGAGCGTCCCGTACCTCGACGGCGCCACCATCGACTTCGAGGACACCATCCAGAAGCAGGGCTTCACCATCGACAACCCCAACGCGCAGGGCAGCTGCGCGTGCGGCGACAGCTTCCACTGACGCCACGGCGTGCGGTTGTCCGCCGACCGAACCGACACGCGAGCGGGGAGTGACCGATCTGGTCGCTCCCCGTTCGTCGTCCCCCGCGCTGCCCGAGCCCGCCCGACCGGGGGAAAGCGGTGCGCCGGGGTCGACGATGCCGCGCCGGACCGCGCCCGGTGTGCGCGAGACGTCACCGGCTGCGAGTAAGCTAGGAGTGTTCCAATCAAGCTGGGAACCAGCAATGAGCGGCCTCCGTGCTCGGCACGGTCGCACCGCCGGTGCCTCAGCAACGTCTTCCGAGAGGTAACAGTGCGTTCGAATCGCCGTATACGTTGGGCGGCCGTCCCGGTGGCCGTCGGTCTGGTCATCGCACTGGCTGGCTGCACGCAGCAGCAGATGAACGGATGGCTCCCCGGCACGGAGGAGACGAAGGACGTCACGAACCACACGAGCCGCATCGTCGGCCTGTGGACCACCAGCTGGATCGTCCTGCTCGCGGTGGGTCTCATCGTGTGGGGCCTGATCATCTGGGCGGCGATCGTCTACCGCCGTCGCAAGGGCCAGACCGGCCTGCCGGTGCAGATGCGGTACAACATGCCGCTCGAGATCTTCTACACGATCGTGCCGCTCATCCTCGTGCTCGGCTTCTTCGCGTTCACCGCGAAGGACCAGTCCGCGATCGAGAAGCCCTTCGACGACCCGGACGCCACGATCCACGTGTACGGCAAGCGCTGGGCCTGGGACTTCAACTACATCGACAAGGACAACCCGAAGGACAGCGTCTACTACCAGGGCATCCAGGCCCAGGAAGAGGAGAACGGCGATGGCGCGATCGACGAGTCGCAGCTCCCGACGCTGTACCTGCCGGTCGGCAAGAAGGTCGAGATCGAGCTCTCCTCGCGCGACGTCGACCACTCCTTCTGGGTCATCGACTTCCTGTACAAGAAGGACATGCTCCCGGGCAAGACGAACTACGAGTACTTCATCCCGCAGAAGGAAGGCACGTACCAGGGCAAGTGCGCCGAGCTCTGCGGTGAGTACCACTCCCTGATGCTCTTCCAGGTGAAGGTCGTCTCCGACTCCGAGTACCAGCAGTACCTCGACACGCTGCGCGAGCAGGGCAAGGTCGGTCTGCTCGGCAACGAGTACGACACCAACACGAACGAACCGAACAACCAGGCGCCGGTCGAGGCGTCGAGCGAGAACAAGTAGGGGTCCGTCAGATGACAACGTCACTCGTCGGCCAGCCGACAGCGCCGACGACGCCGGACTTCCAGGCGTCCAAGGTCGGTCGGAAGGGCAACATCATCGTCCGGTGGATCACCTCCACCGACCACAAGACCATCGGGTACATGTACCTGATCGCCTCGTTCGTCTTCTTCCTGCTCGCGGGCGTCATGGCGCTCGTGATCCGTGCGCAGCTCTTCGAGCCCGGCCTGCACGTGGTCGAGACGAAGGAACAGTACAACCAGCTCTTCACGATGCACGGCACGATCATGCTGCTGATGTTCGCGACGCCGCTCTTCTCGGGCTTCGCGAACGCGATCATGCCGCTGCAGATCGGTGCGCCGGACGTCGCGTTCCCGCGTCTGAACGGGTTCGCCTTCTGGCTCTACCTCTTCGGCTCGCTCATCGCGGTCGGCGGCTTCCTCACCCCGCAGGGTGCCGCGTCCTTCGGCTGGTTCGCCTACGCGCCACTGAGTGACACGACGTTCACACCGGGTCTCGGTGGGACGCTCTGGGTCTTCGGCCTCGGGATGACCGGCTTCTCGACGATCCTCGGCGCGGTGAACTTCATCACGACGATCATCACGATGCGCGCCCCGGGCATGACGATGTTCCGCATGTCGATCTTCACGTGGAACACCCTCGTGACCTCGCTGCTCGTGCTGATGGCCTTCCCGGTGCTCGCCGCCGCGCTGTTCGGCCTCGGTCTCGACCGCGTGTTCGACGCGCAGATCTACAACCCGGCCAACGGCGGTGCCCTGCTCTGGCAGCACCTCTTCTGGTTCTTCGGCCACCCCGAGGTGTACATCATCGCGCTGCCGTTCTTCGGCATCGTCTCCGAGGTCTTCCCGGTCTTCAGCCGCAAGCCGATCTTCGGCTACAAGACCCTCGTCTACGCGACCATCTCCATCGCGGCCCTCTCGGTCACGGTGTGGGCGCACCACATGTACGTCACCGGTGGCGTCCTGCTCCCGTGGTTCTCGCTCATGACGATGCTCATCGCGGTCCCGACCGGCGTGAAGATCTTCAACTGGGTCGGCACGATGTGGCGCGGTTCGGTCACGTTCGAGACCCCCCTGCTGTGGGCCGTCGGCTTCCTCATCACCTTCACGTTCGGTGGTCTCACCGGTGTGATCCTGGCGTCGCCGCCGCTCGACTTCCACGTGTCCGACTCGTACTTCGTCGTCGCGCACTTCCACTACGTGGTCTTCGGCACCGTCGTGTTCGCGATGTTCTCCGGCTTCTACTTCTGGTGGCCGAAGTGGACGGGTCGCATGCTCAACGAGCGCCTCGGCAAGATCCACTTCTGGCTGCTGTTCATCGGCTTCCACACGACGTTCCTCATCCAGCACTGGCTGGGCGTCATCGGCATGCCGCGTCGTTACGCGACCTACCTGCCGAACGACGGGTTCACCTGGATGAACCAGCTGTCGACGATCGGCTCGATGATCCTCGCGATCTCGTTCCTGCCGTTCATCTTCAACGTCTACGTGACCGCACGGAACGCCCCGAAGGTGGCCGTGAACGACCCGTGGGGCTACGGCCGCTCGCTCGAGTGGGCGACCAGCTGCCCGCCGCCGCGCCACAACTTCACGTCGATCCCGCGGATCCGTTCCGAGTCCCCGGCGTTCGACCTGAACCACCCGGAGGCCGGTGTGCCGATCGGTGTGGGTCCGGCGAAGGACGCCCCGGACGCCCCGACCTACGACGCCGCGAAGGGCGAGGTGAAGTAACGCCATGCGCGCCAACACCAACCTGTTCTGGATCCTGTTCGTCTTCTTCGTCCTCGCGGACGCGGCGTACACCATCTGGGCGCTCATCTACTACGGGCGGCCCGAGTGGGTCGGCACCGTGGCGATCGGCCTCACCGGGATCATGTCCGCGTTCATCGCGTTCTACCTCGGCAAGGTCATGTCCTCGCAGGGCGGTGTCCTCCCCGAGGACCGCCCCGACGCGAACATCGAGGACGGCGACGCCGAACTCGGGCACTTCAGCCCGTGGTCGTGGTGGCCGATCCTGCTCGCCGGTTCGACCGCGATCTGCTTCCTCGGTCTCGCGGCCGGCCTCTGGATCGTGCCGATCGGGCTCGCGCTCGTGACGGTCACCCTCGTGGGCTGGGTCTACGAGTACTACCGCGGCAACTTCGGACACTGATCCGATCCACCTGACACCTCGGGCGGCACCACATCCGGTGCCGCCCGTGGTGCGTCCGGGGCCCGTACCCCACCCGGCCCGAGCTCTCGGCCCGGAACGGGTATCCCGGAAGTCACAGGGAATCAACCGGCCCGCGCGCGGCTTGACCCGTGCGGACCCCGTAACCACAGCGAAAGGACTCACCTCCGGTGACCGACAAGCGCACCCTCATCATCTTCGGCGCGACGGGCGACCTCGCCTCCCGCCTGCTGCTCCCGGGACTCGGCACGTTCCTGCAGAGCGGTCGAGCGGTCCCCGTCCAGCTGATCGGCACGGGCCGCAGCGCCCGCAGCGCGGAGCAGTGGAAGGACGTCGTCACGAAGTCCTTCGCGTCGCAGGACGTCAAGGGTCCCGAGGTCGACGCGACCCTCGAGTCCACGACCTTCATCCAGGGCGACCCGACCGACCCCGAGCACCTCACGGCGCTGCTCGACGCGGCCGAGGCCGAGCCCATCCTGTACTTCGCGCTCCCGCCGCAGATCGCCTCCGACATCTGCGAGGCGCTGCAGGGCGTCGAGCTCCCCGAGGGCACGACCCTCGCGTTCGAGAAGCCCTTCGGCACCGACGTCGCCAGCGCCGAGGCCCTCAACAAGACCGTGCTCGAGCTCGTCCCCGAGGAGCGCGTGCACCGCACGGACCACTTCCTCGGTCGCACCACGGTCCTCAACATCATCGGTCTGCGCTTCGCGAACCGCCTGTTCGAGCCGATCTGGAACGCGGACAACATCGAGAAGGTCGACGTCTTCTACGACGAGACCCTCGGGCTCGAGAACCGGGCGCAGTACTACGACGAGGCCGGCGCCCTGGTCGACATGATCCAGTCGCACCTGCTGCAGATCCTCGGCCTCGTGACGATGGACGCCCCGTCCGCGATCGACGCGGTCGAGTTCCGGTCGTCGCTCGCGCGTGTCCTCCGGTCGACCCGCCTCAAGGGCGACGACGCGAAGATCGCCTCGCGCCGCGCCGTCTACACGGCCGGCACCATCGACGGCAAGGAGCTGCCGTCGTACCAGGACGAGGACGGCGTGGACAAGTCGCGCGGTACCGAGACCCTCGCCGAGATCCAGGTCGAGGTCGACACCGCGCGCTGGAAGGGCGTCCCCTTCACCCTCCGCTCCGGCAAGGCGCTCGGCGCCAGCCGCAAGGAGGTCCTCATCACCTTCAAGCCCGTGACGCGCCTGCCCTCCGGCCTGTCCGGTCGGCCGAAGGCGGACACGCTGCGCATCGTCCTCAACCCGGACGAGATCGAGCTGAGCGTGTCGGCGAACGGCGGCGGCAACCCGTTCGAGATGGGGCAGGTCACCCTGTCCTCGTCGTTCGACGACGGCGAGCTCACCCCGTACGGCGAGGTGCTCAACGGCATCTTCCACGACGACCCGCTGCTCTCGATCCGCGGCGACGTCGCGGAGCGGTGCTGGGAGATCGTCGAGCCGGTCGTGGACGCTTGGAAGTCGGGCGACGTGCCGCTCGAGCAGTACCGCGCGGGGTCGCGCGGTCCGGCGGACTGGGAGTCGTCGTCCTGACCGACGCCGTCTCCTGACGGAGCCACCTGACGGACGGGAGGCGCGGTGCCGGCTGGCACCGCGCCTCCCGTCCGCTCGTCTGCCCGTTCCTTCCCGGAACGCGTGACGTGCCGTGCGGAACCGGGCGTACCTGCCGGATCAGGAGGACCAGGTACGCCCGGAACGAGCAGCGACGCCCGAAACGACTGGGGACGCGGAAGGACCGGGTACGCGACGCGACGCGACGCGGCGCGACGCGGAGTGACGTGCCGCCTGCCGGTCAGGACGGGGCGCCGGCCCGCCGCCCACCGCCGGTCGACGACCGGGTCCCACCGTCGTGCACGGCGAGCCGCGTCCGGTGCCCCGACGAGGTACCGCGTGCGCGGGCGATCGCGTCGGCCGCGGACACGAGCGTCAGGTGCGACAGCACCTGCGGCGTGTTGCCGATGTGGTGACCGGTCGCCACGTCGATCTCCTCGGAGAGCATGCCGACGTCGTTCGCGTAACCGACCAGGACGTCCATCAGCCGTTCGGCGTCGGCGAGGCGCCCGGAGGCGGCGTACTGCTCGACGAGCCAGAACGAGCACGCCAGGAACGGGTGCTCGGAGCCGGACAGCCCGTCGAAGCCCGCGGTGGTCCGGTACCGCAGGACCAGGCCGTGCTCGCCGACGCGGAGGTCCTGCTCGATCGCCGCGACCGTCCCCGTCATGCGCGGGTCGTCGGCGTGCAGGTACCCGATCTGCGGCAGGACGAGCAGGCTCGCGTCGACCTCGTCGGTGTCGTAGTGCTGCCGGTAGCTGCCGCGTTCGGCGTTCCAGCCGTGCTCCTCGATCTCCGCGCGGACCTCGTCGCGCAGGCTGCGCCACCGGTCGACGGGGCCCTCGAGGCCGAACTCCTCGACGGCCGCCACCCCGCGGTCGAAGGCGGCCCAGATCATCGCCCGGGAGTGCGTGAAGTGCCGCCGCGGTCCGCGCATCTCCCAGATGCCGTTGTCCGGCTGCTGCCAGTGCTCCTCGACGTAGCCGAGCAGGGCACGCTGCAGGGCCCACGAGTCCGCGTTCTCCTCGACACCGAGCTCGCGCGCGTCGTGCAGGGCGGCCAGCACCTCGCCGAAGACGTCCCCCTGGTACTGGGTCGACGCGCCGTTGCCGAGCCGGACCGGCGTCGAGTCGAGGTAGCCGGGGAGCTCGTCGAGCGTGCGCTCGGGCAGTTCGCGTTCGCCGGCGATGCCGTACATGATCTGCACGTCGGCAGGGTCACCCGCGATCGCACGGAGCAGCCACCCGCGCCAGTGCATCGCCTCGTCCCGGTAGCCGTGGGCGATGAGCGACGCGAGCGCCAGGGACGCGTCGCGGAGCCAGACGTACCGGTAGTCCCAGTTGCGTTCGCCACCCGGGTCCTCCGGGAGGCTCGTGGTCGCGGCCGCCACGACGCCGCCGGTCTGGCCGTGGGTCATCGCACGGAGCAGCAGCAGGGACCGTCGGCTCGCCTCGGCGTAGGGGCCCTCGGTGTGCGCGGTCGCCATCCAGTCGCGCCACCAGCGCTCCGTCGCCTGCAGTGCGGCGTCGACGTCGAGCGGCTCCGGTGGCTCGCGGTGCGACGGGTACCAGGTGAGCACGGTGTCGACGACGTCGCCGTCGTGCACCGTGACGGTGTGCGTGTGCCGGTGGTCGTCGGCCCGGAAGCGCACGCCACGGACCACCACCGAGCCCGGGCCGGCGGTCGCGAGGAGCGCCGGGTCCTCGTCACCGCCGATCTGCCGGACCCAGGGGAGCGCTCGGGCGTAGTCGAACCGGATGCGGAGCGTCTGCTCGACCTCGACCGAGCCCTGCAGGCCGCGGACCCGTCGGATGATCGCCGCGCGGTGGGCGCCGATCGGCATGAGGTCGGTGACCTCGACGACGCCGGTCGACGTCGTCCACACGGTGGAGAGCACGAGCGTGTCCGGGTGGTGGTGCCGTGTGCTCGTGGCGTCCGGGTCCGTCGGGCGGAGCGACCAGTGCCCGTGGTCCTCGGTCCCGAGCAGTGAGGCGAAGGTCGACGGGCTGTCGAAGCGCGGCAGGCACGCCCAGTCGATCGTCCCGTCGCGGCCGACGAGTGCGGCCGTGTGGGTGTCCCCGATGAGGGCGTGGTCCTCGATGCGGTTCGGCGGGGTGACGGTGCTCATGGCTCGATCCTGGCACCGGCGGCCGCCGTGCGGCCCGGCAGCGCTGAAGGTGTGCACAGCGGAGCCGACGGAGCTGCCGGTGCAGGGATCAGAGCGGGGCTGACGGGTCGGCGTCGACGAGGCCCACGCGAGCGAGCTCCGACCACATGCCGGCACCGTCCGGGGCGTACACCCACGGTGCGGACCCGGCGCGCGTCCGTTCCTGCGCGCGCGACCGACCACCGGCCAGGACCGCCTCGCTCGTGGACAGCTGCCGGACGGCGACACCGGCGACGTTCTCGGGGTGCTCCCGGGCGAACTCGCCGTAGAGCGTCTCGTCGTGCTGCCCGTCGTCACCGACCAGGAGCCACTGCACGTCCGGGAAGTCGCTCGCGAGTCGCCGCAGGTTCTGCTGCTTGTGCAACTGGCCGCTCCGGAAGAAGCGGTCGTGGGTCGGCCCCCAGTCCGTCAGCAGGAGCGTGCCGGTCGGGTACATGTTCCGGGTCAGGAAGCGTTGCAGCGTCGGCGCCACGTTCCACGCCCCGGTCGAGAGGTACACGGTCGGAGCGCCGGGGTGCTGCGCGAGCACGCGTTCGTACAGCACGGACATGCCCGGGACCGGGCGTCGGGCGTGCTCGGTCAGGACGAAGGAGTTCCACGCTGCGAGCATCGGGCGGGGGAGCGACGTCACCATCACCGTGTCGTCGATGTCGGACAGCAGACCGAAGCGCGTGTCCGGGTCCACGATGAAGACGTCGGCCTCGACGTCGCGCATCCCACCGGCCGAAAGGCGCACCGTCTGCCATCCGGGTTCGAGGTCGATCGGGACCTTCACGTCGACCACGCCGCCACGGTCGGACTGCACCACGTGGGTCGTGCCACCGGCCGTCACGGTGACCTCGGCGTCGTCGACGGCGACACTCGTGAAGCTCCGCCAGCCGCGCACGCCGTAGTAGGAGGCGTCGGACGCCAGGCCGCGTCGCGTCAGCAGGACACGGCAGAGCACGCGGATCCAGCCCGGTGCGCCGTAGCCCGTGTAGGGGATCACGGTCGGCACGAGCCCGCGACGCCGGGCCCGGTGCTCGCGGAACTCCTGGACGGCGTCCTCGATCCGAGCGGCCCGGTGGAGGATCGGTTCGGCCAACGACGGCTCGTGGGGCGTCGGGTCGGGCATGGCTCCATCCTCCCACGCGCGGGACCCCGGCGGCGGGCGGTGGACGACCACGACGGGGTGAGTCGCAGCGATGATCCAGCCGGTCTGTGCGAGAGTCCTTCCCGTCACATCCCACATGACCGCGCTCCGCCGGGAGCGCAAGAGGAGAACACGTGCTCGTCACCGAGGTATCGAACGCACTGCCGGGGGGATCATCACTGCTCAGGAACGAGCCGGTCCAAGCCCGCAGTTCGGCGCGCCTCGCGGGACTCCTCGACGCCGCGGCTGCCGTGATCGACGAGATCGGGTTCGAGCGACTGACCACCGCGATGGTGGCCGAGCGCGCGGGGGCGTCGATCGGCACGGTCTACCGGTACTTCCCGGACCGCATCGCCGTGGTCGAGGCGCTGGCGATCCGGAGCACCCAGCGGCTCGCCGAGCGCTTCCTCACCGCCCTCGACGAGAGCGACGCCACGACCTGGCAGGACGCGCACGACGCGCTCATCGACGCGACCGTCGAGATGTACCGCGCGGAGCCGGGCTTCCGCGCGATCCGCTTCGGTGACCCCGCGGACACCGGCACCGGTGACGCCGAGGACCGCATGGCTGCGCTGGGGGCAGCCGTCGCGCAGGTCCTTCACGACCGCTTCGGCTACCCGCTGGGCGAGCGTGCTGAGCGCGCCTGGGTCGTCCTGGCCGAGTCCGCGCACGCCGTGATCGCCCGGGCGCTCCGCGACCGGACCGCTCCCGACACCGCGCTCATCGAGGAGTACCGCACGATGAGCCGGGCGCACCTCGAGGCGGTCGCCGCAGCCGCCTGAACCGCGATCGGCCGGACGCGCGACGCGCCCGACCGGCGCACCGGACCATCCACCGACGCCCGTGCTCCCGAACAGGGAGTGCGGGCGTCGTTGTCCGCGAGCCGTCATGACCGGTCACGGTGGAACGCTGTCCTCGATGCGCGGGTACGCTCGTGCGGAGTCGGGCTACCTCCGAACAGAAGGGCACCCACATGATCGAGTTCCGCTCGGTGCGCAAGACGTACCCGGACGGCACCAACGCGGTCGACGACTTCAGCCTCGTCATCCCGTCGCGGACCACCACGGTCTTCGTCGGCTCCAGCGGCTGCGGCAAGACCACCCTGCTCCGCATGATCAACCGGATGGTCGACCCGTCGTCGGGGACCGTCGAGATCGACGGTGAGGACGTCGCCGGGGTCGACCCCGTGCAGCTCCGTCGCCGCATCGGCTACGTCATGCAGAACGCCGGCCTGCTGCCGCACCGCAAGGTCGCCGACAACATCGCGACCGTGCCGCTCCTGACGGGTGTCCCGAAGGGCGAGGCCCGTGCCCGGGCGCTCGAACTGATGGACACCGTCGGTCTCGACCGGGCGTTCGCGGACCGGTACCCCTCGCAGCTCTCCGGCGGACAGCAGCAGCGCGTCGGCGTGGCCCGCGGCCTCGCCGTCGACCCGAACGTCCTGCTCATGGACGAGCCGTTCGGCGCCGTCGACCCGCTCGTCCGCAACGACCTGCAGGACGAGCTCATCCGGTTGCAGCGCGAGCTCGGAAAGACCGTCGTCTTCGTGACCCACGACATCGACGAGGCGTTCAAGCTCGGCGACCAGGTCGTCATCCTCAAGAAGGGCGGCGAGATCGCGCAGCTCGGGACCCCCGCCGAGATCCTCGCCGAACCGGCGGACGACTTCGTCGCGAACTTCATCGGTGCCGGCCGCGGTCGGCGTGCCCTGCGCGTCGAGCAGACGCCGACCGGCCCGATCGTGGTCGACGGCGACGGCCGGGCAGCCGGTGTGCTCACCGGTCCGGTCCAGGTGGTCGACGCCGCAGCCGCGGTGCCACAGGCAGCAGAGGCCGGGGCGCGTGACACCGCCCCGGGTGCTCCGGCGCAGGGTGGGGGACCGCGGTGAACTGGATCCTGTCGAACCTCGACACGATCAGTGACGCCACGATCGCGCACCTCGCGATCGCGATCCCACCGATCATCATCAGCTTCCTGCTCTCCATCCCGATCGGCTGGGTGGTGGTCCGACTGCAGCGAGCGGGCGGATCCCGCTTCGCCGCCGGTCTGGGCAGCGGCATCGTGACCTTCGCGGGTCTCCTGTACGCGATCCCGTCCCTGGCGCTGTTCGTCGCCCTGCCCGGCATCATCGGGACGAGCCTGCAGAGCCCGGTCAACGTGATCATCAGCCTGACGATCTACGGTCTCGCGCTCATGGTCCGGTCGACGGTGGACGGCCTCTCCTCGGTCGACGCCGGCACGAAGGCGGCCTCGACCGCCATGGGGTACTCGGGCGTGCAGCGCTTCTTCCGCGTCGAGCTCCCGCTCGCCGGACCCGTGCTGCTCGCCGGCCTGCGGGTGATCGCGGTGTCGACGATCTCGCTCACGACCGTCGGCGCGGTGCTCGGCATCCAGAGCCTCGGCTCGCTGTTCACCGACGGACTCGCGCGCGGCATCTACGAGGAGATCCTCTCGGGCATCGTCATGGTGCTCGTGCTCGCCTTCGCCCTCGACGGCCTGCTCGTGCTGCTCGGACGGCTCGTCATGCCGTGGACACGGCGGGCTCCCCGGAGCCGTCGCGCCGCGCGTCGGGTCCTGCAGCGAGCGGAGGTCGCCTCGTGATCATCGGACAGGCGTTCGGCTGGGTGTTCGACCCGGCCAACTACACCGGCGTCAACGCGATCCCCGAACGGCTGTGGGAACACGTCTGGATCACCCTGCTCGCCGTGGTGATCGCGGCCGTGATCGCGGTCCCGATCGGGTACGCGATCGGGCACACGGGCCGGGCACGCGGGTTCTCCATCGCGCTGTCCGGCGGGATCAGGGCCCTCCCGACGCTCGGCGTGCTGTCCCTCTTCGGCCTGCTGCTCGGCATCGGGCTCGAGGCACCGCTGCTGGCGCTCGTGGTCCTGGCCGTCCCGTCGGTGCTCGCCGGTGCGTACGCGGGGATCGAGTCCGTCGACCCGGTCACGATCGACGCAGCGAAGGCCCAGGGCATGACCGGGTGGCAGGTGCTCTGGAAGGTCGAGATCCCGCTCGGGCTGCCACTGCTCATCGGTGGCATCCGGTCGGCCGTGCTCCAGGTCGTCGCAACCGCCACCCTGGCCGCCTACGTCGGCGCCGGGGGACTGGGCGGCTACTTCTTCCTCGGCCTCAAGACCCAGGACTACGCCGAGATGCTCGGCGCGTCCGTCCTCGTGATCGCGCTCGCGATCGCGTTCGAGATCGTGTTCGCCGCGCTGCAGCGGGCGTCGGTGCCGAAGGGCACCCTCGACCCGTCCGCGCGGCAGCGCCAGGGATCGCGCGAGCGAGCCCGCAATCCCATCCCGGAAGGAAACCCATCGTGACCACAGCACGGATCCGCGTCGCCCTCGCCGCCGCAACGGCACTCGGCGTCGCCGCAGCCCTGACCGGCTGCTCCTCTGGTGACCCGCTCAGCAGCGGCTCCAGCGCGTCGTCCGACTCGAAGACGATCGTCATCGGCTCGCAGCAGTACTACTCGAACGAGATCATCGCCGAGCTCTACGCGCAGGTGCTCGAGAAGGACGGCTTCACCGTCGAGCGCAACTTCAACATCGGGCAGCGCGAGGTGTACATCCCGCAGCTCGAGAAGGGTGCCATCGACGTCATGCCCGAGTACAGCGGCAACCTGCTGCAGTACTTCGACAAGGAGTCGACGGCCAAGAGCGCGGACCAGATCGACGAGGCGCTCGAGCAGGCCCTGCCGAAGGGTCTGCGGGTCCTCGACGAGGCCGACGCCACCGACCAGGACAGCTACACCGTGACGAAGCAGTTCTCCGAGGAGAACGACGTCACGAGCCTGGCGGACCTGAAGGACGTCAAGGAGAAGCTGACCGTCGGCGCGAACTCCGAGTTCCAGACCCGCCCGTACGGCCCCGAGGGCCTGAAGTCGGTCTACGGCGTGGACGTCGACTTCAAGGCGGTCGAGGACTCCGGCGGCGCCCTGACGGTGAAGGCGCTCAAGGACGGCACCGTCCAGCTCGCCGACATCTACAGCGCGGACCCGAGCATCAAGGCGAACGACTTCGTCTCGCTCAAGGACCCGGAGAACCTGATCCTGCCGCAGAACGTCATCCCCGTGGTCTCCGACAAGGTCGACGAGAAGGCTGCGGACGCCATCGACGAGGTGAACGAGAAGCTCACCACCGACAAGCTCATCGAGCTCAACGAGAAGAGCGTCACGGACAAGGAGAAGGCCTCGCAGATCGCGAAGCAGTTCCTCCAGGACGAGGGTCTGCTCTAGTCGGTCGGCGCTCGGCGCCGATCAGCACTGAACGACAGGTGTCGGGCTGCGGCCCGGCACCTGTCGTCGTTCACGCGGAGGGTACCCGGGCACCGTCGTTCCGCACGATCGTGCCGACCAGTGCTTGTGCACATTCGTGCAGAGTGCCACTCTACAACTTGTCGAAGCAGGTGTCCCGGCGGTAGCGTGGAGGTGTCCCGACGGGGTGACAAGTACCAGTTCCTCCTCCCGGAAGAGGCATCTCTCGTGCACGAACAGCGCGCGGCGGACCGGCTCGGACACGCCGCATGAACGACATCCTCGATCCCCTGATCCTGTCGCGGTGGCAGTTCGGTCTGACGACGATCTACCACTTCCTCTTCGTCCCGCTGACGATCGGCATGGCGCTCGTCGTCGCCGTCTTCCAGTCGGCGTGGGTGCGGACCGGGCGCGCTCACTACCTCCAGCTGACCCGCTTCTTCGGGCGCATCTTCCTCATCAACTTCGCGATGGGCGTCGTCACCGGCATCGTCCAGGAGTTCCAGTTCGGCATGAACTGGTCGAACTACTCGCGGTTCGTGGGCGACGTCTTCGGTGCCCCGCTCGCGCTCGAGGGCATCCTCGCGTTCTTCTTCGAGGCAGCGTTCATCGGCATCTGGATCTTCGGGTGGGACCGCCTGCCGCGGGCACTGCACCTGGCGAGCATCTGGTGCGTCAGCGTCGGCACGATGATGTCGGCGTACTTCATCCTGGCGGCGAACGCCTTCATGCAGCACCCCGTCGGCTTCGCGATCAACGAGACCAAGGGCCGCGCCGAGCTCACCGACATCTGGGCCGTCCTGACCAACAAGGTCGCGCTGGCCGCCTTCCCGCACACGCTCTTCGGGGCCTTCATGGTCGCCGCCTCGGTGATCATCGCGGTCGCCGCGTGGCACCTCGCACGCAACCAGAACCTCGAGACGATGATGCCGGCGCTCAAGTTCGGCATGTGGACGATGCTGGCGTCCGGCGCGCTGACCGTGCTGTCCGGCGACCAGCTCGGGCTCACGATGGTCGACACCCAGCCGATGAAGATGGCCGCGGCCGAGGCGCTCTACAACACCTCGACGGGCAAGGACGCCTCGTTCTCGATCTTCACGCTCGGCACCCCCGACGGTGTGCACGAACTGTTCTCGATCCGCATCCCGTACCTGCTCTCGTTCCTGTCGACGCACACCTTCACCGGCACGGTCGAGGGCATCAACGACCTGCAGGCGCAGTACACGCAGGTGTACGGCCCCGGCGACTACAAGCCGATCATCTGGGTGACCTACTGGTCGTTCCGCTGGATGATCGCCCTGGGTGTCGGCGCGGTGCTCGTGTCGGTCGTCGGCCTGTGGCTGACCCGCAAGGGCCGGTTCCCGTCGCAGCGCTGGGTCTGGCGCATCGCCACCTGGTCGGTCCCCCTGCCGATGGCCGCGATGATCATGGGCTGGGTCTTCACCGAGATGGGCCGCCAGCCGTGGCTCGTGTTCGGGCTGCTCCGCACGGCGGACGGCGTCTCGCCGAACGTCACCGGGGTCGAGGTCCTCATCTCCCTGGTCGTGTTCACGCTGATCTACGGCGCGCTCGCGGTCGTCGAGTTCCGGCTCATCAAGAAGGTCGCGCAGGAGGGCCCCGCCGCCCCTGCGAAGGTCGACGAGGTCACCGGCGAGGTCGAGCACGAAGTGACGGTGTACTGAGATGGATCTGCCAGTCCTGTGGTTCGCGATCGTCGGACTGTTCTTCGTCGGGTACTTCGTCCTCGACGGGTTCGACTTCGGTGTCGGGATGTCCCTGCCGTTCCTCGGCAAGGACGACACCGACCGACGCGTGTTGATCAACACGATCGGCCCGGTGTGGGACCTCAACGAGACCTGGGTCATCGTCGCCGGGGCCTGCCTGTTCGCGGCGTTCCCCGAGTGGTACGCGACGATGTTCTCCGGCTTCTACCTCGCCCTGCTGCTCATCCTCGTGGCGCTCATCGCCCGTGGGGTCTCGTTCGAGTACCGGCACCAGCGGAAGCACCCGGAGTGGAAGCGCCGGTTCGACCTGATGATCATCGTCGGCAGCGCCGTGCCGTCCTTCCTGTGGGGCGTCGCGTTCGGCAACGTCGTCCGCGGGATCCCGATGGACGCCGGGCACAACTTCACGGGCACGTTCCTCGACCTGCTGAACCCGTTCGCGCTGCTGACCGGCCTCGCGACCCTGATGGTGTTCTTCACGCACGGCGTCGTGTTCGTCGCACTGAAGACCGAGGGTGAGATCCGCGTGCGGGCGAAGCGCCTGGCGGTCCGGGCGGGCGTGCTGACGATCGTCGTCGGTGCCGCGTTCCTGGTGGCGATGGCGTTCGTGCGGGCGACGCCGGCGAGCCTGGTGCTCTCGGTCGTCGCGGCACTCGCGCTCGTCCTCGCCGTGCTCTGCACCGCGTGGGGCAAGGAGGGGCGGGCGTTCACGCTGATGGCGGTCACGATCGCCGCCGTGGTCCTGGCGATGTTCACCGCGATCTTCCCCGACGTCATGCCGGCGTCGAACGACCCGGCGAACAGCCTGACCGTGGTCAACGCGTCGAGCGGGCAGTACACGCTGACCGTGATGAGCTGGGTCGCGCTGATCTTCGTCCCGCTCGTGCTGGCCTACCAGGCCTGGACCTACTGGGTGTTCCGCAAGCGCGTCTCGCGGGCCCACATCGACCAGGCCGCGCACTAGGGGCTCCCGGTGAAGCCGCTCGATCCTCGTCTGCTGCGCCTGTCGCGTGCGGCGCGCTGGTCCGTCGTCGCGTCCGCGGGGACGGGCCTGGTCCGCACACTCGCGACGATCGGTGTCGCCTGGGGGATCGCGGCGGCCGTCACCCTCGGCGTCGACGCGGTGCGCGACGGGCGGCTCCCGGAGACGTTCGTCCCGACGCTGACACTGCTGGTCGGTGCGTTCGTCGTCCGTGCCGTCGCCGCCTGGGCGACGGACGACCTGGCGGCGCGGGCCGGGGCGACGGTGAAGAGCGAGCTCCGTGCGACCGTCCTCTCCCGAGTGGCCGAGCGCGGACCGTCCTGGCTCGCCGCCCGGTCGAGCGCCGGCTTCGCCACCGCGCTCGGCCCCGGGCTCGACGCCCTCGACGCCTACTTCGGGCGGTACGTCCCACAGCTCGCGCTCACGGCGGTCGCGACCCCGGTGCTCCTCGTCGCGATCGGGCTCGGTGACCTGACGAGCGCGGTCGTCATCGTGCTCGCGATGCCGGTGATCCCCGTGTTCATGGTGCTCATCGGTCTGGCGACCCAGGCGCTGCAGCGGCGGCAAGCCGACGCGCTCACCCGCCTCGGCGGCGCCTTCACCGAGGCGGTCGAGGGCCTCGCCACCCTCAAGGTCTTCGGACGTGCCCGCCGCCAGGTCGATCGCATCGGCACCGTCACCGACGAGTACCGGCGCGGCACCATCGGTGTCCTGCGTCTGTCCTTCGTCAGCGGCTTCGCCCTCGAACTCGCCGCGAGCCTGTCCGTCGCCCTCGTCGCGGTGTCGATCGGCGTCCGACTCGTCGACGGCTCGCTCGGCCTCGGCGCCGCGATGTTCGTCCTGGTGCTCGCCCCGGAGGCGTTCGCACCCCTCCGCCAGGTCGGCGCCGACTTCCACGCCGCCCAGGACGGCGTCGAGGCGTCCGGCGCCGTGCTCGACGTCCTCGACGACCGGGGACGCGACACGTCGACCAGCGCACCCGCGCCCGGCACCCCGGCCGCCGCGGCCACCGACCTGGTGCTCGAGGGCCTGGTGGTCCGTCGCTCCGACGTCGTCGTCGGACCGCTCGACCTGCGCGTCGCGCCCGGCACCGTCGTCGCCCTCGCCGGGCCCAGCGGGTCCGGCAAGTCCAGTCTCATCGCGGCGATCCGGGGTGTCCTCGCCCACGACGGCACGGTGACGGTGCCCGGTCCGGCCGACGCCACCCGCGCCGACCGCACGACCTGGGGTGACCAGCGTCCGCGCCTGGTGCGCGGCACGGTCGCCGAGAACGTCGCCCTGCACACGCGACCCGACGACCACGACGTGCGCCGCGCCCTGGGCGAGGCGGGGCTGGGGGTCGAGCCGAGCCTCCCGGTCGGACCCGGGGGAGCCGGTCTCTCGGGCGGTCAGGCGCAGCGCGTCGCGGTCGCCCGGGCCCTGTACCGGGCGCGTCGCGCCCGCACCCCGCTCGTCCTGCTCGACGAGCCGACGTCGGCCCTCGACGCCGACGCGGAGCAGATCGTCGTCGACGCCGTCCGGTCGCTCGCCGCCGACGGCGCGGTCGTCGTCGTGGCGAGCCACCGCCCCGCCGTGCTGGCCGCCGCCGACGTCCGCGTCGACCTCCGCCCCGGCGGAGCGGTGACCGTGACGCACCGACAGGAGGCACGCTCGTGAGCCGGGAGGCCCGTCCCACCCCCGTCCTGCGGCTGGCGCTCCCGCACGGGGCCGGCTGGGCGAAGGCGGTCGCCGCCGGCACGCTCAGCGCCGTCTGTGCGGTGGCGCTCCTGGCGGCGAGCGGCTACCTCATCACCCGCGCGGCCGAGCAGCCGCCGATCCTCTACCTGACGCTCGTCATGGTCGGGGTGCGTGCGTTCGCCCTCGGCCGGGCCGCGCTGCGCTACGTCGACCGGCTCGCCGGGCACGACGCGTCGTTCCGGCAGCTCGCCGTCGTCCGGACCGAGATGTACCGACGGCTCGCCTCGGTCGCGCCGGCCGGGCTCGGGGCGACCGGGCGCGGTGACCTGCTCACCCGGCTCGTCACGGACACCGACCGGCTGCAGGACCTGCCGATCCGCGTCGTCGGCCCGCTCGTGTCGGCCGGGGTCGTCGCCCTGCTCTCCGTCGTCGCGGTCGCGGTGGTCTGGTGGCCCGCGGCGGTGGTGCTCGTCGTCGCCCTCGCCGTCGCCGCGCTGCTCGGGACGGTCACGACCCTGTCCGTCGCGCGGCGATCGGACCGCGAGACGGCGGCCGAACGCGGACGGGTCGCGGACCTGGTGCTCGACACCGTCCGGACCCTCGACGTGTTCGCCGCGTACGGCACGCTGCCCGACCGCCTGGCCGGCATCGCCGCGCTCGACGCCCGCGTGACCCGCGCCGTGCGGCGTCGTGCGACCGTCGAGTCGCTCGTCGGGGCCCTCGTCGGCCTGGTCGGTGGCGGCGCCGTCGTCGGGGTGCTCGCGGTCGGTGCTCCCGCGGTCGTCTCGGGCGCGCTCGTCGGACCGCTCTGGGCGCTCGCCGTCTTCGTGCCGCTCGCACTCTTCGAGGTCGTCGGCGGGGTCCCGCTCGCCGTCCTGACGCTGCGCCGGGTCCGCGCCGCCGCGGAACGGGTCGAGGAGGTCGTCCCCGCGGAGCTCCCGGCCGGCATCGTGCCGGAGCCCGACGTGCCGGCCGACCCGTCGGACCTCGTCGTCGACGGGCCGGTGCGGGTGACGGTGCGGGACCTGACCGTGCGGTGGCCCGGCGCGTCGGCGCCCGCGGTGGACCGGGTGTCGTTCGACCTGTACCCGGGTGAGGTCGTCGTGCTCGAGGGGCCGAGCGGTGCCGGGAAGTCCACCCTCGTGGACGCCCTGGTGCGGTTCGTCGACCACGAGGGGTCGTACACGCTCGACGGGGTCGAGACGCGGTCGATGCACCCGGACGCGGTGCGCGCACGGGTCGGGCTCGTGGAGCAGGACCCGTTCGTGTTCGACCAGTCGGTGCGGCAGAACCTGCTCTTCGCGCGGGACACCGCGACGGACGCCGAGCTCAGCGACGTGCTCGACCGGGTCGGGCTCGGCCCGTGGGTCGCGGGGCGCGGTGGGCTCGACGCCCTGGTGGGGGAGCGCGGCGGACTGCTCTCCGGCGGGCAGGCGCACCGCCTCGCGCTCGCCCGGGCGCTGCTGCACGCGTTCCCGGTGCTGGTGCTCGACGAGCCGACCGCGGACGTCGACCCCGACCTCGGCGAAGCGGTGCTCCGCGACCTCGTCGGTGCGGCGCGGCGGGCCGGACGCACCGTGCTGGTCGTGTCCCACGTGCCGGTCCCGGCCGACCTGGTGGACCGGACCCTGCTTATGCGTGACGGACGCCTCGTCGAGGGGTGACCGCCTGCCGGACGGAGGATGCGTCGGCGGGACCGGGGCGGGCCTCCAGGCCTTGTACCCTTGGTGATCGTGACCACCGAGCACTCCACTGCGAACGCAACCGAGCACCCCGCCGGGCCCGCAGCCGTCGATCCCGACGCCTACGACTTCCGCCGCATCCAGGAGAAGTGGCAGCCCCGCTGGGAGGAGCTCGGCCTCTTCACGACCGACCTCGACGACTCGCGCCCGCGCAAGTACATCCTCGAGATGTTCCCGTACCCGTCCGGCGACCTGCACATGGGGCACGCCGAGAACTGGGCACTCGGCGACTTCGTGGCCCGCTACTGGCGGCAGCAGGGCTTCAACGTCCTGCACCCCATCGGCTGGGACTCCTTCGGCCTGCCCGCCGAGAACGCGGCGATCAAGCGCGGGGTCGACCCGGCGCAGTGGACCTACGCGAACATCGAGCAGCAGAAGGCCTCGTTCAAGCGCTACGCGCCGTCGTTCGACTGGACGACGGAGATCCACACGTCGGACCCCGAGTACTACAAGTGGAACCAGTGGCTGTTCCTCAAGATGTACGAGAAGGGCCTGGCCTACCGGAAGGACAGCTGGGTCAACTGGGACCCGGTGGACCAGACCGTGCTCGCGAACGAGCAGGTGCTGCCCGACGGCACCTCGGACCGTTCCGGCGCCGTCGTCGTCAAGAAGAAGCTGACGCAGTGGTACTTCGCGATCACGAAGTACGCGGACCGGCTGCTCGACGACCTCAACCAGCTCGAGGGTCGCTGGCCGGCGAAGGTGATCGCGCAGCAGCGCAACTGGATCGGCCGTTCGGTCGGCGCCGACGTCGACTTCGTCATCGAGGGGCACGACGAGCCCGTCACCGTGTTCACCACACGTCCGGACACCATCCACGGGGTGACGTTCCTCGTGGTGGCGCCGGACTCGGACCTGGCGGCGTCGCTGGTCTCCGCCGCCCCTGACGACGTGCGTGCCGACTTCGACGCGTACCTGACCGCGACGCAGAAGACCTCGGAGATCGACCGGCAGAACGCCGACCGGCCGAAGACCGGCGTGCCGCTCGGCCGCTCCGCGATCCACCCGCTCACGGGGGAGCGCCTGCCGATCTGGGCCGCCGACTACGTGCTCGCCGACTACGGCCACGGCGCCGTGATGGCGGTCCCGGCGCACGACCAGCGCGACCTCGACTTCGCCCGGGCCTTCGACCTGCCCGTCAAGGTCGTCGTCGACACGAACCAGCCCGTCACCGGTGCCATCCCGGTCATCCCCGAGGGCGCGACGCTCGAGGACCTGCCCGCGCTCGACCCCGTCTCGACCGGCGAGGCGCTCACCGGCCAGGGCCGGATGATCAACTCCGGGCCGCTCGACGGCATGTCGAAGCAGCACGCCATCACTGCGGCGATCTCCCTGCTCGAGGAGCGTGGGACGGGTCGGGCTGCGAAGACCTACCGCCTGCGCGACTGGCTCATCTCCCGTCAGCGCTTCTGGGGCACCCCGATCCCGATCATCCACGGCGCCGACGGCACCGAGCACCCGGTCCCGATGGACCAGCTGCCGGTGCGCCTGCCGTCGACCGAGGGCCTCGACCTCAAGCCGAAGGGCACCTCGCCGCTCGGTGGAGCGACCGACTGGGTGAACGTGCCGAACCCGGTGGACGGCACCCCGGCGCTCCGCGACACGGACACGATGGACACCTTCGTCGACTCGTCGTGGTACTTCCTGCGCTTCCTGTCGGCCCAGGACGACACGCAGGCGTTCGACCCCGAGGCCGCTCGGAAGTGGGCGCCGGTCGACCAGTACATCGGTGGCATCGAGCACGCGATCCTGCACCTGCTCTACGCGCGCTTCGTCACGAAGGTCCTGTTCGACCTCGGCTACCTCGACTTCACCGAGCCGTTCTCGGCGCTGCTCAACCAGGGCATGGTGCTCTCCGGCGGCTCGAAGATGTCGAAGTCGAAGGGCGGCGTCTCGCTCGGCGACGAGCTCGACGCGAACGGCGTCGACGCGATCCGCCTCGTGATGGGCTTCGCCGGGCCGCCGGAGGACGACATCAACTGGGAGGACGTGTCGCCGTCGGCGTCCGCACGCTTCCTCGCCCGCGCCTACCGCCTGGCGCTCGACGTCACCTCGGCACCGGACGCCGTCTGGGCCGACGGTGACCGTGCCCTGCGCCAGGTGACGCACCGCTTCCTGGCCGACGCGCCGGGGATGATGGAGGCCTTCAAGTTCAACGTCGTGATCGCGCGACTGATGGACCTGGTGAACGTCACCCGCAAGGCGATCGACAGCGGCCCCGGCGCCGGTGACCCCGCCGTGCGCGAGGCCGTCGAGACGATCGCCCTCGCCCTCGCCGTCTTCGCCCCGTACACCGGCGAGGAGATGTGGGAGAAGCTGGGCTACGAGGCCACGGTCGCCACGTACGGCTGGCGGAAGGCGGACCCGACGCTGCTCGTGCAGGAGACGCTCACCGCGGTCGTGCAGGTCAACGGCAAGGTGCGCGACTCGTTCGAGGTGTCGAAGTCGATCGAGGCGGACGAGCTCGAGCAGCTCGCGCGGGCCTCGGCGAACGTGCAGCGGTACATCGGTGACCGCGAGATCGTCAAGGTCATCGTGCGGGCGCCGAAGCTCGTGAACATCGCGATCAAGGGCTGACGGCTCCCGGAGTCCTCCCCACCTGACCGGCCCGGCCGGTCCCTCCACAGGAGGGGCCGCCGGGCCGTCGTCGTCCCCGTGGTGGGACCTACCGTGCCGGGCATGACTGCTTCGTCTCCTGGAGGACCCGGTGCCGACGGGTCGTGGGCGTCCCGGTTCGCGCTCTCGCCCCGGGCGGCCGTGGTGCTGGCCGCCGTGGTGGTCGGGCTCGCGCTCGTGGTGATCGCGATCGGGACCCTCGGGACGCGATCGACGGCCGAGGTGACGGTGACGAGCGCGCCCTCGACGGCGCCCGGCCGACCGGATCCGGGTCCGAGCACGGACGCCACGGGCGGCGCTCCCGGGTCCGGATCGCGCTCGGGATCGGCGAGTGCCGCGGCGGTCACCGTGTACGTGCTCGGCGCGGTGGTCCGGGCCGGGGTCGTCGAGGTCCCCGCCGGGACCCGCGTGGACGGCGCGCTGCAGCGAGCGGGGGGAGCCACGGCCGACGCCGACCTCGCCCGGCTCAACCTCGCTCGTCCGGTGGTGGACGGAGAACGCCTGTACGTGCCGCGGGTCGGGGAGACCGAGGTGCCCGAGGCGCTCCGGCCGGACGCGCCGGGTGCCGGGGGCGGGAGTGCCGCCGTCGGGGGTGGTGCCGGCGGCGCGGACGACACGGGCGCGGCCGTCGTCGACCTCAACACCGCCGACCAGCCGACACTCGAGACCCTGCCCGGCATCGGCCCGGCACTGGCGGCCCGCATCCTGGCGTGGCGCGAGGAGCACGGCGGGTTCACGTCGGTGGACGACCTGCTCGAGGTCAGCGGCATCGGCGACACCCGCCTCGCCGAGCTGCGGGACCGGGTCCGGGTCTGAGTCGTGGACGTGCAGCCGAGCCTCGTCGACCTGCGCCTGGCGGGACCGGTGGCCGTCGCGTGGGTCGAGGCGGCACTGCTCGTCGGGGCGCCGGGGCTCGCGTGGTGGTGCGCGACGACCGCGGCGACCGCCGGCACCGTGGTCGTCCTGGCGCTCGTGGAGCGGGGCCGGCGTGGGCGTCCAGCGCTGTCCGGCGGTCGCGGTGGTCTGCTGGGCGGCGTGCCGGGTGGCGTGCCGGGCGGCGTACTGGGCGGCGTGCTCGTCGCGGCAGCGTGCTGCCTGCTCGTCGCGGTGGCGGTCGGGGTGGGCGCGGCGGCGCGGTCGCCGCAGGCGCTCGCCGACCGTGCCGGACGGACCGTGGCCGTCGAGGTCGTGCTGACCCGGGACCTCGCCGCCTCCGACCGGTCGACCACGGGCACGCTGCGGACGATCGGTGACGTGGGCGGGCTCGAGGTCCCCGTGCGCGTGGTCCCGGCCGGGCGTCTCCGTGCGTCGGCCGGAGCGGTGCTGCACGCCCGGGCGACGGTGCAGACCGACGACGGCGGCGCACCGACCGCGGCGGTGGTGTTCCTGCGCGGACGTCCGACGAGCCTGCCGCCGACCGGTCTGCTGGCAGCGTCGGAGCGCGTGCGGCAGGCCTTCACGGCGGTGACGCGTGACCTGCCCGAACCCGGCGGCGCGCTGCTGCGCGGGCTGGCGATCGGGGACCGCAGCGGACTCGACCCGGCGACGGAGTCCGCCATGGAGACGACAGCGCTGACCCACCTCACGGCGGTCTCCGGCTCGAACTGCGCCGTCGTCGTCGCGCTCGTCGTGTCCGGGTGCCGGGCGCTCGGGCTCCCTCGAGTCCTCCGGGCGGTCGCGGCCGTCGGGTTCCTGGTGGCCTTCGTGGTGCTCGTGCGACCGGACCCGTCGATCGTGCGTGCCGCGGTGATGGCGGTGGTGGTCCTGGCGGTCCGGCTGTCGGGCCGACCGCTCCGCGGGGTGCCGCTCCTGGCGCTCACCGTCCTCGGCATGCTCGTGGTGGACCCCTGGTACGCCCGGGCGCCCGCGTTCGCGCTGTCGGTCCTGGCCACCGGTGGCATCATCGTGCTGGCACCGCGCCTGACCGCCCTGCTCGCGCGGCGGTGGTGGCAGCCCGTCGCTGCGGCGGTCGCGATCCCCGTCGCCGCACAGCTCGCCTGCTGGCCCGTGACGGTCGTGCTCGTCCCGACCCTCCCGACCTACGCGGTCCCGGCGAACCTGCTGACGGAGCCCCTCGCGCCCGTCGTCACCGTCGGCGGGCTCGCCGCGTGCGTGCTCGCTCCCGTCTGGCCCTGGGGCGCCGCGGTCGTCGCGCACGTGGCCTGGGCTCCCGCGGCGGTCATCGGTGCCGTCGCACACGGGGCGGCCGCACTGCCGGCGGCGACGCTCGACTGGCCCGCCGGACCGGTCGGAGCCGCGACGGCGGGGGTGGTCAGCCTGGCGGTCGCCGGTGCCGTCCTCGTGGATGCTCCGCGACGGACGTGGGTGCTGGTCGCAGCGGGGACCGTCGTCGCGATCGGGATCGGACTCGTGGCCGTCCCGCGGCTCGTGGTGCGCTCGACCGTGCCGGGGGACTGGGCGGTGGTGGCGTGCGACGTCGGGCAGGGTGACGCCGTCCTGGTGCGCGACGGCACCGGTCCGGTCGCCCTCGTCGACACCGGGGACGACGAGGAGCTGCTGCTGCGGTGCCTCGACCTGGTCGGGGTCGACCGGGTCGACCTGCTCGTGCTGACCCACTTCGACCGTGACCACGTCGGCGCGGTGGGGGCGGTGGCGGACCGGGTCGCGCGGGCGCTCGTCGGTCCCGTCGGACGGCCCGAGGACGAGCGGGTCGTCGGGACGCTCGAGCGGGCCGGGGTCGAGGTCCGGACCGCGGACGACGGCACGTCGGGCACCCTCGGCGCGTTGCGCTGGCGGGTGGTGTGGCCGCGCGCGGGATCGTCGGCATCGGGCAACGACGCGAGTGTCGTCCTCGAGACCACCGCCGACGGACCCTGCCCGACCTGTGTGTCCGGGGTGTTCCTCGGCGACCTCGGGGAACAGGCCCAGCGCCGGCTCCGACCGTTGGTCGAGGCGCACCCGGACGTCGTCAAGGTCGCCCACCACGGATCGGCCGACCAGGACCCGGCGTTGTACCGACAGCTCGCGGCGCCGATCGGACTCATCGGCGTCGGCGCCGACAACACCTACGGGCACCCGACGGCGTCGGCGCTCGACGCCCTCCGCGCCGCGGGGACGACCGCATTCCGCACCGACGAGCAGGGCACCGTCGTGGTCTCGCGATCGGCCGACGGGTCGTTGCAGGTCTGGACCGAGCGGACGGCGCCGACGCCGGAGGCACCCTCACCGACTCCACGGGCGTCGGTCCTGACGGCGCCGGCCGCGACGACGGGGGGCCGTCCGGCGGGAGGTCCGTCTTCGGCGGCCCGTAGGATCGGAGCAGGCCCCGACCAGCTCGCTCCGGAGCCGACGGAAGGAACGCATGCCCGCCAAGAAGCCCACGCGCGCCGCCGCGAAGATCGACCAGGTGCCGTGGTCCGGCGTCCGACCGGCGCCCGTCGTGCTCGTCACCGGTCCCGAGCAGTTCCTGGCGGAGCGGGCGAGCAGCGTCCTCCGGGACCTGCTCGTCGGCGAGGACCCGGCGCTCGAGGTGCACGACCTCGAGGCAGACCAGTACGCCCCCGGCCTCCTGGCGACGCTCGCGAGCCCGTCGCTCTTCGGCGAACCGCGGCTCGTGCGGGTGACGAACGTCGAGAAGTGCACCGACGCCTTCATCACCGAGACGATCTCCTACCTGCAGGCGCCCGCTGACGACGTCACGCTGGTCCTGCGACACGGTGGGGGCATGCGCGGCAAGAAGCTGCTCGACACCATCCGCAGCGGGGTCGGCGGCGGCGTCGAGGTCCAGTGCGACGAGCTCAAGCGCGACACCGACAAGATCGACTTCGTCAACGCCGAGTTCCGGGCCGCCCGGCGGAAGATCGCGCCCTCGGCAGTCCGCACGCTCGTCGCGGCGTTCTCCGACGACCTCGCGGAGCTCGCGGCGGCGTGCCGGCAGCTGCTGGCCGACGAGGCCGAGGAGATCACCGACCGCACCGTCGACAAGTACTACGGCGGTCGCGTCGAGACCAACGCGTTCAAGGTCGCGGACATCGCGCTCGCAGGACGCTCGGCTCCGGCGATCGTCGAGCTGCGGCACGCCCTCGCGACGGGGGAGGCGCCGGTGCCGATCGTCGCGGCGTTCGCGAGCAAGATCCGCACGATGGCCAAGGTCAGCGCCTTCCGCGGGCCGAGCGGCCAGGCGGCGTCCGCGCTCGGCATGGCGCCGTGGCAGGTGCAGCGCGCGCAGCGCGACGTCGCCGGGTGGAGCGAGGCCGGGTTGGCGAACGCGATCACGAGCATCGCGGCGGCGGACACGGCGGTGAAGGGCGGCTCTCGCGACGCGCACTACGCGCTCGAGGTCATGGTCCGCACCATCGCCCGTCGCGGCGAGGAGCGCTGAGGCGCGGCCCGCCCCGCGACGAGGCCGCAGCACGACGAGCAGCACCTCGCGCCACGGATCTCCGTGGCGCGAGGTGCTTCCGGTTGTTCTCGAGCGAGTCGCGCCGCGGCCGACCACGCGCTGCCGCAGCGGCGCCGCCGCCGCCGCGCTCGTGGCGCTGCCGCCGCGCTGCCGCCGCGCCGCCCCGCCCGGGCACACGCCGCAACGACGAGAGCCCCGCACCATCGGTGCGGGGCTCTCGTGCAGGTGTCAGACGCTCAGAGCGCGGAGACCTTCTTGGCGATGGCCGACTTGCGGTTCGCCGCCTGGTTCTTGTGGATGACGCCCTTGCTCACGGCCTTGTCGAGCTTCTTCGACGCGAGGGCCAGCGCTGCGACGGCCTTGTCCTTGTCGCCGGCGACGACGGCCTCGTTCGTGTGGCGGATGACCGTCTTGAGCTCCGAACGGTAGGCCTTGTTGCGCTCCTGGGCCTTGAGGTTGGTCTTGATGCGCTTCATCTGCGACTTGATGTTCGCCATGCGTGTTGCTCCTTGTTCGTCTGCTACGGGTGGTCGCGACGTCGGGTAGAGGGGCCCTCTGTCGCATCGCGTTCCACCCGTGGGCGGGGAACGCGGAAGCCAGCCACCAACCCTACCAGCAGACCCACGGACCGCCAAAGCCCCGACGCGCCGTGCTCCGTGCCAGGGCCGCACGGCGGAAACGCCCCCGCAACACGGACGGGTTACCGTGACGAGGTGCCATCCCTCGCTCCACGCATCGACTCCGTCCCCGCCTCCGGCATCCGTCGCGTCTACGAGCAGGCGGCCCTGCTGCGAGCGGACGACACCGACGTCGCGATGCTCGTGATCGGTGAGCCCGACGTCCCGGTCGCGCCGCACATCGGCGAGGCCGCGCGCCGCGCGTGGACCGAGGACCGCACGGACTACACGCCGAACGGCGGCATCGCACCGCTCCGTGCGGCGATCCGCGACAAGCTGCGTCGCGAGAACCGCATCGAGGTCGACGTCGAGCAGGTCTGGACGACGATCGGCGCGACCCAGGCGCTGTTCCAGGCGATGACCCTCGTGCTGAGCCCCGGGGACGAGGTCCTGGTGCCCGACCCCGGCTACACGACCTTCACGATGAACGCGCACATCATCGGTGCCACCCCCGTGCCGTACCGGCTCGAGCCGCAGCACGACTTCGAACCCGACCTCGCGGCACTCGAGGCGAGCGTCACCGAGCACACCCGTGCGATCGTGGTGAACTCGCCGTCGAACCCGCTCGGCTCGGTGTTCGGCGAGGACACCCTGCGCGCGCTCCTGGCCCTGGCGAAGCGGCACGACCTGTGGGTGATCAGCGACGAGGTCTACGAGTACTTCACCCACGGCACGCGTCACGTGAGCATCGCGGCCCTCGACGACGACGACCGGGTCTTCACCGCCTTCTCGTTGAGCAAGACGTACGCGATGACCGGTGTCCGGGTCGGCTACCTGGTGACGCCGAAGGGCATGGGGCCCACGATGCGCACGACGCAGGAGGCGATGATCAGCTGCGTCGCGGAGCCGGACCAGTGGGCCGCGCTGGCGGCGATCGTGGGCGACCACCAGGCGGTGCAGGACGCACGCGAGCACTACCGAGCGAACCTCGCCGTCGCGAAGGAGGTCCTCGACGCAGCGGGCATCCGCTACCTCGACCCGCGCGGCGCCTTCTACCTGTGGATCGACGTCTCGCACGCGTCGCAGGGCGACGTCGCCGAGTGGGCGCTGGCGTTCCTGCACCGCGAGCACGTCGCGGTCGCCCCGGGCAGCGCCTTCGGTCGGTCCGGTGAGGGGTGGATCCGGGTCTGCCTGGCGGCGACCGTCGACGACCTCCGTCGCGGCCTGGGAGCGCTGCCGGCGCCCGCCAGGGCGACCGTCTGACGGACGGGAGGCCCGTGGCGGGCGCGACCACGCGCCTCTGGTCCGTCCTGCAGACCGTCCGGGGCCGTGGCGCGCCTCCACAGGTCGGCCTGCGGTGCGCGCTGCCCGTGTGCAACCGTGGGACAATCGTTCGACCGCACCGACCCCCTGAGGAACCGTGAGCCCACAAGCATCCGCGCCGCTCGAGCCCGCCGCGACCCCGGCCGAGGCGATCCGCAACTTCTGCATCATCGCGCACATCGACCACGGCAAGTCCACGCTGGCCGACCGCATGCTGCAGATCACCGGCATCGTCGAGGAGCGGGCGATGCGTGCGCAGTACCTCGACCGCATGGACATCGAGCGCGAGCGCGGCATCACGATCAAGTCGCAGGCCGTCCGCATGCCGTGGGAGCTCGACGGTCAGACCTTCGCCCTGAACATGATCGACACCCCCGGGCACGTCGACTTCTCGTACGAGGTCTCGCGCTCGCTCGCGGCGTGCGAGGGCGCGATCCTGCTCGTCGACGCGGCGCAGGGCATCGAGGCCCAGACGCTCGCCAACCTGTACCTGGCGCTCGAGAACGACCTCGAGATCATCCCGGTCCTCAACAAGATCGACCTGCCGGCGGCCGACCCCGACAAGTACGCCGCCGAGCTCGCGCAGCTCATCGGTGGCAAGCCGGAGGACGTCCTCCGCGTCTCGGGCAAGACCGGTGTCGGTGTCGCCGAGCTCCTCGACCGCGTGGTCCGGACCGTGCCGGCGCCGGTCGGCGACGTCGAAGCGGCCCCCCGCGCGATGATCTTCGACTCGGTCTACGACAGCTACCGCGGCGTCGTGACGTACGTCCGGATGATCGACGGCACGATCCACCCGCGCGAGAAGGTCCAGATGATGTCGACCCGGTCGACGCACGAGATCCTCGAGATCGGTGTGTCGTCGCCCGAGCCGAAGCCGACGAAGGGACTGTCGGTCGGCGAGGTCGGCTACCTGATCACCGGTGTGAAGGACGTCCGGCAGTCGAAGGTCGGTGACACGGTCACGACGGCGCAGAAGCCGGCGACCGAGGCGCTGCCCGGGTACACGGACCCGAAGCCGATGGTGTTCTCGGGCCTGTACCCGATCGACGGTTCCGACTACCCGGACCTGCGCGAGGCGCTCGACAAGCTCAAGCTGTCGGACGCAGCCCTCGTGTACGAGCCCGAGACCTCGGTGGCGCTCGGCTTCGGCTTCCGCTGCGGCTTCCTCGGCCTGCTGCACCTCGAGATCATCACCGAGCGCCTGTCGCGGGAGTTCGGCCTCGACCTCATCACGACGGCCCCGAGCGTGATCTACGAGGTCACGAACGAGGACACGACCGTGACCGAGGTCACGAACCCCTCCGAGTTCCCGGGTGGTCGCATCGTCGAGGTCCGCGAGCCGATGGTCCGCGCGGCGATCCTCGCGCCGAAGGACTACGTCGGCGCGATCATGGAGCTCTGCCAGTCGCGCCGCGGATCCCTGCTCGGCATGGAGTACCTGGGCGAGGACCGCGTCGAGATCCGGTACGAGATGCCCCTCGGCGAGATCGTGTTCGACTTCTTCGACCAGCTGAAGAGCAAGACGCAGGGCTACGCCTCGCTCGACTACGAGCCGACCGGCGACCAGGCCGCCGACCTCGTCAAGGTCGACATCCTGCTGCAGGGCGAGCAGGTCGACGCGTTCAGCGCGATCGTCCACCGCGACAAGGCGTACGCGTACGGCACGCTGATGACGGAGCGTCTCCGCAAGCTCATCCCGCGGCAGCAGTTCGAAGTGCCGATCCAGGCCGCGATCGGTGCGCGGATCATCGCCCGCGAGAGCATCCGTGCGATGCGCAAGGACGTCCTGGCGAAGTGCTACGGCGGTGACATCACCCGCAAGCGCAAGCTCCTCGAGAAGCAGAAGGAGGGCAAGAAGCGCATGAAGATGGTGGGTCGCGTCGAGGTCCCGCAGGAAGCCTTCATCGCAGCGCTCTCGGGCGACGTCGAAGAGAAGAAGAAGTAGCCGCAGCGAGCACGAGCAGCACGACGGAGCCCCGCCACGAGCGGGGCTCCGTCGTTCCCGGACCCGCTCGTCCCGGTGCGGTAAGCGGACGAGATCGGGGCGCAGTCCGCCGGGGGTTCGGCAGCGTCCGGCCTGGTCCTCCGCGGATGCCGTGGGTGGACCGAGCAGTCTGCCCGCACTCTGGGGGACCGGGCAGGTCACCCGATCTGTACGGTCACATCTGTACCGAGGGCGACTGAAGACCCCTCAGTTCAGGGTGGACCCGGCCGCCCGGACCGTGCGTGCTCCTGCGCCACGGCGCTCGAGGACCGGGGTGCACACGGAGGTGCGAACCACGATGTCCCGTCACGAAACGACCGTCCCCCGCGCACGGCGCCGACGGTCCGAACTCGTCCTGGTCGCCGCCGGCGTCGCTGCTGCGGTGGTGCTCGCCATGAGCTTCAGCGGCACGCTGTCGGTCTTCACGCAGGCCTTCCTGCACGGCACCAACACGGTCGCGACCTCGACCGTCCAGATCGTGGAGACGACGGCGGACGGTTCGCCGGGTGCCTGCACGACCGCGGCCGACGGCACGGCGAGCTGCACCGACCCGGACCTCTACGGCGGCCAGTCCCTGCGACCGGGGGGCCGGTCGGAACCCCAGACGATCTTCTTCGAGAACACCGGGACGGCGACGCCCACCGGCTTCCGGCTGACCGGCGGACCGTGCGCGACCACGCCCGAGAGCGGGTCGGACCTGTGCCGCCAGCTCGTCGTGAAGATGACCTGGCGCGGCGCCGACGTGCTGCCCGCGTCCACGACGCCCGCGTACCTCGCGGCGAACGCGATCACGCTGCCCTACCCACCCGCCGCAGGCGAGCGCTACCCGCTGGCCGTGCAGGTCTCGCTCCCGGACGGGGCGACCGCGCCGACGTCGGGTGTGACCCTCTCACAGGCCCTCACGTTCACGTTCTCGGCCTGACGGTGCCGTCGTGGGAAGGCACTCGACGATCGTCCCGCGGGCTTCGGTGCGCACGGGCTGGCTCCTCACGGCGGCGGGTCTCGTCGCCTCGGTCGCCCTCGCACTGACGGCGACCGGCACGACGTCGGCGTACACGGCGTCGATCTCGAACACCACGAACACCGCCAACACCGTCTCGATCGAGATGACGCAGGGCCCTGACGCCTCGACCGTGGCGTGCAGGAGCACCGCCACGGCCACCACGACCTGCTCGACCGACCTCTACGCGGGCAAGGACCTCCGGCCGGGGGACACGACGCGCGGCACCTCCACGGTGATCAGGAACACCGGAGGGGTCACCGCGTCCGCCTTCTCGCTCACCCCCGGCACCTGCATCGGCACCGTCTCGACGTCGAACAGCATCTGCTCCTGGTTGCGCGTCACCGTGACGTGGACGACGCCGACGGGGACCACGACCGTGGTCTCGGGGGAGAGCGCCGCGACGGTCGGCGGGCGGACCTTCCCCATCAGCCCGGCGCCTGCGGCCGGTCAGGGCGGTACCGCCGTCGTGTCGGTCGCCCTCGACCCGGCGGCTCCGAACGACTCGCAGGCGCAGAGCATGAGCCAGTCGCTCGTGTGGACGTTCACCGCATGACGGTGGCGGAGACCGGCGACGCGATCGGCGTCCCCGCGGCTGGTCGCCGGCGTGCTCCCGGCCGCGCGGTGCGGGTGCGGCTCGTCGTCACCGTCGCCGTCGTCCTGCTCGTGCTGCTCGGTGTCGGGGCCGCGACGGCCGCGGGCGTCCGGACGTTCGACGTCCGGACGCCGTCGATGGGCCGCACGGCACCCGTCGGCTCGCTCGTCGTCACCCTGCCGCCCGGACCGGACCGGCTGGCCGTCGGCGACGTCATCACCTTCGTCCCACCGGTCGCCGAGGGCGGGGGGACGGCGCCTCGACTGCCCTACACGCACCGCATCAGCGCGGTGGAGGAGGGCGCGTTCACCACCAAGGGCGACGCGAACGGTGCTGCCGACGGCTGGACCGTCAGCCGCGCTGACGTCGTCGGCAGGGTCGTCGCAGTCCTGCCCGGTGCGGGGTGGGCGCTCCGCATGCTGCCGTGGTCCGTCGGCGGGGTCGGTCTCGTCTGGCTCCTGACCGGGCTCCTCGGCGCGGGCGCTCCGCGGACCGCCGCTCGCCTGCTCGGCTCGGCCGCGGTGCTGGCCGGCGTGGTGACGGTCTTCCGACCGTTCGCCGCCCTCGTCGTGACCGGCGTCGACCCGGGGACGCGGCCGGTGGCGCACGTGGTCTCGACCGGTCTGCTGCCGATCCGGGTGGTCGGACCGTCCGGTGCGTCCGACCGGCTCGTCAGCGGTGCGGTCGGTCAGGTGCCCCTGCCTCCGGGGTCGGACGGCGCGGTCGCGCTCGCCGCTCGACTCGACCTCTCCCCGCTCGGTTGGGCGGTGCTCGCCGTGCTCTGTGCCGCACCCCTCGTCGTCGGGGTCCTCCTGGCCCGGTCGCAGAGCCTCCGTGTCGCCGATCCCGGGCACACGGAGGGCCCTGCGACGGACCTCCCGGCGGTGTCGTCGTGAGTGCCAGGACGGCGGGCGTGCTCACCGGGGCGCTCGTCGTGGCACTCACCGTGGCGACCGGTGTCACCACGACGGCCGATCCCACCCTCGCCGTCTACACGGCGGCGTCGTCGAACCGGAGCACCGCGAGCACGGTCGGTGACTACGCCCTGACGGGCCTGCCGTTCCGTGACTCCTTCGCCGGAGGGCAGGGGGCGTGGAGGACCTACGGCGGCTCCTGGACGACCCGGACGCAGTTCGGCTACGGCACGTTCACCGAGACGGCCGGCTCCTCCGACGGGCCCAAGGCCGTCACGGGTGACCCGTCGTGGACGGACTACACGATGCAGGCGGACGTCCAGGTGAACAGCGGGACGAACGCCGGGCTCCTGGTCCGCGTCACGGATCCCGCTCCGGGTGCCGATGCGTTCACGGGGTACTCGATCGGTCTGGACCGGACGGACAACACGCTGTCGATCAGCCGGACGAAGCACGGTGCGACGACCCGACTGGCGTCCTCGACGATCCCCGGCAGGCTCGCGAACGGACAGTTCTACCACGTGGTCGTGCAGGCCGCCGGGTGCGGCATCACCGCCTGGTCGACCACCGTCGGCGCGAACGACTGGACGAGGGCGAGTGTCTCGGAGTCGTCGGCCGACTGCTTGACGACGGGCGCGATCGGGCTGCGCGGCAACGGCAGCGCAGCCGGCTACCGCTTCGTGACGGCCACAGCGGGTGCCCTCGCACCCTCGCTCGCGGCGGACCCGTACAACTCGACCCTCGCCACCGGTCGGTTCGAGGACGGCGCGCCCGCGCGGGTGTTCGGGGGCACGTGGGCGATCGACCAGCAGGAGGAACGGATCCGCAGCACGGCCTACGCGAACACCGGGGACAAGCAGGTCCTGAACCGGGTCTGGGGCGACATGACCCTGACGGGCGACGTGCGCCTGATGCGCACCCCGAGGTCGGGCGTCGACGCGGGTCTCGTCGTCCGGGTGAACGACCCGTCCACGGGGATCGACTCGATGCGCGCCTACTCCGTCGGCATCACCGCGACCGGGATGACCATCGGCGAGCACCGGTCGCCCGGGTTCGTCGGGTCGTTCGTGTCCTTCGGTCGGACGGTGCAGGCCGAGGAGTGGTGGCACCTCACCGTCGAGGCGGTCGGCTGCACGATCACGGCCACCGCGTCGCCGGCCGACGGCGGGACACCCGTCCAGGGTCGCGTGTCCTTCGGTGCCTGCTCGTCGACGAGCGGCGCGGTCGGGATCCGCGAGCAGGGCACCGAGGCTGAGTGGCGGAACCTCGCCGTCACGCCACGCTGACACAGGTCGGGCCGAGCGGCCCCGGTACGATGGGTCCATGAGTTCCCGCGGCAGCTACCGGACCGCCCTGACCTACGGTGCCGTCGGTGCCACGCAGGCGGCGGACCTCATGACCTACCCGCCGGAGGGCTTCACCCCGGCGGAGTCGCGGGCGCGCATCGGCCACGGCGACGCCCGGTTCGAGACCGCGGTGACGCAGGCGTTGACCTGGCAGATCCAGGAGCGCAGCGGCATCCGGGTGCAGGTCGAGGACCATCCCGACGACGACGAGGTCCGCTACAACCCGGTGACGTTCGACGAGCACGGTGTCCCGATCGCACCGGCCTCGATCGGCACGCCCCGGGTGGAGAAGTTCGCCGCCGACGGCACCCCGCTGCTGACGGCGGGCACGACGGCGACGCTCGAGATGCACGCGTTCGGGCAGACCGTGCACGCGCCGGTCCGCGTCGTGTCGATCATCGACGAGACCGACCGCAAGGGCTTCGCCTACGGCACGCTCGAGGGGCACCCGCTGTCCGGCGAGGAGTCCTTCGTGGTCGAGCGCACGAGCGACGGTTCGGTGTGGCTGCAGGTCCGCCAGTTCTCGCAGCCGTCGAGCCGGAAGTGGGCGTTCGTGGCGCCGCTGCTCCGTCGACAGCAGCGGGTCATGGCAGCGAAGTACCTCAGCGCACTGCGCGGCGACTGACCGGTCGACACGAGGCGTCCGACCGCCTGCTCGGCACGGCGCACCGACCGACCGCCACCGCCGCCGCCGCCGCCGCCGCTCAGCGCAGCGGCGGCAGCGCGGCGATCGCCTCCTCGAGCAGTCGGGCGTCCTGCACGCAGTCCCGCGCGACGCACACCGCGCTCGTCCCACGCAGGGCGTCGACCTCGTAGACCCCGGTCGCGACCGCGACGAACGGGATCCCCACCGCGTCGGCCGCCTCGCCGTCCCGCGGGGTGTCGCCGACGATGACGGCTCGCTCCCCGGACAGGGCGGCGGCGGCGCGTCCGGTGACGCCGGTGCGCTCGACCTCCGCGTCCCCGAAGTAGGAGTGCTCCCAGTCGAAGGCGCCGAGGTCGAAACCCGCCCCGCCCAGCTTCACGCGGGCCCGGTGCTCGGAGTTGCCGGTCAGCAGGCCGTTCCGCCAGCCGAGTCCGGCGAACCGGCGGACGAGCGCGGCGGCTCCCGGGGCGGGGGAGCGGCGTTCGCCCCGGCCGTAGCGCTCGTCGGTCAGGTCGCGCAGGTGCCGGCTGACCGTGGGGATGAGCGCGTCGTCGAGGTCGTGTGCCCGGACGTGGTCCGCGATGAGCCCGGCGTCGGTCCGGCCGTGCTGGTGCCCGACCTTCAGCACGAGGTCGCGGCCGACCGCGCGCTCGACGGCCAGGTGGTACAGGTTGCCGGGCGACGCCGCGTTCAGCACGAGGGTGCCGTCGATGTCCCACAGCACCGTGGTGGGGACGGTGTGGTGCTCCATGGCTCCATCATGGCCGAGAATGGAGTCCATGCCGAGTGCGCTCCCGATCGCCGATCCCGCTCCCGCGGACGGCCTGCTCACCCCTGGCCCCGGCGCCGGCGACGTCCCCTTCGGCGTCTACGTCCACGTGCCGTTCTGCCGGGTGCGGTGCGGCTACTGCGACTTCAACACCTACACGGCGTCCGAGCTGCGCGGGGTGCGCCGTGACGACTACGCCGGCCACGCGGTGCAGGAGATCCGGTGGGCGGCCGAGGTCCTCGACCGCTCCGGGGTGCCGCGACGCCCGGTCTCGACGGTGTTCTTCGGCGGTGGCACGCCGACGATGCTGCCGGCGGACGACCTGGTGATGATCCTCCGGGCGATCGACGACACGTGGGGCATCCTGCCGGGGGCGGAGGTCACCACCGAGGCGAACCCGGACTCCGTGGACGCGGACGCGATCGCGACCCTGCAGCGCGGCGGGTTCACCCGGATGAGCTACGGCATGCAGTCGGCCGTCCCGCACGTCCTCGCGACGCTCGACCGGACCCACGACCCCGAGCGGGTGCCGGTCGTGGTGGACCTCGCGAAGCAGCAGGGCCTCGACGTCAGCCTCGACCTCATCTACTCGACCCCGGGGGAGTCGCTCGACGACTGGCGCACCTCGCTCGAGGCCGCGCTGGCCTGCGCGCCCGACCACGTGTCGGCGTACTCGCTCATCGTCGAGGACGGCACGGCGATGGGGCGCATGGTGGCCCGCGGCGACCTGCCGGCCCCGGACGACGACCTCGCCGCCGACATGTACGAGCTCGCCGACCGGACCCTCGCCGACGCCGGGTACTCCTGGTACGAGGTCTCGAACTGGGCGCGCACCGACGAGGCCGGTGGTCCGGAGCGCCACGCGAGCCGACACAACCTGTCCTACTGGAAGGGCCACGACTGGTGGGGCGTCGGCCCGGGTGCGCACTCCGCGGTCGCCGGCACCCGCTGGTGGAACGTGAAGCACCCGGCCGCGTACGCGAACCGGGTGCTGGCCGGCGAGTCGCCCGCGGCGGGGCGCGAGACGCTCGACGCCGACACCCGGTACGTCGAACGGGTGCTGCTCGCCGCGCGCGTCCGCGGCGAGCTCACCACCGCGGAGCTCGGCCGGGAGGCACGTGGCCGGGTCGCCGGTCTCATCGCGCGTGGCCTCGTGGACGGCACGGCCGCGGTGCGGGGACGCATCGAGCTCACCCTGCAGGGCCGGCTGCTCGCGGACGCGGTCGTCCGCGAGCTGCTCGACTGACGCGCCGGCGGTCGCTCGCGCGCTACTGCTTGATGAACTCGATGGTGAGCGGGTAGCGGTAGAAGTCACCGCGGTTCGCCGCGAGGGCGGCCAAGATCGCGAAGACGATCACGATCACGTACAGGATCGGCAGCAGCACGAGTCCGATGACGACGAACGCCAACAGGCTGCACACGAACCCGGCGATCGCCATCGTGATGTGGAAGTTCAGTGCCTGACGGGTGTGCTCCTTCACGAACTGCCCGCGGTCGCGCAGCACCAGGTAGGCGATGATCGGCACGACCAGGCTGAAGAAGATGCCGCCGACGTGCGTCAGCGTCGCCCAGAGTCGCTGGTCCTCCGGCGACATCGGCTGGGGCGGCGTGAAGCCGGCCGGGTACTGCGGTCCCTGCGGGTTCTGGGGTCCGCCCTGCTGCTGGCCGTAGCGGCCGTCCTGCGGGCCGCCCGGTTGCTGTCCGTAGCTCATGCCGTGAGCGTACCGGCGTGGGCCCCGGCGGTCCCGGTCGGTCGGCGGTCGGGCGTAGGATCAGCAGTCGACACGTCCGAGTGCCAGCATCGAACGGAAGGGGTCCGGATGGTCAGCGAACGCTCCCTCGAGGTCCTCAAGGCGATCGTGCGGGACTACGTCGCCTCGCGCGAGCCCGTCGGCTCGAAGACGATCGTCGAGCGCCACGCCTTCGGGGTCAGCGCCGCGACGATCCGCAACGACATGGCGCAGCTCGAGGACGAACAGCTGATCGTGGCGCCGCACACCTCGTCGGGGCGGGTGCCGACCGACAAGGGGTACCGACTCTTCGTCGACCACCTGGCCGCAGCCCGGCCGCTGTCGAGCGCGCAGCGCCACGCCATCGAGACCTTCCTCGGCACGCCGAACGACCTCGACGAGGTCCTCGGTCGCACGGTCCGCCTGCTCAGCCAGCTCACCAACCAGGTCGCGCTGGTGCAGTACCCGTCGATGGTGCGCGCACGCGTGCAGCACGTCGAGCTCGTCCGGCTCGGTGACACCCGCCTGATGGTCGTGCTCATCACCGACACCGCCCGGGTCGAGCAGCGCGTGGTCGAGACGGACGTCCCCCTCGACGAGGGGTCGCTCACCGAGCTCCGCACCGTCGTGAACGGGGCGAGCGTCGGGCTCCTGCTGCAGGACGTCCCGCGTGCCCTGCGCGAGGTGCCGCAGCAGCTCCGTCCGGACGCGCAGACCCTCGGCGGCGTCGTCGTCGCGACGCTCATCGAGCAGGTCGCGGCGAACCGGCAGGACCGCCTGGTCATGGCCGGCGCGGCGAACCTGGCGAAGAGCGAACGCGACTTCTCCGGCGGACTGTTCTCCGTGCTCGAGGCGATCGAGGAACAGGTGACCCTGCTCCGCCTGTTCGGCGAGATGCAGGTGGACGACGTGGCCGTGGCCGCGAGCATCGGCGTCGAGAACGCCGAGTACGGCCTCGACGCGACGAGCATCGTCGCTGGTGGCTACCTCGCCGGCGGCGGAGCGGTCGCCCGACTCGGGGTCCTCGGCCCCACCCGCATGGACTACGGCACGAACATGGCCGCCGTTCGTGCGGTCGCACGGTACCTGTCCAAGCTGCTGGGCGAACATTGACCGGACCCTGCGCCCGACGCGCGGTGTCCAGCGGACCGGCTCCGCGCCTCCAGACCGGACCGCGGCGACCGCCGCGACCCACCGACCGAACCGAAACCGACTGAGGGAACCGTGGCAGACCACTACGACGTCCTCGGCGTCCAGCCGGACGCCTCCGATGCCGACATCAAGAAGGCCTACCGACGGCTGGCGCGCGAGCTCCACCCGGACGTCAACCCGAGCCCGGACGCGGCCGAGCGCTTCAAGGACGTGACGCACGCGTACGACGTGTTGAGCGACCCGGAGCAGCGCCGACGCTACGACGCCGGCCCGCAGGAGAGCCCCTTCGGCGGCGGTGCCGCCGGTGGCTTCAGCGACATCTTCGACGCCTTCTTCGGCGGGGGTGGCGGCGGCGGACGCGGCAACGGTCCGCGCAGCCGTGCCGAGCGCGGGCAGGACGCCCTGCTGCGCATCGAGGTCGACCTCGACGAGGTCGTCTTCGGCACCCACAAGGACGTCGAGGTCGACACGGCCGTCGTCTGCGACACGTGCCACGGCTCGTGCTGCGCGCCGGGGACCAGCCCCCGCACCTGCGACATCTGCGGTGGCTCCGGGCACATCCAGCGCCAGGTCCGCTCGCTCCTCGGCAACGTCGTGACCAGCGCGCCCTGCGGGACGTGCCGCGGCTACGGTACCGTCATCCCGAGTCCCTGCCCGACGTGCCAGGGCCAGGGGCGCGTCCGCGCCCGCCGGACCATCCCCGTCGACGTCCCCGCCGGCGTCGAGACCGGGCTGCGCCTGCAGATGCCGGGCCAGGGCGAGGTCGGACCCGCGGGCGGCCCGTCCGGCGACCTGTACCTCGAGGTCAAGGTGCGCCACCACGACGTCTACAGCCGCGACGGCGACGACCTGCTCGCGACGCTCGAGGTCCAGATGACCGATGCGATCCTCGGCGCGCACACGACGATCGACGGGCTCGACGGGCCGGTCGAGCTCGAGATCCGTCCGGGCGTGCAGAGCGCCGACGTCCTGGTCATCAAGGACCGCGGCGTGACGAAGCTGCGCGGCACCGGCCGGGGCGACCTCCGCGTCGGCGTGCAGGTCGTGACCCCGACCAAGCTCTCGCACAAGGAACGTGGGTTCGTCGAGCAGCTCGCGAAGACGCACAAGGCACCGGGACCGCAGCTCGCCCGCTTCCAGCAGGGCATGTTCGGCAAGCTCCGCGACCGCTTCTTCAACTTCTGATGGCATCGCTCTACCTCGTCGGTCCGGGGACCCTCGACGACCTCGGCGCCGGTGACGCGGTGTCGCTCGACGGCGCGGAGGGCCGACACGCCGTCTCGGTCGCGCGGGTCCGCGTCGGCGAGACGCTGCGCCTCTCCGACGGCCGGGGCACGGTCGTCACGGGCGCGGTCGCGTCGACCGGCAAGGACACGCTGACCCTGACGGTCGCCGACGTCGCCGTCGAGGCGGAACCGCGTCCGGCGCTGGTGCTCGTGCAGGCGCTCGCGAAGGGCGGGCGTGACGAGATGGCGGTGCAGGCAGCCACCGAGATCGGCGTCGACCGCATCGTCCCCTGGGCTGCAGCGCGCAGCGTGTCGCGGTGGGACGGCGCGAAGGTCGAGAAGGGACGCGCCCGGTGGGTCGCGATCGCGCAGGAGGCCGCGAAGCAGGCGGTCCGGTCGCGCGTCCCGACGGTGGACGCACCGGTGACGACGGCGCAGCTGGCCGCGGTCGGCCGGGAGGCGCGGCGTGCGCTGGTCGTGCTGGACCCGGTCGGCGCGGTGCGGCTCTCGGCGTGGGAGCCGCCGGCCGACGTCGACGAGATCGTCCTGGTCGTCGGACCCGAGGGCGGGATCGACGGTCCCGAGTTCGACCGGCTCGAGGCCGCCGGCGCCGTCCGCGTGCGGCTCGGGGACACCGTGCTCCGCACCTCGACCGCCGGACCGTCCGCCCTGGCCGTCCTGCAGACCAGGCTCGGGCGCTGGTAGCGGCGTCGGAGGCGGGTCCTACGATGGTCTCCATGAGCAGCAGCGAGCCGAGCATCTTCTCGAGGATCGTCGCGCGCGAGGTCCCGGCGACCATCGTGGCCGAGGACGACCGGGTGATCGCGTTCGAGGACATCGCTCCGAAGGCACCCGTCCACGTGCTCGTGGTGCCCAAGACCGAGGAGTACCGCGACGTCACCGAGCTCGCCGCCGGTGACCCCGAGCTGCTGGCGCACGTCGTCGCGACCGCCCGCCGCATCGCGGACGAGCGGGCCGGCGGCCAGTTCCGTCTCGTCTTCAACACCGGCGAAGCCGCCGGTCAGACCGTGTTCCACGTGCACGCGCACGTCCTCGCAGGTGATCTGCACGAAGGGAATCTCCTTGCCGGTTGACGACTCCGTCCACCCCGCGTCCGACGCGCCCGCACCGGACCGACCCACGACCCGACCCGTGTCCGACCCGTCCGACGTCGTCGTCGACATCCGGGTCGACGGCATCGCGATGGTCCAGCTCCTCGGCCCGCAGGACCGCCTGCTCAAGACGGTCGAGCGGCAGTACCCGGGCGTCCGGGTGCTCGTCCGCGGCAACGAGGTCTCCCTCACCGGAGCCGAACGCGACGTCGCCCGTGCCCACGCGCTCGTCGACGAGCTCGTCGGCATGGTGAAGCGCGGGCAGGACATCGGTCCCGCGGACATCCCGACGTCGGCGCGGATCCTCGACGAGGACCGCAAGCCCTCGGACACGTTCGGCACCCCGATCGTGGCGAGCCGCGGCAAGTCGGTGCGGCCGAAGACCGACGGGCAGCGCGCCTACGTCGACGCCATCGACCAGCACACCATCACCTTCGGCATCGGCCCCGCGGGCACCGGCAAGACCTACCTGGCGATGGCGAAGGCCGTCCAGGCACTGCAGCGGCGCGAGGTCACCCGCATCATCCTGACCCGTCCCGCGGTCGAGGCGGGCGAGCGGCTCGGGTTCCTGCCGGGCACGCTGACCGACAAGATCGATCCGTACCTGCGCCCGCTGTACGACGCCCTCAACGAGATGATGGACCCCGAGCTGGTCCCGAAGCTGCTGGCGGCCGGCACCGTCGAGGTCGCACCGCTGGCGTACATGCGCGGGCGGACGCTGAACGACTCGTTCGTGATCCTCGACGAGGCGCAGAACACCACGCCCGAGCAGATGAAGATGTTCCTGACGCGCCTCGGCTTCGGCTCGAAGATGGTCGTCACCGGTGACATCACGCAGGTCGACCTGCCCGGCAACCTGTCCGGTCTCCGGCTCGTCACGCGGATCCTCGGCGACGTCGACGACATCCACTTCGCCCGGCTCGGCAGCGAGGACGTCGTCCGCCACACCCTGGTCGGACGGATCGTCGACGCCTACACCGTGTACGACGAGGAACGTCTGGCGGAACAGGCCGGGCACCGCCCCGCCGGCCGGGGGACCGCGCCGACGGGCAACCCAGCCGGAGCGAACCGCGCCGAGCGTCGCGGGCGGCCGCCGCAGGACCGCCAGCAGTCCCCGTACCCCCAGAACGACGCCCGAGGAGGCAACCGGTGAGCATCGAGCTCAACAACGAGTCGGGTGTCGAGGTCGACGAACAGGCCGTCCAGCGCCTCGCCGCCTTCGCGCTCGACGCGCTGCACGTCCACGCGGACGCGGAGCTCGCGATCGTCCTGGTCGACGAGGGCGCGATGGAGCAGCTGCACGTCCGGTGGATGGACGAGCCGGGTCCGACGGACGTCCTGAGCTTCCCGATGGACGAGCTCCGCCCGGGGACCGAGGACGAGCCGACACCGGCCGGGCTGCTCGGCGACATCGTCGTGTGCCCGCAGGTCGCCGCCGAGCAGGCGAAGACCGCGGGGCACACCACCACCGAGGAGATGCTGCTGCTCACGTGCCACGGCATCCTCCACCTGCTCGGATTCGACCACGCCGAGCCGGAGGAGAAGGCCGAGATGTTCGGGCTGCAGGGCGAGATCCTCTCGGCCTTCGCGGCACAGCGACGCGGGCGGTGACCTGATGGTGCTCGTCGCCGTCCTGTTCGCGGCGGCGTTCGTCCTGGTCGTCGTCGGTGGTCTGCTCGCCGCGTCCGACGCCGCGCTCACCGTGCTGTCCCGCGCCGACCTCGACGAGATCGCCCGGGGCAGCCGCAACCGTCGTGCGATCGAGGCCGTGGCCGACGACGTCGGCGCGCACGTCAACGCCCTGAACTTCGTCCGCGTGCTCGCCGAGACCGCCGCCGCGGTGCTCGTCACGATCGCCCTCGTCACGGTGTTCGACACCTGGTGGGTGGCCCTGGTCGTGTCCGCCGCGATCATGACGGCCGTGTCGTTCGTGCTCGTCGGGTCGAGCCCGCGCAGCGTCGGACGCGCACACGCCGAGCGCCTCATCGGCGCGACCGGAGGACTCGTGCGCGCCGTCCGGATCGTGCTCGGTCCGCTCGCCGGGCTCCTCGTCGCGATCGGGGACCGGGTGACCCCCGGCCGTGGTCGCAGCGCATCGACGGTGTCGAGCGAGGAGCAGCTGCTCTCGCTCGTCGACGAGGCGACCGAGAGCAACGTGCTCGCACAGGACGACCGCGAGCTCATCCACTCGGTCTTCGAGTTCAGCGACACCCTGGTGCGCGAGGTCATGGTGCCCCGGACCGACATGCTCACGGTCGACGGCGAGGCCACCCTGGCCGCGGGGATGGAACGGTTCCTGGTCGCCGGCGTCTCGCGCATGCCGGTCACCGGCAAGGACAGCGACGACGTGCTCGGCGTGCTCTACCTGCGCGACGTCTCCCGCGCCCTGTACGAGCAGCCCGGCAGCGAGCGGGACCCGGTGACGGCGCTACTGCGACCGGCCGAGTTCGTCCCCGAGTCGAAGCCCGCGGACGACACCCTCCGGCACATGCAGGTCGCCAAGAACCACCTGGTGCTCGTGGTCGACGAGTACGGCGGCGTCGCCGGGCTCGTGACGATGGAGGACCTCATCGAGGAACTCGTCGGCGACATCTCCGACGAGTACGACCGCACCGTGGTCGACCGCACCGAGGTCGGCCCGGGCGTCTGGCGCATCTCCGCCCGCATGCCGATCGACGAGCTCGGCGACCTCTTCGGCGTCGAGCTCGAGGACGACGACGTCGACACCGCCGGTGGCCTGCTGACGAAGGAGCTCGGCCGACTGCCGGTCCGCGGCGAGCAGGTCACCGTCTCCGGGGTCGCGCTGACCGCCGACCGTGTCGAGGGCAAGCGCCGCCACCTGATCACCGTCCTGGCCGAGCGGAGCGCCGCCCTGCAGGACGCCGAGGACGCCCTCGACGAGACCACTCCGAGCACGACGGGAACCCCGAACGCATGACCGATCACGAACCCGACCACGGCACCGAGACGGACACCGACACCGACGCGACCACGGGCACCGACACACCGGGCCAGCCGTACCGCGCCGGCTTCGTCTCCTTCGTCGGGCGTCCGAACGTCGGCAAGTCGACGCTGACGAACGCCCTGGTCGGCGAGAAGGTGGCGATCACCTCGTCGAAGCCCCAGACCACGCGACGTGCCATCCGGGGCATCGTGCACCGCCCCGACGGCCAGGTCATCATCGTCGACACCCCGGGCGTGCACCGCCCCCGCACCCTGCTCGGCGAACGGCTCAACGACCTCGTGCAGTCGACGCTCGGTGACGTCGACGTGATCGGGTTCTGCGTGCCGGCCGACGAACCGATCGGGCCGGGCGACAGGTTCATCAACGAGTCGCTCGACCAGTACCCGCGGGCGCGGAAGATCGCGATCGTCACGAAGATCGACGGCACCCCGAAGGACCGCGTCGGGGAGCAGCTCCTCGCCGTGTCGCAGCTGCGCGACTGGGACGCCATCGTACCCACCTCGGGGACGAAGGGGATCCAGCTCGAGGTCCTGCTCGGCGAGGTCACCAAGCTGCTGCCCGAGTCGCCGCAGCTCTACGACGCGTCCACGGTGACCGAGGAGACCGACGAGGACCGCATCGCCGAGCTCGTCCGCGAGGCCGCGCTCGAGGGTGTGCGCGACGAGCTCCCGCACTCGCTCGCGGTCGTCATCGAGGACGTCGTCGAGCCCGACGACGAGGACGACCCCGACGGACCGCTGCGGATCTTCGCGAACCTGTTCGTCGAGCGTGACAGCCAGAAGGCGATCGTCATCGGCCGCGGCGGGGAACGGCTGAAGGACGTCGGTTCGCGTGCGCGCGCGGAGATCGAGTCGCTGCTCGGCGGTCGCCACGTCTACCTGAACATCCGCGTCAAGGTCGCCAAGGAGTGGCAGCGCGACCCGAAGCAGCTCGGCCGCCTCGGGTTCTGACCCGGGTCATCCCCTGGTCGGACGCGCGTCCTCCGGCCGGGTCGTACCGTGGGGTGGTGTTCCGCCCCCTGCTGCGCGCGCAGCTCGTCACCGACATCACCACCGCGGTGCTGCTCGGCGGGCTGCTGACGCTCCTGCGTGCGTCCGCCGACCTGCCGTCGCTCTGGGTGGTGACGGTGGTCGGACTGAGCATCGCCCTCGCGATCCGTCGCCTGTCGCCGGGGCTGTCACTCGCACTGTCGTGGGTGATCGCCGTCTTCGAGATGGTGACCATGCAGGTGCCGGACTACTCGAACGCACTGCTCGCCGGCGTGCTCTTCACCACGAGCGCCTACGGCAGCAAGCGCGTCCGCATCGCCGGCCTGGTCTCGGCCATCGGCGGATCCGCGGTCGCGGCGGCGTACGTCGGGCTGTACGACCACCAGCGCCGCTCCGGCATCGAGACCGCCTCGTCGCCCACGCTCGAGACCCTGCAGGTCGTGCTCGCGACGTTCGCCGGCGTCCTGCTGCTGCTCCTGCTGCCGTGGCTCGCCGGACTCGTCCGCCGCGCTCGCCGGTCCGCGAGCATGAGCCGGGAGGCCCAGCTGGTCGCCGAACGGGATGCCGCACGCGCCGACCGCGCGGTCGCGGTCGAGCAGGAGCGGGTGCGGATCGCCCGCGACATGCACGACATCGTCGCGCACTCGCTGGCCGTCGTCATCGCCCAGGCGGACGGGGCACGCTACGCCGCCAAGACCGACCCCGCGATCGCGGACCAGGCGCTCGAGACCATCTCGAGCACCGCTCGCAGTGCTCTCGGTGACGTCCGCGAGCTGCTCGGCGCCCTGCGGCACGAGCAGGGGACCGCCCCGACGCCCGAGGCAGCCGACCTCGAGGTGCTCGTGGCCGAGATGCGCGCGGTCGGCCTGGACGTCCGTGTCGACCGGGAGGGCGACCCGACCGGTCTGCCCACGACGACCCAGCTCGCCGTGTACCGGATCGTCCAGGAGAGCCTGACGAACGCGTGGAAGCACGGGGAGAGCGGGACACCGGTCCACACCGCGCTGACCTACCGTCCCGACACCGTCGAGATCACCGTGGTGAACCGCCGCGCCGACGACGGCTCCAGCGGCCCCGGCACCGGTCACGGACTGGTCGGCATGCGCGAGCGTGTCACGATGACCGGGGGGTCGATGACGGCCGGGCACCGCGGTGACGACTTCGTGGTGGCCGTGCGCATGCCCGCGGTCCCCGCGAGCGGCCAGTTCCCCCGCGGCCGCATCACCCAGATGGAGCAGGAGCGCACCAGATGACCACGTCCCAGCCGACCGGTGGCCCGATCCGGGTCGCCCTCGTCGACGACCAGGCGCTCTTCCGCACCGGGATCCGGATGCTCATCGACTCACAGCCCGACCTGCAGTTCGTCGGTGAGGCCGGCGACGGGGCCGAGGGCGCCGAGCTCGTGCGGCGCACCGGGGCGGACGTGGTGCTCATGGACGTCCGGATGCCCGTGATGGACGGGATCACCGCGACCGCACGGATCGTCGAGCAGGGCGGGGCAGACGCCGCGAAGGTGCTGGTGCTCACCACCTTCGACTTCGACGAGGCCGCCGCGAAGGCGATCCGGGCGGGCGCGAGCGGCTTCGTGCTCAAGGACGCCGACCCGGAGTTCCTGCTCGCCGCGGTCCGGACCGTGCACGCCGGCACCGCCGTGTTCGCCGCCTCGGCCACCCGCGAACTCCTCCGCCGGTACGACGACGGCGCGGCCCAGGCCGCCGCGGTGCCCGCCGCCTTCGCCGAGCTGACGCCCCGGGAGCGGGAGATCTTCGACCTCGCGGCGCGCGGGTACAGCAACAGCGAGATCGCCCAGCACGAGTACGTCAGCGAGGCGACGGTGAAGACGCACATCTCGCGCGTGCTCAGCAAGCTCGACCTGCGGGACCGCGTCCGGCTCGTCGTGTTCGCGCACGAGCACGGGCTGGTGCCCAGGGCCGACTGACCCCGGCGTCGACCGGCGGAGCGACCCGCCGTCATCCGACAGGATGACCCCTCCACGGCACGTCGAGCCGAGCGGACCATCCACAGGAGCCGCGCGACGGACGCGGGACGTGCCTCCCGGCCGCCAGGCTCGGAGCATGACCACCAACCAGACCCCGATCATCCGGCTCGACCACGTGTCCAAGCACCACGGCGACGCCGCCCGCCGCGTCACCGCGCTCGACGACGTCAGCGTCGACATCGGGGCGGGGGAGTTCACCGCCGTGATGGGGCCGTCGGGCTCCGGCAAGTCGACGCTCATGCACGTCGCCGCGGGGCTCGACGCGGTGAGCACCGGGCGGATCACGATCGACGGGGTCGACATCACCCGCCTCGGGGACCGCGAGCTCACCGAACTGCGCCGTCGCCGGCTCGGTTTCGTGTTCCAGTCCTTCAACCTCGTCCCGACGCTCGACGTGCGGGAGAACATCCGGCTGCCGTTCCTGCTCGGTGGGCACCAGCCGAGCCAGGACGAGTCGGCGTGGATCGACCGGCTCGTCGACCTGCTCGGCCTGGGTGACCGTCTGACCCACCGGCCGCACCAACTCTCCGGCGGACAGCAGCAGCGCGTCGCGATCGCGCGTGCGCTCGCGTCGCGTCCCGCCGTGGTGGTCGCGGACGAGCCGACGGGCGCCCTCGACTCGCGCACCGGGCGTGACGTCCTCGCGATCCTCCGCGGCGCCGTGCAGGAGTGGGGGCAGAGCGTCGTCATGGTCACGCACGACCCGACGGCCGCCGCGAACGCGGACCGCATCCTCTTCCTGGCCGACGGGCGGATCGTGGACGACCGCCCGTCGATGACCGCCGCCGAGATCTCGGCGGCGATGCTCGGGATGGAGGCAGCCGCGTGACCGGCCTGCGCACGTTCGCCCCGACGGTCCTCGTCGCAGCCCTCGGCACGACGTTCGGGTCCGCCCTCGTGATCGCCCCCGGCATCGTGACCCAGGCGATGGCGGCCGCGGGTCTCGACGACCTCGCACCCGTCCGGGCGATCCTGTCCGTCGTCGGGTGGCTCTTCCTCGGCATCGCCCTCTACGTCGGTGCGATCGTGACGGCGAACACCTGCGCCACGATCATCGCGGGGCAGACCCGCACGATCGCCCTCCAGCGGTTGATCGGGGCGACGGGCGCCACCCTGCGTGCCCGGACGACCCGCACCGGCCTCGTCGTCGGTGCCGTGGGCGGCGCGGTGGGCATCGTCGTCGGCACCGGGCTGTCCGCGTGCTTCGTCGCGGTCCTGCGGAGCACCGGCTTCCTCCCGGAGACCAGCTACACGCTCGTCCCGTGGGAACTCGTGCTGCCGCTCGTCGCCGTGGTCCTGGCGACCTGGGGCGCGTTCGCGGCCGGGTCTCGCCGGGTGCTGACGGTCACGCCGCTGCAGGCGCTGTCCTCGACCGTCGAGCCGAGCCACGCCGACGTCCGGTCGGGCCGGGCGCGGACGGTCTGGGCGGTCCTGCTCATGACGGTCGGTGCGCTGCTGATGGTGCTCGGTCTCGTCCTCAGCCCCGCCACGCCCGCGGCCGTCCTGCCGGCGGCCCTCGGCGGGTTCGTCTCCTTCGCCGGGGTCGCGGTCGGCGCGACGATCGTGATGCCCCCGGTCCTGCAGCTCATCGGCCGGATCGGGTCGCGTGACCCGGTCGTCCTGCTCGCCGGTCGCAACGCGATGCGGGCACCGGGACGGTCGTCACGGGCCACCATCGGGCTCGTCATCGGCGTGACCCTGCTCGTCACCTTCGCGGTCGCGCTCGGGATCATGCAGCACGTGGTCGAGACCCAGATGGCGGCGATGGGCGGCGGTTCCCTGCCGGCGGACGCGGTCCAGGCGCAGCGGGACTTCTTCGTGCAGCTGAACGCCGTCGTGAGCGTGATCGTCGGGTTCTCCGCGGTGATCGCCGCGGTCGGCGTCGTGAACGCCCTCGCGCTCGGTGTGCTCCAGCGTCGTCGTGAGCTCGGCCTGCTGCGCGTCCTCGGGCTGACCGCGGCGCAGGTCCGCCGCATGATCGTGACCGAGGCCGTGCAGATGGTCGTCGCCGCGGTCGTCACCGGACTCGTCCTCGGCACCCTGTACGGCTGGGTCGGCGGGCAGACGATGCTCGGCTCGCTCGGGACGGTCGTCACGCCCGTGCTGCCGCCGCTGACCGTCGCGGTCGTGGTGGTGGGGGCCCTCGTGCTCGCGGTCGTCGCCACGGTCGCACCGGTCCGGCGGGCCATGCGGGTGTCACCGACCGAGGCGCTCGCCGTCGACTGACCGCACGGGTCGGGAGGAGCGTCCGGGACGTCATCCACTTGCACCGCGCTGGTGTACCAGTGCTACGGTGGCAGCGATGTACTCGGCGCTCCTCCTCCTTCGCTGCCGCGACGAGGCCTGACACACGGCCCACCTCGTCGCGGAGTCCGTCGTGGCCCCCCACAGCGCCGATGCCGGCGAGACGACGAAAGCGACGACCATGCAGAACACCCAGCGCCCCTCCGGGATGCCGATCCACAAGTACGTCCCCTTCCACGAGCAGATCCGCGTCGACCTGCCGGACCGCACCTGGCCGACGAAACGCATCGACCGGGCGCCTCGGTGGTGCGCCGTGGACCTCCGCGACGGCAACCAGGCCCTGATCGACCCGATGGACTCCGAGCGCAAGCGGGCCATGTTCGACCTGCTCGTCCGGATGGGCTACAAGGAGATCGAGGTCGGCTTCCCGAGCGCATCGCAGACCGACTTCGACTTCGTCCGGTCGCTCATCGAGGACGGCGCGATCCCGGACGACGTCACGATCCAGGTGCTGACCCAGGCGCGTGAGCACCTCATCGACCGCACGTACGAGGCGATCGACGGGGCGAAGCAGGCCATCGTGCACCTCTACAACTCGACGTCCATCGTCCAGCGCGAGGTCGTCTTCCGCACCGACGTGCAGGGCGTCGTCGACATCGCCGTCGCGGGTGCCCGGATGTGCAAGGCGGCCGAGGCCCGGCTGCAGCACGGCACGCAGGTGTTCTACGAGTACTCGCCGGAGTCCTACACGGGCACCGAGCTCGAGGTCGCGGCGCAGATCTGCAACGCCGTGCTCGAGGTCTTCGAGCCGACCCCCGACCGCAAGGTGATCATCAACCTTCCGGCGACGGTCGAGATGGCCACGCCCAACGTCTACGCGGACTCGATCGAGTGGATGTCGCGCCACCTCGACCACCGCGAGGACGTCATCCTGTCGCTGCACCCGCACAACGACCGCGGCACCGCCGTCGCCGCCGCCGAGCTCGGCTACATGGCCGGGGCGGACCGCATCGAGGGGTGCCTGTTCGGCAACGGCGAGCGCACCGGCAACGTTGACCTCGTCGCCCTGGGCATGAACCTGTTCACGCAGGGCATCGACCCCGAGGTCGACTTCTCGGACATCGACCAGGTCAAGCGCACCGTCGAGTACTGCAACCAGCTGCCGGTGCCCGAGCGGCAGCCCTGGGCCGGCGACCTGGTCTACACGGCGTTCAGCGGTTCGCACCAGGACGCCATCAACAAGGGCTTCGAGGCGATGCAGGCCAAGGCCTCCGCCGCGGGGAAGTCCGTGGACGACCTCGCCTGGGCTGTGCCGTACCTGCCCGTCGACCCGAAGGACATCGGCCGCTCGTACGAGGCCGTCATCCGCGTCAACTCGCAGTCCGGCAAGGGCGGCGTCGCGTACCTGCTCAAGACCGACCACGCGATCGACCTGCCCCGCAAGCTGCAGATCGAGTTCTCCGGCGTGGTGCAGCAGCGCACCGACACCGAGGGCGGCGAGTTCTCGTCCGACCGGATCTGGGACCTGTTCCGCGACGAGTACCTGCCGGCCGACGACGAGTCGGACAAGTGGGGCCGGTACGAGATCACGAAGACGGCGACGTCGAGCGACTTCGACGGCACCACGGAGCTCCACGTCGCGATGCGTGTCGACGAGGGGTCCGTCGCCGCCGGTGCAGTCGGCACCGGTCCGGTCGACGCGTTCCTCACCGTCATGCGGGAGCAGGGCGTCGCAGTCACCTTGTACGACTACTCCGAGCACACGATGAGCGCCTCGGGCGACGCGAAGGCCGCCGCCTACGTCGAGCTCGACGTCGACGGCACCCGGCTGTGGGGCGTCGGGATCGACGCCGACATCGCGACCGCCTCGCTCAAGGCGATCGTCTCCGCGGTGAACCGGGCCGTGCGCGCCGGGGCCGCGACCGGGACGCCGGAGCTGGTCACGGCGTAGGACGCCAGCGCTCTCGGGAGGCGCGGTGCGGGTCCGTCCCGCACCGCGCCTCCCGTCTGTGGACGCGACGTCGACCGGGTGGATTCCGTCACGCTCGGTGGCGTCCGGCGACGGCGGTGCGTCGAGCGGGCGGATTCGGTCACGCTCGGCGTGGACCGGCGACGGGATCTGCCCGCCGGACGGAACTCACGCGGCGTGTCCTGCCCGCTCCGCGCTCCGCGCTGGCCGCGCCGCCGGCACCCGCTGTCGGCGCCGCGGGGGATACTGGGGCAATGCCGCTGTACCGGGACGAGTGCGTCGTGCTGCGCACCCACAAGCTCGGCGAGGCCGACCGCATCGTCACCATGCTGAGCCGGCAGCACGGCAAGATCCGGGCGGTGGCCAAGGGGGTACGGCGCACGGCGTCGAAGTTCGGGTCGCGACTCGAGCCGTTCATGGTCGTCGACGCGCAGTTCTACGAGGGTCGGTCGCTCGACATCGTCACCCAGGCCGAGAGCCTCGGCTCGTACGGCGCCCAGATCGTCACCGACTACGGCGCCTACACCGCGGCCAGCGCCATGGTCGAGACGGCGGACCGGTTGAGCGAGGCGGACGCCGGGCTCCAGCAGTACCTGCTGCTCGTCGGTGCCCTGCGCTCACTGTCCAGGCACGAGCACGTCGTCAGCGCCACGCTCGACTCGTACCTGCTCCGGGCGATGAGCATCGCGGGGTGGGCGCCGTCGTTCGGCGACTGTGCGGTGACGGGGGAGCCCGGGCCGCACACCGCCTTCGTCGTGCAGCTCGGCGGGGTGGTGGCGGACCGTGCAGCGCCGCCCGGGACGCCCCGGCTCGACACCGACACGCTCGGCCTGCTCGGGGCACTGCTCGCCGGGGACTGGTCGACCGTCGACGCCTCCGACGAGCGGACGCGGTCGCGGGCCTCCGGCGTGGTGGCGGCCTACGCCCAGTGGCACCTGGAACGATCGCTCCGGTCACTGCCCCACGTGGACCGCAGTGAGCACCCCGCTCCGGTCGCACCGACCCCCGGCGGGGTGCCGGCAGCCGTGGCCGCCACCCCGGCGCCCGCCGTGCCCGTCACGTCCGATCACGAAGGAACACCTGCATGAGCCCACGCCGGTCCGCGTCCGAAGCCGTGTCCGAGGGACTGCGACCCGTCGACTGGACGGGGGAGCAGCCGCCGGCGATCCCGGCGCAGTTCGTCCCGGAGCACGTGGCGATCGTCATGGACGGCAACGGCCGCTGGGCGAACCAGCGCGGCCTGACGCGGGTCGAGGGGCACAAGGCCGGCGAGGCCTCGCTGCTCGACGTCGTCGCCGGCGCGATCCAGATCGGCGTCAAGCACGTGTCGGCGTACGCGTTCTCGACCGAGAACTGGAAGCGGTCGCCGGACGAGGTCCGCTTCCTGATGGGCTTCAACCGCGAGGTCATCCACCGCCGTCGCGACCAGCTGCACGCGTGGGGTGTCCGTGTGCGGTGGGCCGGCCGGCGACCCCGGCTCTGGCGGAGCGTCGTCGACGAGCTGCAGACCGCGGAGCGGATGACCGCCGACAACGACGTCTGCACCCTCACGATGTGCGTCAACTACGGCGGGCGGAACGAGATCGTCGACGCGGTCCGGGGCATGGCCGAGGACGTCGCCGCCGGTCGGATGAAGCCGAGCCAGGTGACGGAGAAGGCCCTGGCGAAGCGGCTCTACGTGCCCGAGCTGCCCGACGTGGACCTGTTCCTGCGGAGCTCGGGCGAGCAGCGGACGTCGAACTTCATGCTGTGGCAGTCCGCGTACGCGGAGATGGTGTTCCTCGACCAGCTCTGGCCGGACTTCCGCCGCACCGACCTGTGGGGAGCGATCGAGGAGTACGCGCGCCGCGACCGACGCTACGGCGGCGCGGTGGACGCACCGACCGCCTGACGGGAGGCCCGCGGCGGGGCCGCCACGGGCCTCCCGTCCGACCCGTGGCCGGCCGGACAGCCGTCGGTGCCGACACGAGACCCGTGCCACGGACAGCGCGCCGCGCCTCACGTGAGCAGGTGCGCCACCCCACGGACCGCCTCCAGCGCCGCCCGCACGCTCGGCACGCGGTCCGCGCCGCGGGCGACCACGACCTCGACCCGTCGTGCCAGCGCGTCCTCGGCCGGCGTGACCGCCACACCGGACGGCACGACGGTGGTCGACAGCGCCAGCCGGGGCAGCAGGGCGACGCCGAGTCCGGCCGCGACCAGCCCGACGACCGCCGCGGCGTTGTCGGTCTCGAGCACGATCTCCGGCGTGAACCCGGACGCCGCGCACGACGCGAGCAGGTGCCCGCGGCACCGCGGACAACCGCCGATCCACCGGGCGTCCCGGAACTCGGCGAGGTCGGCTGCCCGGTCCCCGGTCGGCACCGCACCCGCGGCGGTGACGAGCGCGAGCGGGTCGCGCCCGAGCACGCGCGTGGTCAGGGTCGGATCGTTCGCGGAGTCGTCCTGCAGTGCGTGCGAGAAGGTCAGGGCGACGTCGACCTCGCCGCGCCGGAGCAGGTCGACGGCCTCGGGCGGCTCGGCCTCGACGTACGACGTCACCACCCCGGGGCTGTCCGTCGCCAGCGCCGCGAGCACCGGGGGCACGAGGGTCGACGACGCGCTCGGGAAGCCGGCGAGCCGCACGCGCCCGCGGGCGAGACCGCCGACCGCGTCGAGGTCCTCGCGCGCTGCGGCCAGGGCCGCCTCGACGTGCAGGGCGTGGTCGGCGAGGACGCGTCCGGACTCCGTCAGGGTCGCACCGCGGCCGCCGCGGAGCACGAGGTCGTGCCCGAGCCGCTGTTCGGCGCGTGTGAGCAACTGGCTGACGGCGGGCTGGCTGTAGCCGAGCGCCGCGGCCGCACGGCTGATCGACCCGCCGTCGCGCACGGCGAGCAGGACCCGGAGCAGCTGCGGTTCGATCGACTCCACAACACGATGTTATGGGTCCCCGAAGAAGCCTGCCCTGGCGTGATGGTGCCGGCCGTCGGAGCCTGGGGGCATGGACTCCTTCGTCGACGGATCGGGTTACCTCGCCGCCTGCACCGCCGGGCTCCCCACGCTCGGCACCCTCGCCGCACAGCGGGCGGACCTCGACGCGTGGTCGCGCGCCGAGACCTCGCCCGCGACGTACGGTGCCCTGGTCGAGGAGGGCCGCAGGCTCTTCGCCGACATCGTCGGCGTGGACGCCGCACGGGTGGCGACGGGGTCGCAGACCTCGGCGATGGTGGCACTCGTCGCTGCGTCACTGCCGGACGGTGCCGAGGTCGTCGTCCCCGACGGCGACTTCTCGTCCGTCGTCTTCCCGTTCCTCGTCCAGGCGCACCGCGGCGTCACGGTCCGCAGTGTCCCGCTCGAGCGACTCGCCGACGCCGTCCGGCCGGGCACCGCGCTCGTCGCCTGGTCCGCCGTGCAGTCCGCCACCGGCGTGGTGACCGACCCCGCCCCGGTCCTCGACGCGGCGCGCGCCGCCGGTGCCCTCACCCTCTGCGACCTCACCCAGGCCGCGGGCGTCCTGCCGGTGTCCGCCGCGCCGTTCGACGTCACGGTCACGCACGCCTACAAGTGGTTGTGCGCACCGCGCGGCGTCGCCTTCGCGACGTTCTCCGACGCGGCGCTGGAGCGCGTCCGCCCCGTGCAGGCCGGCTGGTACGCGGGAGCGGACGTCTGGTCCTCGTGCTACGGCCCGACCATGCAGCTCGCCGACGACGCCCGCCGTTTCGACGTGTCCCCGGCATGGCAGGCGTGGCCGGGGGCGGTCGCCGCCCTGCGACACCTCGCGTCCGTCGACGCCGGTTCGGCCTGGAGGCACGCGACCGGTCGCACGGACCGGCTCGCCGACGCGCTCGGGACGCCCCGGTCCGGTCAGGCGATCACGACCTTCCCCGACCCGGACGGGTCGGCCCTGCGCGCCCTGACCGCGGCGGGGGTCACTGCGAGCGGACGGGCGGGCCGGCTGCGCCTGGCCTTCCACCTGTGGAACGACGACGCCGACGTCGACCGGGTCGTCGCGGTGCTGGGTGCGGAGGAGGGGTTCCGTCCGGCGGGGTGAGCCGGCCCGTCCACGGGTGCCGCGACCGGCGTCCGCCGGTCGCCGCGGGGCCGGTACGCTTGCCCGGTACCGTTCCCGCACCGGGCACCCAGTCCGGCGAACTCAGGAGTCCTCTTGGCACCGTCCTCCCGTCTCGACAGCGTCATCGCCCTGGCCAAGGGCCGTGGCTTCGTCTTCCAGTCGGGGGAGATCTACGGCGGATCCCGCTCCGCGTGGGACTACGGGCCCCTCGGCGTCGAGCTGAAGGAGAACATCAAGCGCCAGTGGTGGCAGCGGTTCGTCCGCGGCCGCGGCGACATGGTCGGCCTCGACTCCGCCGTGATCCTGCCCCGCAAGGTGTGGGAGGCCTCGGGTCACGTCGCGACCTTCACCGACCCGCTCGTCGAGTGCCTGCACTGCCACCACCGGTTCCGCGAAGACCACCTGCTCGAGGCGTTCGAGGCGAAGAAGGGTCGAGCGCCCGAGGGTGGCATGGCCGAGGTGCCGTGCCCGAACTGCGGCACCCGGGGTGAGTGGACCGAGCCGCGCGAGTTCTCCGGCATGCTCAAGACCTACCTCGGCCCGGTCGAGTCCGAGGAAGGGCTGAACTTCCTCCGCCCGGAGACGGCGCAGGGCATCTTCGTCGACTTCGCGCAGGTCGTCACGACGAGCCGCATGAAGCCCCCGTTCGGCATCGGCCAGGTCGGCAAGGCGTTCCGCAACGAGATCACGCCCGGCAACTTCATCTTCCGCACGCGCGAGTTCGAGCAGATGGAGATCGAGTACTTCGTGCCGCCGGCCGACGTCGACACGCACTACGAGCAGTGGATCGCCGACGCGGTGGCGTTCTTCACCGACCTCGGCATCGACCCCGAGAACCTGCGACGCTTCGACGTGCCCGACGGCGAGCGCGCGCACTACTCGGACGCCACCGCGGACATCGAGTACCGCTTCGGGTTCGCCGGCTCCGAGTGGGGCGAGCTCATGGGCGTCGCGAACCGCACCGACTTCGACCTGAACAACCACATCGAGTCGTCGGGCAAGGACCTGCGCTTCTTCGACCAGGCCGCGAACGAGAAGTACGTGCCCTACGTCATCGAGCCGTCGTTCGGGCTCACCCGTGCGCTCATGGCGTTCCTGCTCGACGCGTACCACGAGGACGAGGCCCCGAACGCGAAGGGCGGCGTCGACAAGCGCACCGTCCTGCGCCTCGACCCGCGCCTGGCGCCGGTCAAGGCCGCGGTGCTCCCGCTGTCCCGCAACGAGCAGCTGTCGCCGGTGGCGCGCGGGCTCGCCGACGACCTGCGGAAGCACTGGAACGTGGACTTCGACGACGCCGGCGCGATCGGTCGGCGCTACCGTCGCCACGACGAGATCGGCACGCCGTTCTGCATCACGGTCGACTTCGACACGCTCGACGACAAGGCGGTCACGGTGCGTGACCGCGACACCATGTCGCAGGAGCGCGTCTCGCTCGACCAGCTGCAGGGCTACCTGGCGCAGCGCCTCCTCGGGGCGTAGCGCGCGGCTGCTGCGGCAGTACCGAACCACGGAACCGACAACGAACCAGCGCCCCTGCCTGGTTCGTTGTCGGTTTCGTGGTTCGACCTCGGAATAGCACCGACCGCCCGGCGTTGGAGCAGCCGTGAACGAGTCTGTGAAGGTCGATGTCTGGTCGGACATCGCATGCCCCTGGTGCTACATCGGCAAGCGGAAGTTCGAGGCCGGCGTGGCCGCGTTCGCCTCCTCGCCCGAGGCCCAGCCGGTCGAGGTCGAGTACCACTCCTTCGAGCTCAGCCCGGACACCCCGGTCGACTTCGAGGGCACCGAGGCCGAGTTCCTCTCGCAGCACAAGGGCCTGCCGGTTCAGCAGGCACAGCAGATGATCGACCAGGTCGCCGGCATCGCCTCGTCCGTCGGACTGCACTACGACTACGACGCACTGCGCCACACGAACACCGTCAAGGCGCACCAGGTCATCCACCTGGCGAAGCAGCACGGCAAGCAGCTCGAGATGGTCGAGCGCCTCTTCACCGCGTACTTCGAGCGCGGCGAGCACGTCGGACAGGACGAGTCCCTGGCCGACCTCGGCGCCTCGATCGGTCTGGACCGCGACGAGGTCCTGGCGACCCTGCGCGACGACGCCCAGCTCGCCGCCGTCCGTGCCGACCAGGCCCAGGCGCAGGCGTTCGGGATCAACGGCGTCCCGTTCTTCGTCATCGACGGCAAGTACGGCGTCTCCGGCGCACAGGACCCGGCGGCGTTCGAGCAGGTGCTCCGCCAGGTCGTCGCCCTCCGCGACGTGACGCCCGAGGAGCTCGCGGCGCAGCAGCAGCGCGCCGCGGACGACGCGACCGCGGATGCGGAGGCGACCCGGTGACCGGCGTGACGACGACCGGCCCGGTCGAGCCGGGCCTCCAGGCCGACGACCGGGAGGCGCGACCCGCCCTGCTCACGCTCGTCACGCCCGGCGGTGCGCCGGTCTGCGAGGGTGACAGCTGCTTCGTGCCCGGTGCCGAGGGCGACTGGACCGAGGTCCCCGACTGAGCCGTCCGCTAGCGGACGGGTTCCTCGTCGGTGATGTCGGCGACGGTCGCGTCGTAGGCGGCGACGAGCGCGTCGCCGTCGACGAAGGCACTCGCGCCGTGGCGACCGGCACCGAGCGCGATGCGGCGGCCGAGGACGCGTTCGTCGGCGTACACCGGCAGGTCGCCGGTCGCGCCGATCGGCGTGATCGTGCCGCGCTCGTAGCCCGAGGCCTCGAGCGCGGTCGCCGCGTCGGGCATGGACAGCTTGTTGACGCCGACGACGGTGCGGAGCTTCTTCCAGGCGATGCTGCGGCCGCCCGGCACCAGCGCGAGCAGGAAGCCACCGTCGTGACGCTTGACGACGAGCGTCTTCACGATGTCGCCCGGGTCGATGCCGAGCAGGGCGGCGGCACCCTCGAGGGAGTCGGCGGCGGGGCGCTGGACGACGTCCACCGCGAGCCCTCGGGCGGCGGCGTCGGCGTCGAACCGGGCGATCGCGGAGTCGGTCATGTGGAGAACGCTACCGGCGCGGACACGCGTGGGAGAATGGAGCACGTATGACGATCACCGACGCGCCCACCACGGCGCCCCGCACGGCGAAGCCCCTGCGCATCGGCCCCATCGAGGTCGAGGCGCCGGTCGTGCTCGCGCCGATGGCGGGCATCACGAACATGGCCTACCGCCGGCTCTGCCGCGAGTACGGCGCCGGACTCTACGTCTGCGAGATGATCACCTCGCGGGCGCTGGTCGAACGCACTCCGGTGTCGATGCAGCTCATCCAGCACCACGAGTCGGAGACGCCGCGGTCCATCCAGCTGTACGGCGTCGAGCCGAACACCGTGGCCGAGGCGGCGACGATCCTGGTGGGCGAGGACCGCGCCGACCACATCGACCTCAACTTCGGGTGTCCGGTGCCGAAGGTCACACGGAAGGGCGGGGGAGCGGCCCTGCCGTGGAAGACCGACCTCTTCAAGGACCTCGTCGAGAAGACGGTCAAGGCCGCTGGCGACGTCCCGGTCACGGTGAAGATGCGCAAGGGCATCGACGCCGACCACCTGACCTACCTCGACGCGGCACGCATCGCCCGCGACGCCGGTGTCGCCGCGATCTCGCTGCACGCCCGCACCGCGAACGAGCACTACTCGGGGCAGGCGGACTGGTCCGCGATCGCCACGCTCAAGGAGACGATCACCGACATCCCGGTGCTCGGCAACGGCGACATCTGGTCCGCCGCCGACGCCCTGCGCATGGTCGACGAGACCGGCTGCGACGGTGTCGTGGTCGGCCGCGGCTGCCTGGGTCGTCCGTGGCTGTTCGGCGACCTGGCGGCGGCGTTCCGCGGTGAGGACGTGCGCGCGATGCCCTCGCTCGGCGACGTCGCGACCGCCTTCCGTCGACACACCGAGCTGCTCGTCGAGTTCTTCGGGTCCGAGGACCACGGGTGCCGCGACGCCCGGAAGCACGTCTCCTGGTACTTCAAGGGGTACCCGATCGGCGGCGACGTCCGCTCGGCGCTCTCCATGGCCTCGAGCCTGCAGGAGATCGACGACCTGCTCGGGCAGCTCGACTGGTCGGCGCCGTACCCCGGTGCTGACGTCGAGGGCCCGCGAGGCCGCGCCGGCCACCCGAAGCGCACGGCGCTGCCGGACCGCTGGCTCGAGTCGCGCGACGTGGACGCCGAGTTCCGCAAGGTCCTCGCCGCCGCCGAGCTGCACCACAGCGGCGGATGAGCGCCACCGCCTCGTACGGGCCGGCCGACGCGGAACGCTGGCTGCCCGAGACCCACGGCAACCGTCGCTCCGACTTCGCCCGGGACCGCGCGCGCCTGCTGCACTCGAGCGCGCTCCGACGCCTCGCCGCGAAGACCCAGGTGCTCAGCCCGACCACCGGACTCGACTTCGCCCGCAACCGCCTGACGCACTCGCTCGAGGTCGCGCAGGTCGGGCGCGAGCTCGCCGACTCCCTCGGGCTCGACCCCGACGTCGTCGACACCGCGTGCCTGGCGCACGACATCGGGCACCCGCCGTTCGGGCACAACGGCGAGACCGCCGTGAACGCCTGGGCGGCGGACATCGGCGGCTTCGAGGGCAACGCCCAGACGCTGCGGTTGCTGACCCGCCTCGAGCCGAAGGTCTACGGCGACGGGCCCGACGACGAGCGCCCGTACGGGCTCAACCTGACCCGGGCCTCGCTCGACGCGAGCTGCAAGTACCCGTGGCCGGCGGCGCAGGGCGTCGCCGAGGCATCGTCGGGGCGCACCAAGTTCGGGTTCTACGACGACGACCACGACGCCTTCGCGTGGCTCCGGCGCGGTGCTCCGCGTCGGCAGCGGTGCATCGAGGCGCAGGTCATGGACCTGTCCGACGACATCGCCTACTCGGTGCACGACTTCGAGGACGCCGTCGTCGCGGGCTTCATCGACGTCGCGGCGCTGGGCGACCGGGTCGGCGAGAACGACATCGTCACCGCCATGCACGCCTGGGTCGGATCGGACCTCAGTCGTGACGAACTGCTCGAGGCCTTCGACCGACTCCGGTCGCTGCCGCTCTGGATGACGTCCTACGACGGATCCCGTCGGGACATGGCGCGGTTGAAGAACCTCACCTCGCAGCTCATCGGGCGGTTCGCGCGGACGGCGACGGCGGCGACTCGCGAGTCCTACGCGTCCGGGTCCCTCGTGCGGTTCGCGGCCTCGGTCGTCACCCCGCCGGAGATCATCGGCGAGATCGCGGTGCTCAAGGGCATCGTCGCGGCGTTCGTCATGACCCACGGCGACCGGCAGCCCGTGTACGAGGACCAGCGTCGCGTGCTCACCGAGCTGCTCGACGCCCTGGCGGCGACGGGCAGTGCGGACCTCGAGCCGGGCTTCGCGGCGGACTGGCGTTCGGCGTCCGACGACGCCGGGCGGCTGCGGGCCGTGGTCGACCAGGTCGCGAGCCTGACGGACCAGGGGGCGCTGGCGTGGCACAAGCGACTCGTGGTGGGGGACCGGGAGACGACGCACATCGCGGTCTGACGCCGGCGTGCGGGACGCCGCCGTGCGAGACGCCGCCGTGAAGACGAGGCGCCGCCGTGAGGGCGAGACGCCGCCGGATCTGGGTCCGGTTCGCCGACCCGGCACCGTCTCGGGCGGACGGCGCCGTCTCGGTCGGACCGGAGTGGCTCCTGCCCGGCCGCCGCGCGTGTCGACGTGCGCACCGACCGAGGTGGGGCGCGTGCTGATCGTGCACCGCGCCTCCCGGCCGTCGTGCTCTCCACAGGCGGACACGGACCGTCCTCCGGCACCGGCCGCACGAACTAGGATCGAGGGGTGGCTGGCAGGATCGCGCGGAACGACATCGACGAGGTCCGCTCGCGTGTCAACATCGCCGACGTCGTCGGCGACCACGTCACGCTGAAGTCGGCGGGCGTCGGCTCGCTGAAGGGGCTCTGCCCGTTCCACGACGAGCGCTCCCCGTCGTTCCACGTGCGGCCGCAGGTCGGCCGGTACCACTGCTTCGGGTGCGGCGAGGACGGCGACGTCTTCGAGTTCATCATCAAGATGGACCACACGACGTTCCAGGAAGCGGTCGAGCGCATGGCCGCGAAGATCGGCTTCACACTCCACTACGAAGAGGGCGACGGCCCGCGCACCGACTACAACCAGCGCGCGCGGCTGATCGCCGCGAACGAGGCAGCGCTCGAGTTCTACCAGTCGCAGCTCACCTCGGCGGCTGCCGAGCCCGCGCGACGCTTCCTCGGGGAGCGAGGCTTCGACCCCGCGGCAGCGCAGCACTTCGGCGTGGGCTTCGCGCCGCAGTCGTACGACGCCACGCGTGAGCACCTGCGGGGCCGTGGGTTCTCGATGGACGAGATCCTCGCGGCGGGGCTCGCCGGGCAGGGCGACCGCTCGCCGTACGACCGGTTCCGCGGACGCCTCGTGTGGCCGATCCGCGACGTGACCGGTGCGACGATCGGCTTCGGCGCGCGTCGGCTGCTCGACGACGACAAGGGCCCGAAGTACCTCAACACCCCCGAGACGCCGATCTACCACAAGAGCCAGGTCCTCTACGGGCTCGACCTCGCCCGCAAGGACATCTCCAAGGGCAAGCAGGTCGTGATCGTCGAGGGCTACACCGACGTCATGGCGTGCCACCTCGCCGGTGTGACGACCGCCGTCGCGACGTGCGGCACCTCGTTCGGTGTCGACCACATCAAGGTCCTCCGGCCGATGCTCGGCGACGTCAGCGGTGCCGACCCGAACGCCAACGGCGAGGTGGTCTTCACGTTCGACCCAGACGAGGCCGGGCAGCGTGCCGCCTCGCGGGCGTTCGCCGAGGAGCAGCGCTTCGCCGCGCAGACCTACGTCGCGGTGGCTCCCGGCGGACTCGACCCGTGCGACCTCCGACTCGCGCGGGGCGACGACGCGATCCGCCGGCTCGTCAGCGCGAAGCGCCCGATGTTCGAGTTCATGATCCGTCGGACGCTCGACGGCCACGACCTCGAGACCGTCGAGGGGCGGGTCAGCGCACTGCGGGCCGCCGCGCCGGTCCTCGCCGGGATCCGCGACCGCTCCCTCACGCAGGGGTACGTCCGCGAACTCGCCGGGTGGCTCGGCATGGACATCCCGGACGTCCGGCGGGCGGTCGACTCGGCGCGTCAGCGCGCGTCCGCAGCGCGCACCGACCGGACGGGAGGCCCGGTGCCGGTCGGTCAGGCCGGTCCCGGTGGTGAGCTGGTCGCCCCGCCCGAGGAGCCCGTGGCCGGTCTGCGGCTGCTGCCGAACGACCCGATCACCCGGATGGAGCGCGACGCCGTGATGGCGATGGTGCAGCAGCCCGGGTACGTGGGCGCACCGCTCATCTGGCTCGCGGCCGGCGCGACGTTCTCGGCGCCGATGCTGTCGGTCGTGCGGGACGCCGTGGTCGCCAACGTCGACTCGATCGGCGCGGGGGACTGGCTCGACCGGTTGCTGCAGGACGTGCCGGCGCCGTTCCGCGGTCTCGTGCAGGAGCTCGCACTCGCACCGATCCCGGCTCGCACCGACGAGGACCTGGCGCTCTACGCCCGGAGCATCGTCGTGGCACTGGTCGAGCGGGACCTGCTCGCCCGCAAGGCCTCGCTGCTCGGGCAGCTGCAGCGGGCCGACCCGCACGAGCAGTCCGACCGGCGCGCCGAGATCCAGCGCCAGCTCGTCGACATCGACGCGCAGCGGATGCGCCTCCGCGCCGACGCCGAGGCGGCAGCGCAGGGCTGAGCCGTCCCGCGAGGGGCGGCAGCGCGTCGTCGCCCGGCCACTCGTGCTGGCACGCTCGGTCGCGCGGCCACTCGTGCTGGGCCGCTCGGTCGCGCGACCACTCGTGCTGGGCCCCACGGTCGCCCGGCCACTCGTGCTGGACCCCAGGGTCGCGCGACCACTCGTGCTGGACCTCACGGTCGCGCGACCTGCCACGTGCGGTCGATCTGGTCGCACGACTCGCCGCCGCGGCCCGGACTGAGCGGCAGGTCGTGCGACCAGGACACGAGCGTCATCCACCGCAGCCGCCGCAGCGGGCAGGGATCGCCGCGTGGACGACGTCGAGCGGGTGGGGATCGGTGCCCGGAGACGCCGAGGGTGACGTAGTCCGCCCGCTCGGTGTCCCGCCGTGGCCCGGCCACTCGCACTGGCCGTTCCGGTCGCACGACGTGCCGTGTGCGGTCGTCCTGGTCGCACGACCCGCCGCCGCGGCCCGAATTGAGCGGCAAGTCGTGCAACCCGAACGCGAGCGCCACCGACCGGCGCCGAGCGGGCAGGACATGCCGCGCGCGTGACGTCGGGTGGGCGGGATGTGTCGGCCGGGGAGGTCGAGCGTGACAGATCTCGCCCGCTCGGCAGTGGGCAGCGGGCAGCGGGCAGCGGGCAGCCGGCAGCGGGCAGCCGGCAGCCGCTCGCCCGCCCGGTGGGCAGCAGCGGCCCGACCTCCGGCCCCCGTTGCACCACGCAACTTTCGTGCGCGACACGCCGCTCAGTGACGCGCGCATCATGCGCCACGCGACGCGGTCGTGCATTACAAGGGTGTAAACAAATGTCCCTCGAATCGTGGACTTCCGTGTCAGGGTGGTACCAATGAGCGTTCCCGGCGGGCCTCACAGTCGATCCACCGCCCGTCGCGGGACCCCTTGCGAACCATCACCGAGAGAGAGAGCGGACATGGCATCCGTATCCAAGTGGGGCAAGCGCGGCATCGCGCTCGGCGCCGGTGCAGCAGCGACGGCGCTGGTCCTGACCGGCTGCGCGAGCAGCAGCGTCTCCGACACCGACCTGAACGGCCTGAGCATCGGGACGACGGACAAGGTCACGTCCCTCGACCCGGCCGGGTCCTACGACAACGGCTCCTTCGCCGTGCAGAACCAGGTGTTCCCGTTCCTCATGAACACCCCGGTCGGCAGCCCCGACGTCAAGCCGGACATCGCCGAGAGCGGTGAGTTCACGAACGACACGACCTACACGGTGAAGCTCAAGAGCGGGCTGAAGTTCGCGAACGGCAACGACCTCACCTCGAGTGACGTCAAGTTCTCGTTCGAGCGCGAGCTGAAGATCAACAACGAGAACGGTCCGCAGTCGCTGCTCGCCAACCTCAAGAGCATCGAGACCCCGGACGACACCACGGTCGTCTTCAACCTCGACCACGCCGACCAGACCTGGCCGCAGGTGCTCTCGAGCCCCGCAGGCCCGATCGTCGACGAGCAGGTCTTCTCGGCCGACGAGCTCACCCCGGCAGCCGACATCGTCAAGGGCAAGGCGTTCGCCGGGCAGTACGAGATCACCTCGTACAAGGAGAACGACACCATCCAGTACTCGGCGAACCCCGAGTACGACGGGCTCCTCGGCAAGGCGAAGACCAAGGAGGTCACCGCCAGCTACTACACCAAGGAGACCGACCTGAAGCTCGCCGTGCAGAAGGGCGACGTCGACGTGGCGTACCGCTCGCTGACGCCGACCGACATCGCCGACCTGCGCAAGGACGACTCCGTCAAGGTCACCGACGGCCCCGGTGGCGAGATCCGCTACCTGGTCTTCAACTTCAACACGCAGCCGTTCGGCGCGAGCCAGTCCGACGCGGACGAGGCGAAGGCCCTCGCCGTGCGCCAGGCCGTGGCCGACGTCGTCGACCGCGAGAAGATCGCGAAGGACGTCTACAACAACACGTACTCGCCGGTCTACTCGATGGTGCCGGACGGCCTGACCGGTGCCGCGAAGCCGTTCGAGGAGCTCTACGGCAACGGCAAGGGCGGCCCCGACGTCGACAAGGCGAAGGAGACGCTGTCGAAGGCCGGTGTCACCGGCAAGGTGCAGCTCGACATCCAGTACGCGCCCGACCACTACGGTTCGACGTCGGACGACGAGTACGCCGAGCTCAAGACGCAGCTCGAGAACTCGGGCCTGTTCTCCGTGAAGATCCAGTCGACGGTCTACACGACCTACGCGCAGGAGCGGACGAAGGACTCCTACCCGGTGTACCAGCTCGGGTGGTTCCCGGACTTCTCGGACGCCGACAACTACCTGTCGCCGTTCTTCACGAAGGACAACTTCGTGCAGAACCACTACGACGACCCGGAGATCCAGAAGCTGATCTCCGAGGAGCAGCAGGAGTCCGACAAGGACAAGCGCGCGCAGCTCATCGAGCAGGCGCAGGAGCGCGAGGCCACGCAGATCTCGACGCTGCCGCTCCTGCAGGGCAAGTCCGTGGCGGTCGCGGGCAAGGACGTCAAGGGCCTGACCCTCGACTCCTCGTACAAGTTCCGCTACGCCACCCTCTCCAAGTAACACCGGCGTCGGCCCACGGGGGCGTTCCCACGAGGAGCGCCCCCGTGGCCACGTCCCGAACGGCACCGAAAGGCACCCGTCCCCGTGACCCTCAGCACCCCCGAGGCGACACCGGAGCTGGCCACCGACCCCACCAAGCCCCAGGCACAGCGACGTGCCCGTGGGCAGGGCGGCGGGCTCGGTCGGTACATCCTGGTCCGCTTCCTCCTCATCTTCCCGACGGTGTTCATCCTGGTGACGCTCGTCTTCTTCCTGATGCGCGTCATCGGGAACCCGATCACCGCCTCGGTCGGTGGCCGTCTGACGCCCTCGCAGCTCCAGGAACGTCTGCACGCCGCCGGCTACGACCGCCCGGTCATCGTCCAGTACCTCGAGTACCTCGGCGGCATCGTGCGCGGGGACTTCGGCACGACGTCGACCGACAACCGCCCCATCACCGAGGTCATCGTCACGTACGGCGGCGCGACCGCGGAGCTGGTCTTCTACGCGCTCATCGTCGCCCTCGTCCTCGGCATCCCGCTCGGCATGCTCGCGGCGTACGTCCGCGACAAGTGGCCGGACGTGCTCTTCCGAGCGCTCGCGATCCTGACGTACGCGACGCCGGTGTTCTTCGGCGGTCTGCTCGTCAAGCTCGTCTTCTCCGTCTGGCTCGGCTGGCTGCCGCTCGGCGACCGCGCCTCCACCCGGGTGTCGCTCATCCTCGACAACATCCCGGGTGCGACCGGCATCTACCTCATCGACGCACTCCGCACCGGCAACGCGCAGGTGATCGGCGACGTGCTGTCGCACGCCGTCCTGCCCGCGCTGACGCTCGGCCTGCTCACCGCCGGCATCTTCCTGCGTCTGGTGCGTGCCAACATGATCGGCTCGCTCGGGTCCGAGTACGTCGACGCGGCCCGCTCGCGCGGCGTCCGGGAGGCCCGGCTCGTCCGGACGCACGCCTTCCGTCCGGCGCTGGTCCCGATCATCACCGTGATGGGTCTGCAGATCGCCATGCTGCTCGGTGGGTCGGTGCTCACCGAGACCACGTTCGGCTGGCGCGGGCTCGGTTTCCAGCTCAACCAGTACCTGTCGGCCCGCGACTTCGTCGCGGTCCAGGGCATCGTCGCGATGCTCGCCGTGATCGTCGCCGTGACGAACTTCGTCGTCGACGTCGTCGCGGCGCTGATCGACCCGAGAGTGAGGTTCTAGCGATGGCCGACACCTCGCTCGTCGACCGCCACGAGCCGCTCTGGAAGCGGCTGCCCGTGGTGGTCCAGCTCCGCAGGAGCACCGGCTGGCAGCGCGCCATGCTCATCACCGGCGTGGTCATCTGCGCCCTGTACCTGATCGTCGCCCTCGCCGCGCCGCTCATCGCCCCGTACGGCTTCGGACAGCTGCAGGGCGCCGACGGCCAGGGCTTCCCGCGCACCGCCCCGCCGAGCGCCGAGCACGTCTGGGGCACCACGGTCGGTGGCTTCGACGTGTTCAGCCGCGTCGTCTTCGGCGCGCGCACCGCGGTGCTCGTCGTCATCGTCGCGGTCGTCGTGTCGATCACGATCGGGGTCATCCTCGGCATGGTCTCGGGGTACGTCGGCGGCTGGCTCGACCGGGTCCTCGTCGTCGTCGCCGACGCGATCTACGCGTTCCCCTCGCTGCTGCTCGCCATCGTCGTGTCGATCGTCATCTCCGGCGGCAACTCGAGCTACACCGGCGGCATCGTCGCGGCGGCGATCTCGATCACCGTCGTCTACGTCCCGCAGTACTTCCGGGTCGTGCGTGCCGAGGCGGTGCGCCTGAAGAACGAGGCGTTCGTCGAGTCCGCGCGGGTCATCGGCACGAACCCATGGCGCATCATGACCCGCCACGTGCTGCGCAACAGCACCAGGAGCCTGCCGCTCATCCTGACGCTGAACGCCTCCGACGCGATCCTCACCCTGGCCGGCCTCGGCTTCCTCGGGTTCGGCATCGGCCCGACCAGCGGCGCGGAGTGGGGCTACGACCTCAGCCGCGCGCTGTCGGACGTCGCGTCGGGCGTCTGGTGGACCGGTGTGTTCCCCGGCGTCGCGATCGTCGTGCTCGTGCTCGGCGTGACCTTCATCGGTGAGAGCCTCAACGACATCTCGGACCCGCGCCTGCGCGCCCGGAGGAGGCTGAAGCAGCTGGTCTCGCGGAAGCAGGCCGCCAGCACGGAAGGGGCGACGGCATGACCGACGCAGCGAACGACCAGCAGGACCGACCGGTCGCGGTCGTCGACGACCTGACCGTCACCTTCGCGACCGACGGCGGTGCCGTCGACGCGGTCAAGGGCGTCAGTCTCGACGTCCGTCCGGGCGAGGTCCTCGCGCTGGTCGGCGAGTCCGGCTCCGGCAAGTCGGTCACGGCCCGCAGCATGCTGCGGTTGATGCCCGAGACGGCGACGCTCGGTGGTGCGGTGTACCTCGACGGCACCGACGTGGTCAGCGTCGGGTCGGCCAAGCTCCGCGAACTCCGCGGCACGGCCGGTGCGATGGTCTTCCAGGAGCCGTCGACCGCGCTCAACCCGGTCTTCACGGTGGGGTGGCAGATCGCCGAGGGCCTCCGGGCGCACGGCGGCGTCTCGAAGAAGGACGCCCGTGCGAAGGCGATCGACTACCTGCGCCGCGTCGGCATCCCCGACCCGGAGACGCGGGTCGACCACTACCCGCACCAGTTCTCCGGCGGGCAGAAGCAGCGCGTGGTCATCGCGAGTGCACTGGCCCTCGAGCCGAGCGTGATCATCGCCGACGAGCCGACCACCGCGCTCGACGTCACCGTGCAGGCCGAGATCCTCGACCTGCTCCGGCGCTGCCGCGACGAGTTCGGCGCCGCCATCGTCATCATCACGCACAACATGGGCGTGGTCGCCGACCTGGCCGACCGGGTCGCCGTCATGTACCAGGGCGAGGTCGTGGAGGAGGCACCGGTCGCGCAGCTCTTCGCGGACCCGCAGGCCGACTACACGAAGCGCCTGCTCGCCGCCGTGCCCCGGCTGGAGGCATCGACCGGGACGGCCCGCCGAGCGGTGATCGCGACCGACGTCGAGCCCCTCGTCAGCGCGAAGGGGCTCGAGATCGAGTACCCGGGCCGCCTCGGCTCGCCCGCCTTCAGGGCCGTGAAGGGCGTCGACCTCGACGTCCGTCCCGGCGAGGTGCTCGGGCTGGTGGGGGAGTCGGGCTCCGGCAAGACGACGATCGGTCGGGCCATCGCGGGGCTCACCCGCGTCACCGGCGGGTCGCTCGAGGTCCTCGGCACCGAGATGCTCGGGTACCGCGAGCGGGACTTCAAGCGGCACCGCAAGGACATCGGGTTCGTGTTCCAGGACCCGGCGACCTCGTTCAACCCGCTGCTCACGATCGCCGAGTGCGTCGCCGAGCCGCTCGTCGTGCACGGCGAGGTGCGGAACCCCCGAGCCGCCCGCAAGCGCGTCGGCGAGCTGCTCGAGATGGTGCAGCTCCCGGCGTCCTACGGCGACCGGTACCCGCACGAGCTGTCCGGTGGCCAGCGGCAGCGCGCCTCGCTCGCGCGCTCGATCGCACTCCGGCCGAAGCTGCTCATCGCGGACGAACCGACGAGCGCGCTCGACGTGTCGGTGCAGGCCCGCGTGCTGGAGCTCTTCCTCGAGCTGCAGCAGGACCTCGGGTTCGCGTCGCTCTTCATCAGCCACGACCTCGCGGTCGTCGGCGCACTGTCGGACCGCATCGCGGTGCTGTACCGCGGCGACCTGGTCGAGACGGGCACCACGGCCGAGGTCCTCGGTGCGCCGCAGCACCCCTACACGCAGCGGCTCCTCGCGTCGCTGCCCGTGCCGGACCCGGCGGAACAGGCGGAGCGACGGCGTACGCTGGTGGCACTGGAGAACGCCGGGTCCTGACCCGACGCGACCGGCCGGGAGGCACGGCGTCGCGTCGTCGACGCACGCCGCGCCTCCCGGCCGGTCACCTCCGGCGAACCACCGACGACGCGACACCGGTCCGTCGCGCAACCGCCGCCAGGGGGCGGCGCGGAAGGGGACCCATGATCGCGGTGAACGGCCCGGCGGTCGTCGCAGACGACGTCTCGATCGAGTACCGGGGCGTCCGCGGATCGGAGCCGATCCGCGCGGTCGACGGGGTCAGCCTGACCGTCCGCCAGGGCGAGATCCTGGCGCTCATCGGTGAGTCCGGTTCCGGCAAGAGCACCTTCGCCGCCGCGATCGCCGGGCAGCTCGGCGCGACCGGCGAGGGCGAGGGTGCGCACCGGCGGCAGATCGTCGGCGGTGAGCTCACCGTGCTCGGTCAGCACGTGCGCGGGCTCCGCCCGTCCTCGCGGAAGGCGCAGCGGCTGACCGGCCGCATCGGGTACCTGCCGCAGGACGGCGCCGACCGGCTGAGCCCCGACCTGACCGTGGGCGAGGCGATCGCCGAACCGATCTACCTGCGCGACCGGCGGTTCGACCGCAAGGAGGCCGGGCTCATGGTCGCGCGACTGGTCGACGCCGTGCACCTGCCCCTCGGCGTCATGCGCCTGAACACGTGGGAGCTGTCGAGCGGGCAGCGGCAGCGTGTCGCCCTCGCACGCGCGCTCATCCTCGAGCCGCAGCTCCTCGTCGCCGACGAACCCGCACGCGGCGTCGACGTCCTGGTCCGTCAGTCGGTGCTCGAGGCCCTGACGAACCTGCAGCGCGGTCGGCAGTTCTCGGCCGTCGTGGTGTCGAGCGACCTCCGCGAGGCCCGGGCGCTCGCGGACCGCGTCGGTGTGCTCGCCGAGAGCCGCCTGGTCGGGCTCGGCACCTTCGACGAGGTCCTCGACAACCCCGTCGACCCTTACGTGCAGACGCTCGCCGCGACCGCGTCGCGCCCGGTGAAGCGTCGTCCGACCGCGACCACCACCCCGCGGCGCTCGTCCGCCCCCCGTCGTCCGGTCGGTGCCGGGGCGGGCACCGCTCCCCGGGCCGAGCGTCAGGAGAACGCATGAGCACCACGACCGCACACGACACGGCGAGCAGCCGCGGGCACCGCGCGGTCGTCACCGACGCGGGCGCCCCGCTCCCCGTCGACGCACCCACGGCCGGACCGGTCGCGATCCTGCCGACCGCGGCCGACCTGCACGCGGACGCCGTGCGGGCCGCCGGCGGCACGGTCGGCGACCTCGGCGCGGACACGCGGGGGATCGTCTGGCTCGATGCCCGTGACCCCGACGGGCTCGCGGCAGCGTTGGACCAGGGGCCCTCGGTCGGCTGGGTCCAGCTGCCCTTCGCGGGCGTCGACGCCTTCGCCCACCTGATCCAGGAGCACGGGGACCGGGTGCTCTTCACGTCGGCCAAGGGCGCCTACGCGGAACCCGTCGCCGAGCACGCCCTCGCGCTGACGCTCGCGACGCTCCGGGTGCTGCAGAAGCGCGCCCGCGCGACGTCCTGGGCGACCGAGCCGGAGGGCGTGTCGCTCTACGGGCGGAACGTCGTGGTGATCGGCGCGGGCGGGATCGCCCTGGAGTACATCCGGCTCGTCGCCCCGTTCGAGGTCTCCGTGACCGTCGTGCGCCGCTCGGACGACCCGGTACCGGGAGCCGACCGCACGGTCACGACCGACGCCCTGGACGAGGTGCTGCCCGACGCCGACGTGGTCGTGGTCGCGGCGGCCATGACCTCGGGGACGGCGAAGCTGTTCGACGCGCGCCGGTTCGGACTCATGAAGCCCTCGGCGCGTCTCGTGAACATCGCGCGCGGGGGACTGGTCGACACCGACGCGCTCGTCGCGGCGCTGCGCGAGGGCACGATCGCCGCCGCCGGCCTCGACGTGACGGACCCGGAGCCGTTGCCCGACGGGCACCCGCTCTGGGACGAGCCGGGTGTGGTCGTCACGCCGCACCAGGCCGACACCCCGGACATGGTCGCGCCGCTGCTGGCCGAGCGCGTCCGGGCGAACACCGCCGCGTTCCTGTCCGGCTCCGGCGACGGGTTCGTCGGCGTCGTGGACCCCGTCGCGGGCTACTGAGCACCGACGGCGCCCCGCCCGGCCGGAGAGCTCGACGACGCGGCGCGCCCGGGATGCGCGGCCGATGCGCGGAGCGGGCTCGGGGTGCTGCTATGCTGTTACCCGTTGTTCGCACCACATTCGCCAGCGGACAGTGATCCTCGATAGCTCAATTGGCAGAGCAGCCGGCTGTTAACCGGCAGGTTGTTGGTTCGAGTCCAACTCGGGGAGCGACAGGCCCTCACCCTCCGGGGTGGGGGCTTCTTGCGTTCCCGGGGTTCGGCGCCCTTGCCGCTTGCCGCGAGACTCGGCTCCGCGGACGGTTTCGCGCCTACCGGACCACGAACGTGTCCGCACGGCCGAGTCTCGCGCGGAGCCGGCGCTGGGCACCGGCCGGTGTTCGGCTTCCGGCTGGCTCGCAGGCGCCGCCCGGTCGCAAGCTGTTAGCGTTCACAGGTGATCACCGTGCGCCGGACCCTCGCCGCGGCGTTCGTCGTCCTCGGAGCGGTGGCGCTCACCGCGTGCACCGCCGGGCAACCGGAGGCGGAGGACTCGCTCGACTCCGCAGCACGGTCCGAGGTCTCCGCGACGGGCAGCGCGCCGATCGTCTTCGCGTTCGTGTGCAGCGGCGCCGCGGACGGCAGCAGTGGCGCGGGCAGCGACACGACGGGTGACGACGCCGACGGCACGGGCGAGACGTACACGACCTACGCCGCCGTGTGGGAGGCCGAGCGCACCGACTGCCGGGCCGAGCGCATCACGGGCACCGAGATGTCGGCGCAGCAGCGGGCCGCGGTCCGGGCGGCCGACGGTACCGCCACGCTCGAGGAGCTCGCGGCGACCTGCGCGGAGCGCGGAGCGTCGCCGTGGCGAGACGGCGTCGCGACGCCGGAGCAGGCCGAGCTGGCGGCCGGACTGGTCGCGTACTGCCCCGGCCACCCTGACCGGGACCGCCTGCAGGAGTCGCTGACGGCCTACCGGGGCTGAGCCGGGCCTCCCGGCCGACCGCCGGTGCCGCCCTGGGACGTGCGCCGGAGCCGCCCGCGCGGTCAGCCCTCGGGGTGGTCGCGACCGGGGAGCCAGGACTTGCCCGGGCCGCCCCAGCTGCTCTTGCGGATCGCCTTCGCGACCTGCTTGCCGTACGGGTGCGCGAGCCGGTCGGCGTAGAGGTAGCCGTCCAGGTGGTCGTACTCGTGCTGGAAGACGCGGGCGAGCCACCCGTGGGCCTCGACCTCGAAGGGCTCACCGTGCTCGTCGACCGCACGGAGCAGGGCGCCCTCGGCCCGACGCAGCGGGAAGCGCTCGCCCGGGATCGAGAGGCAGCCCTCGGACTCCTCGTCCTCGTCGAGCTCCTCGACCGTCTCCGGCACGGGCGGGGTGGTCCAGAGCACCGGGTTGATCGCGACCCCGCGGTGCAGGACCTCGTCGTCGTCGGTCCACGAGTACACGAACAGGCGCTTGCCGACCCCGACCTGCGGACCCGCGAGACCGACCCCGGGGGCGAGGTCCATCGTCTCGTACATGTCCTGCACCAGTGCGCGGAGGTCGTCGTCGAACGCGGTGACCTCGGCAGCGCGCTCGTGGAGGACGGGTTCGCCGGTGATGCGGATGGGGAGGACGGGCATTCACCCAGGTTATCCGGCGAGGACCGGTAGCCTCGTCGCGTGACGACGGACCTCCCGATCCCGGACGCGGTCAACCTGACCCCGTTCCAGGCCCTGATGATCCCCGTCGCGCTCGTCGGCGCGGTCTTCCTCTCGCTGGGAGCGCAGTTCCAGAGCCGGGGGGTGCAGCGCGTCGAGGCCCGACTCGGTCGGCAGTCGAAGGGGCTGTCGGTGCGGCACGTCCTCGGGCTGCTCGGCAGCGGCTGGTGGGTGCTCGGCACGCTCATGCTCGGTCTGGCCGTCGTGCTCCAGCTCATCAGCATCACGAACGCCCCGCTCATCGTCGTGCAGCCGCTCGGCGCCGTCGCGCTCGTCATCACCACGTGGTTCTCGTCACGGTCCTCCGGGGTACCGCTCGGACAGCAGGCGCGACGGGCGGTCTGGACCTGCATCATCGGTGTCGGGATCTTCGTCGGCATCGCCGCCGTCGTCGGCCGCGAGAGCGCGATCACCCACGAGCAGCTCGTGACGATCCTGGTGGTGCTGGCGATCGTCCTGGTGGCCGTGTTCCTGTCGTTCCGCTTCGCGGCGAAGCGGGCGAGCGCCATGTACTACATCGTCGTGGCCGGGGTGCTCTACGGCTTCGTCGCGACACTGGCCAAGGTCGTGCTGAACCGGTTCCTGCACGGCACGTTCGACTGGCTGACCGCGATCGCCGTCGTCGGGGTGATCGTCGCCGCGGTGCTCGGCGGCTACTTCGTGCAGAACGCGTACTCGAGCGGGTCCGCCGACCTGGTGATCGCCGGCCTCACCGTCATCGACCCGATCGTCGCCGTGGGCATCGGCGTGATCGTGCTCGGCGAGGCCGCCGGGGCGCCGTGGATCGCGGTGGTCGGCTTCCTGGTCGCTGCGGTGATCGCCATCACGGGTGTGTTCCTGCTCGCGAAGCACCACCCCGAGACGCGGCGCTGACCGCGGTCGGCTCGCGGCGTCGGCGGTCGTGTCCGCGGTTGCTGACAGCGTCGGTCGTCGCTGTCGGCCATCGGCGTCGTCCGCGCGGCTGACGCGGGTGCTCGGGCCCGTGCGGTACCGTCGAGGCCCGACCAGCAACCGCCCACGAGAGGACGATGCCAGCCGTGTCAGAGGACGCCACCACCGCCACCGCCGAGTCGACGGGTGCGACGGGCGGGTCCCGACCGCTGCGCGTCATGATCGCGGCCGACACCTTCCCGCCGGACGTCAACGGCGCCGCGACCTTCGCCGAGCAGCTCGCCGTCGGGCTCGCGGAGCGCGGTCACGAGGTCCACGTCGTGGCCCCGGCCTCGAGCGCCCACCACGGCACGTTCGACGAGGAGCACCGCGGCGTCGTGCTCACCGTCCACCGGCTGAAGTCGTACAAGTGGCCGTGGCACGCGTGGCTCCGCTTCGTGTGGCCGTGGAGCGTCCGGAAGTGGACGGGTCCGATCCTCGACGCCGTCCAGCCGGACGTACTGCACATCCAGTCGCACATCGTCATCGGGCGCGGCATCGTGCAGGAGGCCCACGAGCGCGGCATCCGCATCGTCGGCACCAACCACTTCATGCCCGAGAACCTGCTCGAGTACGTCCCGTTCGGCCGTCGCACGCTGCCGATCGCGCTGAAGATCGCGTGGAACGACGCCGCCAAGACCTACCGGCTCGCCGACGCCATCACGACGCCGACGGTGCTGGCCGCGGACTACCTCCGCGAGGCCATCGCCGGACAGCAGGTCCTCGCGATCTCGTGCGGCATCGACGCGTCGCGCTACAGCGCCCGCAGCGGTCGCCCCGCGGGGAACGACATCGTGTTCGTCGGCCGGGTCGCGCCGGAGAAGAACCTCGACGTGCTCGTCCGGGCGCTCCCGCTGCTGCCGAGCGAGCTGCACGCGACGCTCACCATCGTCGGTGGCGGCGAGATGATCCCGAAGCTGAAGGCCCTCGTGCAGGAGCTCGGGCTCGAGGACCGGGTGCGCTTCGCCGGCTTCGTGTCGGACGAGGCGAAGCGCCAGGCGCTGACGAACGGCACCGTCTTCGCGATGCCGTCCACCGCCGAGCTGCAGAGCATCTCGTCCCTCGAGGCGATGGCGTCCGGGCTGCCGGTGGTGGCCGCGGACTCGATGGCACTGCCGCACCTCATCGACGGCAACGGGTACCTCTTCACGCCGGGCGACGTGCAGGACCTCGCTGCGAAGCTCGCACAGGTGCTGCAGGCGTCCGACGACGACTACCAGGCGCTGCGGGAGCGCAGCCTGGCCATGATCGAGGCACACGACATCAACCGCACGCTCGCGACGTTCGAGTCGCTGTATCGTGGGCAGTCGGTGGCCTGACGGTCCCCGACGAGGGGCGGTAGCCAAGCTGGTCAAGGCACTCGGCTCATAACCGAACGATCGCGGGTTCAAGTCCCGCCCGCCCTACCAAGCCGACGAACCCAGCGGGTTCAAGCAGTCCAGAAAGGCTGGCCCGCCCGTGCACCTGCCGCGACGACGTGAGACCCCCGACGACCACGCGCCGACCCCGAACGTGACGTTCGAGGCGACCCGGGTCGGCACCGGCGTGCGCGTGAACGCGTTCCGCATCGGCTTCATGGGGGCCCTGGGCGTGCTCATCGCCCTGCTGGCCGGCGTGATCGTCCAGCAGCTCAGCACGGTCCTGGTCTACATCGGCGTCGCGCTCTTCCTGTCGCTCGGCATCGATCCGCTGGTGTCCTTCCTCGAACGGTTCATCCCGCGCTGGTCGGCGATCACGATCGTCGTCGTGGGTGTGCTGTCCGCCTTCGCCGGCGTCGTGTTCGCGGTCGTCCCGATCCTCATCCAGCAGGCGACGAACCTCGTCCAGAACTTCCCGGAGATCGTCCAGGACATCTCGCAGCAGGAGTGGGTCCAGGACCTGTCGCAGCAGTTCGCCGGCGCCGTCGACGTCAACCACGCGCTGGAGTCGCTGCAGTCCTTCGTGGAGGACCCGGGCAACCTCCTCAGCCTCGGTGGCGGGATCCTGGCGGTCGGCAGCGGCATCCTGTCCGGGCTGACCGGCGCGATCATCGTCATCATCCTGATGCTGTACTTCCTGGCGTCGATGCGGGGCCTGAAGTCGATGGCCTACCGCTTCGTGCCGGCGACACGTCGGCAGAACTTCGTCGACGTCAGCGAGCAGATCACCCAGGCCGTCGGCCGCTACGTCGTCGGACAGATCAGCCAGGCGCTGATCAACGGCATCCTCAGCCTCGTGTTCCTGCTCATCATCGGCGCACCGCTGCCCGTTCTGCTGGCGACCTTCGCGTTCCTGGGCTCGCTCATCCCGCTCGTCGGCACCCTCGCCGCGGCGGTCGTCATCTCCCTGCTCTGCCTGTTCGCCTCGCCGGCCACGGCGCTCGCGGCCGCGATCTACTACCTCGTCTACATGCAGGTCGAGGCGTACGTCATCTCCCCGCGCATCATGTCGCGCGCGGTGCAGGTGCCGGGCGCCCTGGTGGTCATCGCCGCGGTCGCCGGTGGCACGATCGGCGGGGTCCTCGGGGCGCTCGTCGCCGTGCCGGTCGCCGCGTCGGTGATCATCATCGTGCAGAAGGTCATCTACCCCCGCCAGGAGCAGTCGTGAGCACGGTCGAGCCGGACCTGGCCGAGCACGTCGCGGCCCGCGATGCCTGGGCCCGCAGCGCGCGCGGCCCGCTCGCCCTGGTGAACGCGCAGCACGTCGACCGCCCGCAGCCCGTGTGGCCGGTCGCCGGGCAGTGGGCGCCGGCGCCCGGTGGTCTCACCGTCACCGCCGCGGCGGCGGACGGCGTCGTGGTCGACGGCGTCCCGGTGGACGGCACGGTGCTGGTCGCCGGTGACACCGCCGTCGTGCCGTCGACCGTCGCCTTCGCCGACGGTCTCGCCGGCACGGTGCACGGCTCCACGCTCCGCGTCTGGGACCCGGCCTCCGACGCGGTCTCCCGCTTCGCACGCATCGCGCGGTTCGCCCCGCGGCCGGGCGGGTGGGTCACGGCCGGCAGCTACGAACCCTGGTCCGGTCGGGAGGCACCCGGTCACCTGACCGACGCCGCCGGCGACCCCCTGCCCGTCGCCGGGACGATCGAGACCACGGTGGACGACGTTCCCGTGCGGCTCACCGCGGTGCGGTCCGCGCCGTTCCACGGCCGACCGCGCCTGCAGCTCATCCTGCAGGACACCACCAGCGCCCTGCCCGAGGGCGACCCGGGCAGCTCGTACTCGATGGGGCGCTTCCTGTACCTGCCCGAGCCCGACGGCGCGGCCGAGGTCGTGCTCGACTGGGACCGGCTCGTCCTGCCGCCCTGCGCGTTCTCGTACCAGTACGCCTGCCCGGTGCCCCCGGAGGAGAACCGCCTCCCGGTCGCACTCACCGCGGGGGAGCGGCACCCCGTCGACGAGCAGGGCGCCGTCCTGCACTGAGCGCCGCCGGTGCCGTCTGCTCGCCGGGTGTGGCGTTCCCAGCGCGGACGCTGCATAATGGGCGTGTCCGCAGGGACATCACAATCTGATACCGATGGTTCCGCTACCGGGACTCCGCACCACAGGTCGATGGGGAAGTCGCACCTGACGAAGCGGAGGAATCGTGAACGGAACGACGACAGGGGTGCTGTACGTGCACTCCTCACCACGCGCGCTCTGCCCGCACGTCGAATGGGCAGCCGGTCGCGCGATGAGCCGTGCCGTGAACTTCTCGTGGCTCGACCAGCCCGCACTCGACGGCTCCCGCCGGACGGAGTTCACCTGGACGGGCCAGGTCGGCACCGGTGCGGCGATCGCCTCTGCCCTGCGCGGGTGGGAACACCTGCGCTACGAGGTCACCGAGGAACCGACCGCGCAGTCCGACGGCGGGCGGTGGATGCACACGCCCGACCTCGGCGTCTTCTTCGCGCAGACCGACGTGTCCGGCAACATGGTCGTCCCCGAGGACCGTGTGCGCTACGCCATGGAGGTCGCCGGCAGCAACGCCCTCGAACTCCACCGCGAACTCCGTCTCGCCCTCGGGCAGGCCTGGGACGACGAGCTCGAGCCCTTCCGGCACGCCGCCGAGGGCAACCCCGTCGTCTGGCTGCACCGCGTCGGCTGACCCCTCCCGCGCCCTCCGCACCACTCGGACGCCGCCCGCTCCCTCCGGAGTCGGCGGCGTCCGTCGTCCCCGCGTGCGGCACGCCTGTCGTCGAGGAGCTGTGCCCTGGCCTCATTCAGGTCGCACGACGTGCCGCCTGCGGACGTCCCGGTCGCAGGACACGCCGTCGTCGCGGAACATGAGCGGCAGGTCGTGGGACCGGAACGGCCCGGGCACCGGCGGCCGATGGACGGGCGGACCCAGCCCGTGACGGACGGAGGCCCGCCCTGCGAACGCAGGACGGGCCTCCATGCCGACGACGGGCCGGCGACGCCGGATCAGGCCGTGCGGAACGCCACCACGGCGTTGTGTCCGCCGAACCCGAACGAGTTGCTCACCGCGAGCAGGTCACCTGCGGGCAGCTCGCGCGGCGCGGTCGCGACGTCCATCACGATCTCCGGGTCCTGCTCGGTCAGGTTGATCGTCGGCGGCGCGACGCGCTGGTGCAGCGCCATGACCGTGAACGCGGCCTCGATCGCACCCGCACCGCCGAGCAGGTGCCCCGTCGACGCCTTGGTGGCCGAGACGACCACGTTGTCGAGGTGGTCGCCGAAGACGCGGCGCATCGCGTGGTACTCGGCCACGTCGCCGACCGGGGTCGAGGTGGCGTGGGCGTTGACGTGGACGACGTCCTCGCGGGCGGCGTCGGCGTGCTCGAGCGCCGTGATGACCGCGCGGGCGGCGGCGCTGCCCTCGGGGTCCGGCGCGGTGATGTGGAAGGCGTCCGAGGTGATCCCGGCACCGGCGACCTCGGCGTAGATCGTCGCGCCGCGGGCCTCCGCGTGCTCCTTCGACTCGAGGATGAGCGCTGCGGCGCCGTCGCCGAGCACGAAGCCGTCGCGCGTGACGTCGTACGGACGCGAGGCCGTCTCGGGGGAGTCGTTCCGTCGCGAGAGTGCCTGCATCGCGGCGAACGCGGCGAGGGGCAGCGGGTGCAGTGCGGCCTCGGCGCCACCGGTGATGACGATGTCGGCGTCGCCGTCGGCGATGTGGCGGTAGGCCTCGGCCAGCGACTCGGTGGACGAGGCGCAGGCGGAGAGGTACGTGCGGGCACCGCCGCGCGCGCCGAACTCCATCTCGATGGCGGCGGCGGGGCCGTTCGCCATGAGCATCGGGACCGTCATCGGCATGACGCGACGCGGACCCTTCTCGCGCAGGGTGTCCCAGGCGTCGAGGAGCGTGTTGACGCCGCCGATGCCGGTCGCCCAGTCGACGACGAGGCGCTCGGGGACGACGCTCTCGGGGTCGATGCCGGCGTCGGCCCAGGCCTCACGAGCGGCGACGAGCGACAGCTGCGACGAGGGGTCGAGGCGCTTGGTCTCCGGGCGCGTGAGCTGGTCCGTGAGGAAGCGGCGTGCCTGGCCGGCGAACTCGACGGGGATCTCGAGCGACGAGTAGCGCTCGTCCTCGATGCGGGTGATGCCGGACCCGCCGGCGAGCAGCGCGTCCCAGGTCTCCGGGGCGGTCGCGGCGAGGGGTGTGATCGCACCGATCCCGGTGACGACGACGGTCTTCTTGGTCATGGAACGACGGGTTCTTTCGTGTGGACTGGTCGGACGCCGGTGGACGCCCGTCCGTTCGGTCGGCGCCGGTGGGCGCGCTCCCGCTGGTGGACGAGACGAGCGCCGCGGACCGCGGTGTGTCCGCGGCCGCGGCGCTCAGGAAGCTCGCGTCAGGCCTGGGCCTTGGTGATGTAGTCGACGGCGTCGCCCACGGTCTTGAGGTTCTTGACCTCTTCGTCCGGGATCTTCACGTCGAACTTCTCCTCGGCGTTCACGACGATGGTCATCATCGAGATCGAGTCGATGTCGAGGTCGTCGGTGAACGACTTGTCGGCGGCGACGGTGTCGGTCGCGATGCCGGTCTCGTCGTTGATCAGCTCGGCCAGGCCGGCGAGGACTTCTTCGTTGGACAGGGCCATGGGTGTTCTCCTTGAGGGGGGGGTGTCGTTTGACCGTGGACCAGCCTAGGGCACGAGTGGTACGGGTGCCCGGAGCCGAGCCGGGATGGGGGACTAGGGGAGGACGACGACCTGCGCGCCGAACACGAGTCCGGCGCCGAAGCCGATCTGCAGGGCGAGGCCGCCCGACAGGTCCGGGTGCTCCTCGAGCAGGCGGTGCGTGGCGAGCGGGATGCTCGCGGCGGAGGTGTTGCCGGTCGTGGTGATGTCGCGGGCGATCGTCACCGTGTCGGGCAGACCGAGCTGCTTGGCGAACTCGTCGATGATCCGGATGTTCGCCTGGTGCGGCACGAAGGCCGCGAGGTCCTCCGGACGGACCCCGGCGGCCTCGATGGCCTGGCGCGCGACCTTGACCATCTCCCAGACCGCCCAGCGGAAGACCGTCTGCCCGGCCTGCCGCATGGTCGGTCGGGGTGCGCCCGCGGCCCACTCGTTGTAGGTCGCGGTCATGCCGATCGCGTCCCACTTCGAGCCGTCCGAGCCCCAGATCGACGGGCCGATGCCCGGCTGGTCGCTCGGGCCGACGACCGCCGCGCCCGCACCGTCGCCGAGCAGGAACGAGATCGACCGGTCGGTCGGGTCGACGACGTCGCTCAGCTTCTCGGCGCCGACGACGAGCACGTGGTCGGCGAGGCCGGACTTGATGAAGGAGTCCGCCTGGGCGATGCCGTAGGCGTAGCCGGCGCACGCGGCGCTCACGTCGTAGGCGGCTGCGGGCGTCGCGCCGATGCGCTCGGCGAGCAGGGACGCCATCGACGGGGTGGCGACGGTGTGCGTCACGGTGCTGACGAGGACGACGCCGATCTGCGACGGCTCGATGCCGGCCTTCTGGATGGCCTCGCGCGCCGCGGCCTCGGCGAGGTCGACCGCCTCGACGTCGGCGCCGGCCCGCTTGCGGGTGATGATGCCGGTGCGCTGGCGGATCCACTCGTCGGACGAGTCGATGGGCCCGACCAGGTCGTCGTTCGGCACGACGTTCTCGCCGCGCGCGGCACCGAACGCCAGGATGCGGGTGAACTCGTGGCCGCGACGCTGCTGCAGCACCGGACGGGAGGCGCTGGGCACCGCCGTCCCGTCGGCTGCGGTGGACGGGGTGGTGCTGTCGGTCATGCGGTTGCGTCTGCTTCCTGGCCTGCGGTCTCGCTGTCGCGCTGCAGGAGCTCGATCGCGGCGGGCAGGTCCTCGGGGGTCTTGATGGCGACGGTGGGCGTCCCGCGCATGCCGCGCTTGGCGAGACCGACGAGGGCCCCGGCCGGCGCGAGCTCGATGACACCGGTGACGCCGGCGGCGGTGAACGACTCCATCACGGCGTCCCAGTGCACGGGGTTCGCGATCTGCTGCACCACGAGGTCGACGAAGCGGCGCCCGTCGTCCACGCGGGAGCCGTCGGCGTTGGTCCAGATCGGCAGGGTGGGGTCCTGCGTGGCGATCGCGGCGGCGGCGGGGGCGACGCGTTCGACCGCGGGTGCCATGAAACGGGTGTGGAACGCACCGGCCACCGCGAGCGGGATCACCCTGGCCCGCGCGGGCGGGTCGGCGGCCAGCGCGGCGATGCCCTCGGCGGGCCCGGCGACGACGGTCTGCCCGCCGCCGTTGTGGTTCGCGGGCACGAGACCGTGCTGCGTGAGCGCTTCGGCGACCGCATCGGCGTCGCCACCGAGGACGGCCGCCATCGATGTCGGCTCGAGCGCGGCGGCGTCCGCCATCGCCCGGCCGCGTGCGGCGACGAGGGAGACGGCGTCGGTCGGCTCGAGGACACCGGCGACGGCCGCGGCGGTGAACTCGCCGACGGAGTGCCCGGCGACCCCGCCGACCAGGGCACGGCGGCCGTCGGCGAGCAGGGCGTCGGCGGTCACGAGGCCGGCGGCGACGATGAGCGGCTGCGCGAGGGCGGTGTCCTTGATGGTGTCGGCGTCGGACTCGGTGCCGTGGTGCGCGAGGTCGACGCCGATCGCCTCGGACCACGCTCCCACGCGGTCACGGACGGCGGAGTCCTCGAGCCAGGGGGCGAGGAAGCCGGGGGTCTGGGAGCCCTGTCCGGGCGCGACGACGACGATCACCGGTCAATCCTCGTCGTCGCACCGCTGTCGGCCCGTGTGGACATCCGACAGCGATCCGGCGGGGACGTTGTGTGATCCCTACCGTCGGGTCAGCGACGCGGCGGCAGGCGCCGTCGACCGGCGTTCGACTCGGACATCGCGCCGAGGATGAGCGCCGACTGCACGATCAGGGCGTCGCGCGCGTGGGTGGCGTCCCACCCGATGACGTCGGCGACACGGCGGAGCCGGTAGCGCACGGTGTTCGGGTGCACGAACAGCTCGCGCGCCGTCGCCTCGAGCGACCGGCCGGTGTCGAGGTAGCACCAGAGCGTCTGCAGGAGCTCGGTCGACTGGTCCTTGAGCGGCACGTAGATCCGCTGCACGAGCGCCGACCGGGCGAGCGGGTCGCCGGCCAGGGCACGCTCCGGGAGCAGGTCGTCGGCCAGGGCCGGCCGGGGAGCGCCGCGCCACGCACGGGCCACGGCGAACCCGGCCAGGGCGCCCTTCGCGCTGGTGGACGCGTCGACCACGCCGGGGACCTCGTTGCCGAGCACGAGGTGCCCCTCGCCGAACGACGGTTCGAGGGCCTGCGCGATCGCCGTGAACGAGACGGGCTCCTCACCCTCGGGGACGTCGTCCCGCGGGGTGGCCCGTCCGATGACGACCACGAGCCGCGAGCCCTGCACGCCGATGAGCACGTCGGCGTCCATGTGGCGGGCGGTGCGGCGGATCTGGTCGACCTCGAGCTGCTTCGGTGCGTTGCCGACGAGCACCGCGACCTCGCCGTGGCCGTGCCACCCGAGGGCGGCGATCCGTGAGGGCAGCTCGTCGTCGTACTCACCCGACAGGATGGAGTCGACGACCAGGGCCTCGAGCCGGGCGTCCCACAGCCCGCGGGCCTCGGCTGCGCGGGCGTAGACGTCGGCGGCGGCGAAGGCGATGTCCCGCGAGTACTTCAGGATCGCCTCCTGCAGCATCTCGTCGTCCTTCGCGCGCTCCTCGACGACGGTCACGACGACGCGGATGAGCTGCAGGGTCTGCTGCAGGCTCACCGAGCGCAGGAGCTCGCGCGGTGCCGAGCCGAAGACGTCGGCGGCGGCGATCCACGGGGTGGACGCGCTGCCCTCGAGCCAGGAGATGAACGAGGTGATGCCCGCCTGGGCGACGAGACCGACGGCGGAGCGGCGTCCGGGCGGCATCTCGCTGTACCAGGGCAGGGTGTCCTCGAGCCGCTTGATGGTCGCGGTCGAGAGTTCGCCCGACACCTGCCGGAGCCAGGAGAGCGCGCGTTCGCGGTCCCTCTCCTGGCTCACGGCAGGGTCGGTGCGGGGGGTGCTCACCGGCGGATCAGGCCTCTCCGCCGGCGCTGCCGGTGGTACCGGCGTTCACGTCGTGCAGGCGGTACTTGTCGATCGCCTGCTGGACGAGGGCGTGGTCGACCTTGCCCTGCTTGGCGAGCTGCTGCAGCGTCCGCACGACGACCGAGGGGCCGTCGATGTGGAAGAAGCGGCGTGCCGCCGGACGGGTGTCCGAGAAGCCGAAGCCGTCGGCACCGAGCGTCGCGTAGTCGGTCGGGACGAACGGACGGATCTGCTCCTGCACGGCGTGCATGAAGTCGCTCACCGCCACGACCGGCCCCTCGGTGCCGAGCAGGCGCTCGGTCACGTACGGGGTGCGCGGCTGCTCGTTCGGGTTGAGGAACGCCTGCTGCTCGGCGTCGAGGCCGTCACGGGTGAGCTCGCCCCAGCTCGTGACGCTCCAGACGTCGGCGGACACGCCCCAGTCCTCGGCGAGGAGCTGCTGCGCCTCGAGGATCCACGGCACCGCGACGCCGGACGCGAGCAGCTGGGCCTTCGGGCCGTCGTGCTCGCTCGGCTTGAGCAGGTACATGCCCTTGACGATGCCCTCGACGTCGACGCCCTCGGGCTCGGCGGGCTGCACGAGCGGCTCGTTGTAGACCGTCAGGTAGTACATGACGTTGGGGTCGTCGTGGGACGGCGAGCCGTCCTCGTTCGTCCCGTACATGCGCTCGAGGCCGGAACGGACGATGTGCCCGATCTCGTAGCCGTAGGCCGGGTCGTAGGACACGACCGCCGGGTTCGTCGCCGCGAGGAGCGGCGAGTGACCGTCGGCGTGCTGCAGGCCCTCGCCGGTCAGCGTGGTGCGCCCTGCGGTGGCACCGATCATGAAGCCGCGGACCATCTGGTCACCGGCGGCCCAGATCGCGTCGCCGGTGCGCTGGAACCCGAACTGCGAGTAGAAGACGTAGACCGGGATGAGCGGTTCGCCCTGCGTCGAGTACGAGGACCCGACGGCGGTGAATGCTGCGAGGGCGCCCGCCTCGTTGATGCCGACGTGGATGATCTGGCCCTGCGGGCTCTCCTTGTAGGCCAGGAGCAGCTCGCGGTCGACCGACGTGTAGTGCTGGCCGTTCGGGTTGTAGATCTTCGCGGTCGGGAAGTACGCGTCCATGCCGAACGTGCGCGCCTCGTCCGGGATGATCGGCACCACGCGGTTGCCGAAGTCCGGGGAGCGGAGCAGGTCCTTCAGCAGGCGGGCGAACGCCATCGTCGTGGCGACCTCCTGCTTGCCGGAGCCCTTCTTCACGACCTGGTACTTCGACTCCTCCGGCAGCGTGAACTGGGTGTACTTCGTCCGACGCTCCGGCACGTACCCACCGAGCTCGCGGCGACGCTCGTGCATGTACTGGATCGCCTCGTCGTCGTGACCGGGGTGGTAGTACGGCGGGGTGTAGGGGTCCTCGTCGAGCTGCGCGTCGGAGATCGGGATGCGCATCTCGTCGCGGAACTGCTTGAGGTTGTCGAGCGTGAGCTTCTTCATCTGGTGGGTCGCGTTGCGGCCCTCGAAGCTCGGGCCGAGGCCGTAGCCCTTGACCGTCTTCGCCAGGATGACCGTCGGCTGGCCCTTGTGCTCGGTCGCGGCCTTGAACGCGGCGTAGACCTTGCGGTAGTCGTGCCCGCCGCGCTTGAGGTTCCAGATCTGGTCGTCCGTGTAGCCCTCGACGAGCTCGAGCGCCTTCGGGTCGCGCCCGAAGAAGTTCTCGCGGACGTAGGCGCCGTTCTCGGCCTTGTAGGTCTGGTAGTCGCCGTCCGGCGTCGCGTTCATCAGGTTGAGGAGCGCGCCCTCGGTGTCGCGGGCGAGCAGGTCGTCCCACTCGCGGCCCCAGACGACCTTGATGACGTTCCAGCCCGCGCCGCGGAAGAACGCCTCGAGCTCCTGGATGATCTTGCCGTTGCCGCGGACGGGTCCGTCGAGGCGCTGGAGGTTGCAGTTGATGACGAAGTTCAGGTTGTCGAGCCCGTCGTTCGCCGCGACCTGCAGCTGCCCGCGCGACTCGACCTCGTCCATCTCGCCGTCGCCGAGGAACGCCCAGACCTGCTGGTCGGAGGCGTCCTTGATGCCGCGGTTGGACAGGTACTTGGCCTGCTGGGCCTGGTAGATCGCGTTGATCGGGCCGATGCCCATCGACACGGTCGGGAACTGCCAGAAGTGCGGCATGAGGCGCGGGTGCGGGTAGGACGACAGCCCACCGCCCGCGTGCGACTTCTCCTGGCGGAAGCCGTCGAGCTGGTCCTCGCTGAGGCGGCCCTCCATGTAGGCGCGGGCGTACATGCCTGGGGAGGCGTGGCCCTGGAAGAAGACCTGGTCACCGCCGGAGGGGTGGTCCTGTGCGCGGAAGAAGTGGTTGTAGCCGACCTCGTACATCGCGGCGCTCGACGCGTACGTCGAGATGTGCCCACCGACCGCGACGCCGGGGCGCTGGGCGCGGTGCACCGTGATCGCGGCGTTCCACCGGATCCACCGGCGGTAGCGGCGCTCGAGTTCCTCGTCACCGGGGAACTCGGGCTCGTCCTCGGGCGCGATCGTGTTGACGTAGTCGGTCGTCGGGACCATCGGCACGCCGAGGTGCAGCTCGTTCGAGCGCTTCAGCAGGCTCTGCATGATCTCGCGGGCCCGCTGGTGGCCGTGCGTCGCGACGAGTCCGTCGAGCGACTCACGCCACTCTGCGGTCTCCTCCGGGTCCTGGTCGGTCCCTGCGGTGCTGCGCGGGTCCTGGTCGTTCACCGTCACCCTTGACCTCGTTCGTTCTCGTGGTGGTGGACATGGGGGCCACCGATGGTCGGGTCACGACCGGTCGGAGCCCACACCACCTTAGGCCCCACGACCGACGCCTTCGCTGATGGTGTCGTGCAGGTGGTACTTGCGTCCTGGTGCGGTCGGCGTACGATTGCCGATCGTGCACGGACGACCCGCACGTGCGCACGCGACACGGGCACACCCCACGCCCGAGGAAGAAGCAGCGCACCGATGGCCCTGGAGATCGGCTCCCTCGCGCCGGACTTCGAGCTCCCGAACCAGTTCGGCGAGCACGTCCGCCTCAGCGACTTCCGTGGCGTCCGCCCGGTCGCCCTCGTCTTCTTCCCGCTGGCGTTCTCGTCCGGCTGCACGAACGAGCTCTGCACCCTGCAGGACAACATCGCGATGTTCGAGGACCAGCGGGTCGAGCTGATCGGCATCTCCGTCGACTCGAAGGCCACGCTCCGCTCGTTCGCCGAGACGCACGGCTACGACTTCGAGCTGCTCGCCGACTTCTGGCCGCACGGCGCGGTGTCGAAGGAGTACGGCGTGTTCCTCGACAAGAAGGGCTTCGCGACCCGCGCGACGTTCGTCATCGACGTGCACGGTCGTATCAAGGCGTCGATCATCACCGAGCCCGGGCTGCAGCGCGACGTCGCCGAGTACCGCGAGGCGCTCGACCGTCTCGCCGCGTGCACCGCGCCGGTCCCGGTCGCCTGACCGTCCCCGCGAGCCCCTACGCACCCTGGCCGGTGACCGACGCGGCCGCCGCGTGGTCGCTCCGACGCACCACGGTGCCGACCGGCAGCGGGCCCGTGGTGGTGCACCACCGCCCCGGAGCCGACCCGGTGCTGCTGCTCCACGGTGTGGCGGGGTCGTGGACGACCTGGACGCCGTTGCTGGCCGCCGCCGGTGGTGTCGGCGCGCGGGGTCTCGTGCTCGTCGATCTGCCCGGGTGGGGGTCGTCGCCGGCGCCCGCGGGGCCGTTCACCGTGGACGACGGCGTCCGCGTGCTGCTGGAGGTCCTCGACGCCCTCGCCGTGGGGCCGGTCGACGTCGTCGGGCACTCGATGGGCGCGTTCGTCGCGCTCCACCTCGCCGTGGTCGCTCCCGAGCGCGTCGGGTCGCTCGGGCTCGTGTCGGGCACGACGACCGCGACCGTGCGGGCCTCCGGCCGACCCTGGCGTGCGCTCGCGTCCCTCCCCGCGTTCACGCTGCTGCGGGCCGGGCTCCTCGTGACGGGTCGTCGGGCGAGGGCGATCCTCCGTGGCACCGCCCGGGTCGGACTCCTGCCGCTCGTCGCCGCACCCGTGTTCGCGCACGTCCGTCGACTGGACCCGAGTGTCCTCGACGCCTTCGTCGACGAGTTCCGGCCCGAGCGCTTCACGGCTGCCGCCCGGGACGCCGCCGGCTACGACGTCGACCGCTGGCGGTCGGTCGGCTGCCCGGTGGCTGCGGTGCTCGGCGGCGGGGACGTCTTCGCCCGGGTGTCCGACCTCGACGACCTGCGCGGCCTGGTGCCGGGAGCCCGGACGGCCGTGCTCGACGACTGCGGGCACTTCGCACACGTCGAGCACCCCGGTGCCGTGGCGGCGTTCCTCGGACTCACCTCCGCACCGGCCTGACGGGCCGGGCCGTTCCGCAGCGGTCGTCCGACGGCGCCGCGCCCCCAGCGCGGCCGTGCGAGCGCGGCCCTGCTCAGCCCGCCACTGCCCCGGCGGGGAACGTCTCCGCGATGCGGGACCGCACCTCGGTCACCACCGCGCGTCGCATCGCCGGCGAGAACAGCGCGTGGTCGCCGTCCGGGACCTCCACGACCGAGACCTTCGCACCCCAGCGGCGGACGGCGCGACGTCCGCCGTACCGCTCGAAGCGTTCGATGTCCTCCGGCGCCGCGACCACGACGACGTCCGTGCCGTGCTCGACGATCGGGCCGAGGTGGCCGACGACGCCGCCGAGCGCCCCGCGGCGGGCGATCGCGTCGCGGACCCGCGCCGGGACGAGGCGGTTGTAGGGAGCGCGGAGCACGCGACGGAGCCGGGACGCGTCGGCCACCGCCTGCGCGGACCCGGCGTAGGAGCCCGGAGCCGCGGGCGTGCGGCGGTAGTCGTTCGGACTGATCTCCACCACGAGCCGCGGGTGCTCGTCGACCGCGCGGCCGGCGAGCCACGCACCGGCGCACATGCCGACGATGGCGAGCCGCTCGGAGGGGACCCGCAACGCCGCGACCACCTCGTGCTGGTCGTCGACCCACTCCTGCGCGAACAGGAAGGCGTCCTCGTCGGCGCGCACGTCCGAGCTCTCCCCGGTACCCCGCCGGTCGACGCGCACGACGCGGGCGCCGTCACGGGCCAGCGTCCGCGCGAGGGCGACCTGGTAGTCGACGGCGCCGGTCCGGTGCTCCGCGCCGCCGTTGTGGAGCAGCACCACCGGGGCGTCCTCGTCCTGGGCGGAGGACACGGTCTCGACGGCGAAGAGCCCGTCCGGGCCGATGCGGAGCACCCGCTCGGACACGCGGTCGTCGACGTCCAGCACCTCGTCGAGCGCGGGCGGGGTCGTCGGAGCAGCGGTGGCGGGTGCCCAGGCGTCCAGCCGACCGACCACGGCGTCGACGGCGTCCGCCGGGATCCGGGCGTCGATGCTCGTGCCGTCGAGGAGCTCGGCGGTGCCGTCCACCTCGAGGACCTCGACCGGGCCGAGTCCGCGCGGCGGGACGGCACCCGGGCGGACGACGGCGACCGTCGTCGCGGAGCGGGGCGCGTACGCCAGGGCGCCGACGACGGCGGTCTCGGCGGGTCCGAGGTCGATGCCCACGAGCGACTCGACTCCGTCCACGATCCGGTCGGGGCCGATCGTGATGATCGCGAGCGCCCGCTGCCGTCGCAGCCAGGCACGTCCGGACGCCGGGGCGTCCCAGACGACCAGGGCGTCGTCGTCACCGACGGCGGCGGCTGCGACCAGGGCTGCCGAGGCGAGACCCACGAACGCGATGCGCTCGACCCCCGACCGGCGCAGCACCGCCGCGGCGGCGCGAGCGGACCGGACCTGCGCGTCGGGGTCGCCGTCGTCCGCGGAGTCGCCACGTCCGGACGGGTCGTAGCGCACCGAGGCCACGCCACGGGCCTCCAGGCCGTCCGCCAGCAGCCGCAGCGTGCGGTAGGCGATGACGCCCTCCTGCCCGAGCGGCGGGCAGAGGACCACGCCGGCGCGTGCGGTCGGCGGGAGCTGCACGGCGAGGCGCAGCGCAGGCGAGCCCGACCAGCCGTGGTGGGTGGTCACAGCGCCAGGGCCGCGCGGACGTCGGTCGTCCAGCGGTCCGGGTCGGTGCCGTGCGCGGCGAACAGGGCGATCGTGATGCGCTCGAGGCCGAACGCGGTGCAGGCGCTGTGGGCCACCTCGCCGTCGGCGGTGCGGAGACCGAACGACGTGCCGAAGTGGTCCTCGTGCAGGTTCGCCGACGAGATCGCCGTCGCCTCGTGCTCGGGGCCGTACACGGGGGTGACGAACTCGTACTTCAGCGACTGCTCGACCTGGTTCCGGGCGAGCATCTGGCCGACACGACCGAAGAACGGGTCGTTCGCCGGGACGACGTCGATCGCCAGGCCGAAGGACTCGAGCAGGGCGCGCATGCCGGGGGTGCGGCCGTCGCGGTGCGCCTTCGCCGACTCGGGGGTGCCGACGTGCACGAACTCGTGCATGTGGAAGGCCTGCAGTCGCATCGGGTCGAGCGAGGGCTCGCGGCGGAACGAGTCGCCGACGATGTCGAACGTCCGACCGCCGACCGGCACCGTGTCGCCGATCAGCCCGTACAGCGGGTGGCAGACGGCCGGGGTCAGCATGAGGTCGGCGGGCTCGAGGAACGACTCCCAGCGCTCGCCGCGACCCCGGGCGGCCAGCAGTGCGCGGTGCGTCCGGTCGTCGCCGGTGAAGCCGGAGATCGACGCGGCGAGGTCCGGGAACGACGCGATGTAGTCCGTCCGCTCGAACGCGGCGAGCGGCTCGACCGGCGGGAAGCGCAGGACCTCGGCGTCGAGGTCGGCCTGGCTCCGCACGACGGCGGCGTCGACCGCGCCGTACACGCGCTCGAAGACGCCGGTGCGGCCGTAGAGCCCGGGGGAGCCGAGGTCGACGAGGACCCGGTCGGTGAGCAGACGTCCGCGCAGTGCGGCGCGCGCGGCGTCGAGGTCGGACGTGGTGGTGTGGTCGGTGATGGTCACAGGAGTGCTCCGCTCATGAGTGCAAGTGCGGCGTCGTTCTGCAGGAGCCGGTCGTTGCTCACCATCACGGCGGCTCCGTGGGCGTCCCGGAGGTGTCGGGCGATGCTCAGCGGCCCCGTCGCGGCGAACCCGGCGATGCCGACGATGCGCATCGCGGTCGTCACGATGTCGACGACCCGCTCCGATGCGGCGATCTTCAGGGCGTTGGCGGCGAGTGCGTACGCGGGGGAGCCGAGCACCGTCGCGTCGTCGGCGGACCGGTCGAAACGCTCCGCGGCGTGGCGGACCGCGTCCGCGAGGGTCTGCAGCTCCACCAGGAGCTCGGCGAGCCGGAGGGCTCCCGGCGGGGTCGTCCCGACCGCGGCCCGCGCCTGCTTCCGCACGGCCTGCCGGGCGCGTTCGGCGGCGCCGGCGGCGATGCCGGTCCAGACCGACGCCCACAGCACGTGGGAGACCGGCAGGACCGTCTGCGCCGAGATCGTCGCGTAGTCGTCGCGGAGCACCCGGTCCTCGTGGGTGTCGGCGTCGAGCACCCAGCCGTTGCTGCAGGTGCCGCGGAGACCGAGGGTGTCCCAGGTCGAGGTCTGCGTGAGGGTCGTGTCCTCGGGCAGGCAGACGACGAGACGCTGGTCCGAGGGCGCGGCGTCGGGGTCGCGACGGGCGGTGACGAACACCGCGTCGGCCTCGGTCGCGTAGGAGATGACGGGCGCCTCCTTGTGCAGGTGGATGCGACCAGCGTTGGAGACCTCGATGGCGCAGGTGCTCCGGCGCGCGTCGCCACCGATGCCCTTCTCGGTCGTCGAGGACGCCACGAGCGCTCCGGCCAGGACGGCCTCGGTCATCGCGGTGACACCGAGGCCGACGCCGCCGTGCCGCCAGAGCGCCATCGCCTGTCCGTGGTGCATCGCGAAGACCATCCCGGTCGCGGCGCACGCCCGCCCGAGGGCCGTGGCGATCGTCGAGAGCTCGGCGAGGGTGGCTCCCTCGCCGCCGAGTGCGGTCGGGACGGCGGCCGCCAGGAGGCCGTGCTCCTTCATCGCCGCGATCGCCTCGTGGGGCGGACGGGCGTCGCGGTCGACCTCGTCCGCGTGCCGGGCGGCGACCTCGGCGACGAGTGCGGCGCGGAGGGCGAAGCGGTCGACGGGCGTGGTGGCTCCGGTCGTGTCCGGGCCGACGGGGACCGACGGGTCGTCCAGGACGGGGGTGCTCACGCTGCTGCCTCCGCGGCGGCCGCGATCGACTCGATCGTGGCGAAGGTCGAGCGGTGCAGCACGGCGTCGGGGAACTCCACGTCGAGCTCGTTCTCCACCGCGAGCATCACGTTCACGGTGGCGTGCGAGGTCAGGCCGAGCGCGTACAGGTCGGCGATCGAGGCGATGTCGGACGCGTCGACGGTGAGGTGTCCGTGGTCGGCGAGGGCCCGTCGGACGGCCTGCTCGGCGCCGGGCGCGGCGAGGGCGACGGGGGCGGGTGCGGAGGTCGGGTCCTGGTGCATGCGAGCAACGATAGGGAGCATGCGGGCCCGGAAAACCGCCGTGCACGTGCGTGATCCCGCACGTGCGCCGCAAGGAACGCGGGACCGGGGCGGTCAGCGTCGGGACAGCGCCACGGCGGTCGCCAGCGCCAGCCCCCGTTCGTGTGACAACGACACCGCAACCGGTCCGCAGCCGACCGCCGTGGCGAGCTCGGCGGCGCGTCCGGAGAGCTCGACGACCGGGGCGCCGGCGGCGTCCAGCACCACCGCGACGTCCGTCGGGGGGACCGCGTCGCCCGGCGCGGGTCGCAGCAGCTTCAGCACGGCCTCCTTGCCGGCGAAGCGGGCGGCCAGACGCTCGGGGTCGTCACCGCAGTCGGCGCGCTCGCGGTCGGTGAACACCCGCGACAGGTAGCGCTCGCCGTGTGCGGCGATGCCCGCGACGACGTCCTCGACCGCCGCGAGGTCGGTACCGGTCCGGATCGTCGTCACGAGTGCAGCGTACGGCTCGCAGCCACGCGGTGGCACCACGTCGTCGCCGCGTGGCCGCGAGCCGCCCCCGACCCCGGTGCCGACCCCCGTCAGCGGTACTGCGGCGGCCAGTCGAACGGCGCCGGCAGGTGCGGCACCTCGCCGATCGTGGTGACGACGAGCACGACCTCGCGACGGTTCGTCAACGCGATCGACCGCGGGTTGCCGAGGTACCGGTGTCCGTCGACCCAGGTCGTCAGCTCCCCGTGCAGCCCGCCGACGTGCCCCGCGCCGAGCGAGACGTCCCACTCGTCGAAGAACTGCCCGAGCGTGAACGTCTGCCGGGTCGGCGACTCGACGTGCAGGATGCCGGAGGTGTCGTGGGTGTGGAGCTCGGCGGCGAACCGCTCCCGCGACGAGTGCCCGACGTCGCCCGGGACCGTCACCGGTGTCGAGCCGTCCAGGATCGTCAGGTGCGTGTGCACGTGCTCGGCGAGCGGTTCGCCCCAGACGTTCCGCAGGCCCGCCGCCTCGGCGCGCGTCTGCAGGTCGGTCGGTGCCGGCCAGGGAGGCGCGGTGCGGGTCGTCCCCGCCGCCGGCGCCGTGCAGAGGGCGAGCAGGAGGACGGCCACCGCCGCGACGAGCGTGACGACGACGCTCCGGGGCGCCGTCCGCGCACCGCCCACCCGCGGGGCCCGGCCGGTTCGCGTGCCGGGCCGGCGGCTCACCACCGGTCGTGCACGGTGGCGCGGAACCACCGGTCGTAGAGCTCGTGCACCGTGCTGTCGAGGGCGCCGAGGTCGAGTGCGCTGTCGTCGACCAGGTCCGGTGCTCCGGCGTTCGAGCGGGCCTGCTCGGGGTTCCTGGCGCCCGGGATGGCGGCGGTGACGCCGTCCTGCGCGACGATCCACGCGAGCGCCGCCTGCGGGACCGAGATGCCCTCGGGCAGCGCCGCCGCGAACGCCCGGGCGGCCTGCACGCCGTCCGCGAAGTCGACGCCGCTGAACGTCTCGCCCTGGTCGAAGGCCTCGCCGTGACGGTTGTAGTTGCGGTGGTCGCCCTCGCTGAACGTGGTCTCGGTCGTGTACTTCCCGGAGAGCAGTCCCGACGCCAACGGGACGCGCGCGAGGATCCCGACCCCCGCCTCCCGTGCGGCCGGCAGCACGCGGTCCAGCGGCTTGAGCCGGAACGCGTTGAGGATGACCTGCACGGTCGCGACGTGCGGCCGGGCGATCGCGGTGAGCGCCTGGTCCGCGGTCTCGACGGAGACGCCGTACGCGGCGACCGACCCGTCGGCGACGAGGGCGTCGAGGGCGTCGTACACGGCGTCGTCCTCGAAGACCGCGGTCGGCGGGCAGTGCAGCTGCACGAGGTCGAGGGTGTCCTGCCGGAGGTTGCGCCGGGAACGGTCGACCCACTCGCGGAAGTTGGCCGCGACGTAGTTCGCGGGGACCTGGTCGGCGCGTCGACCCATCTTGGTCGTCACGGTGAGCGGCACGTCGGGGTTGGCCCGTCGCCATGCCCCGATGAGCTGCTCGCTGCGACCGTCGCCGTACACGTCGGCGGTGTCGAAGAGGGTGACGCCGGACTGGACCGAGGCGTCCATCACGGCGGCGGCGTCCTGCTCGCTGACGGGACCCCAGTCACCGCCGAACTGCCACGTGCCGAGGCCGACGACGGACACGGAGCGGCCGGTGCGGCCGAGGGTGCGACTCTGCATGCGGACGAGCGTAGTCACGGCAGCCGCGGACGTCCCGTGACGATCCCCGGGGCGCAGGGCCGGCTCAGGAGTCGGTCGGTCGGGACTCCGTCGGGTACGGCTCGGTCGCGACGCCGCGGCGGAGCAGTGCCCGCGCTGCGCGGGCGCGGGGGACGACCCAGAGCGCGGACCACGCGCCGATCCCGACCCAGAGCGCGACGAGCAACCCCGTCAGGAGCGGGCCGTGCTGGTCCGCCATCGAGAGCGTCATCGCGGTCCAGAGCACGCAGAGGACGATCTTGCCCCAGCCGGCGCCCTCGCGGTCGGCCTGCGCCTGCAGCGCCGGGACCCACTCGTCGGCCGTGACCCCCGGCGGCACGCGCTGTTCCGCGACCCATCGCTGCACGGCCGCCGATCGCTCGTAGCCGCCGGCGGCTCGCCAGGCCCGCAGCTGCGTCCAGACGCCGATGGCCGCACCGGCGATCCCCGCGGGCACACCGACCCCGACGAGCAGCGCCGTCGTGGTCGTCAGCCAGGACGACGCGACGAGCACCGCGAGCACCACGCCGAAGGCCGCGCCGGCCACGGCGCTGCCGAGGAGCCGCAGCCGCCCGGACTCGTCCACCACACCGACACCGTCCACGAGGACGACGCTACCCGCGACCGACGACCGTCCGCTGCGAGCGCGCGGGGTGCCCGGTGGGGCATGATCGACCGGTGTCCTCCCTGAACCCGACCGCCGCGTACCGCGCCGCCCGTGACGAACTGCTCGCGGTCCTCGACGAGCACGACACCGAGCGTGCCGAGGCCGCCCGACGTGCGTTCCGCTGGCCCGACCTCGGCCGGACCTTCAACTGGGCGACCGACTGGTTCGACGTGGTCGCCCGCGGGAACGACCGCGTGGCGCTGTGGATCGTCGACGAGGACGGCGGCTCGCGCACGACGTACGCCGAGATGGCCGCCCGCTCCGACCGGCTCGCGGTCCGCCTGGACCGGCTCGGGGTCCGGAAGGGCGACCACGTGCTCCTGATGCTCGGCAACCAGCTCGAGCTGTGGGAGACCATGCTGGCGGTGATGAAGCTCGGCGCGGTCATCCTGCCGACCTCGACCATGCTCGACACCGCCGACCTGCAGGACCGCATCGACCGCGGCGGCGTCGCGCACGTCGTCACGAACCACGGGGAGACGCCGAAGTTCGACGGGGTGACGGGTGCTCCGTCGCGCATCGTGGTCGGGGGAGCGGTCGACGGCTGGACGTCCTACCCGGACGACCTCGGTACCCCGGCGCCGGCGGACGAGGTGCGGCCCGTGGTCACGACGAGCACCGACGACCCCTGCCTGGTGTACTTCACGTCGGGCACCACCTCGCGGCCGAAGATGGTCGTGCACACGCAGGCGTCGTACCCGGTCGGCCACCTCAGCACCATGCACTGGCTCGGACTCCGGCCCGGCGACGTGCACCTGGCGATCAGCTCACCCGGGTGGGGCAAGCACGCCTGGAGCTGCTTCTTCGCGCCGTGGATCGCCGAGGCGACCGTCTTCGTGTACGACACGCCGCGCTTCGACCCCGCCGGGCTCCTCGCGCAGCTCGACGAGGCCGGCGTCGACACGTTCTGCGCGCCGCCGACCGCCTGGCGGATGCTCCTGCAGTCCGACCTCGGACCGAGGCCGCACGCGCTGCGCGAGGTGGTGTCCGCGGGCGAGCCACTCAACCCCGAGGTGATCGCCCGTGTCCAGGCGGCCTGGGGCCTGACGATCCGCGACGGCTACGGCCAGACCGAGACGACGGCGATCATCGGCAACGTGCCCGGTGGGGCGGTGACACCCGGGGCGATGGGTCGTCCGCTGCCCGGGGTGGCCGTGACGCTGCTCGACCCGCTGACCGGGCGCGTCGGGGACGAGGGCGAGGTCTGCCTCGACCTGACCGAGCGGCCGACGAACCTGATGGCCGGGTACCTCGGCGACCCGGAGCGCACCGCCGACGCGATGCGGGACGGCTTCTTCCACACCGGCGACATCGCGGTCCGCGACGCGGACGGGCAGTTGACCTTCATCGGCCGGACCGACGACGTCTTCAAGTCCTCCGACTACAAGGTGTCGCCGTTCGAGGTCGAGAGCGCCCTGCTGCAGCACGACGCCGTGGCCGAGAGCGCCGTCGTCCCCGCACCGGACGACGCACGGCTGAACGTCGTGAAGGCCTACGTCACGCTCGCGGCCGGGTGGGAGCCGACGGCCGAGACCGCTCGTGCGGTGCTCGAGCACGCACGGGTCGCGCTCCCGGCGTACGCCCGGGTCCGCCGGGTCGAGTTCGGGCAGCTGCCGAAGACGATCTCGGGCAAGATCCGACGGGTCGAGCTCCGCGAGCGCGAGGAGTCCGCGGCGTCGGGCGGTGTGTCGGTCGAGGGGGAGTGGCGGGACGACCAGTTCCCGGAGCTCCGCTCGGTGGGACGGGCTCAGGCGACGCGGAAGAAGTCGCCGTAGGTCGGCTCGGGCGGGACGTCGCCGTGCGTGCGGTGGTGCACGAGGGCGTCGATCTCGTCGGGGTGCCGCAGGCCGCGGCGGTGCCACTCGTGGGGGTGGCGCTGGAGTTCGCGGAGGTCGTTCGCGGTGCGCACCGTGCTCACGCCCCGAGGGTGACGACGGTGACGGCAGCGGTGGCGACGGTCACGGCGACGATGCCGAGGCTGGTCGCCAGGGTGGCGAGGACCCGTCCACGGGCTGCCTCCCGGACCTCGGAGAACTGCGAGTGCGTCGCGTCGATGGTGCTCATGGCCGGCCCTTCCCGTGCTGTGGGTCGTCGCCGATCGGCGACTGGGGCCAGCTTGCTCCGATTTCTCTAGTTTGTCTAACTACCGAACTGGATGCGTACGCATATCGGCCATCGCACCCGGGCGGGCGGCGCCGTCGGCCTCGTCCGCGGGTGAGTCGGCGCCCATCGCGTCGATCACCTCGGCGAAGAACGCCTGCATCTCGACCACCGTCTGCGGCGACAGCCGGTCGGCCGCGGCGATCATCCGGGCGTGCACGTCGGTGAGTTCGGACCGGACCTCGTCATCGCTGTGCACGGTCGCGACCAGCAGGGCGCCGCGGCCGTCCGCCGGGTCCGGCCGGCGTTCGGCGTGCCCGCTGGAGACGAGCCGCTTGACGACGGCCGTGGTCGACGCCGACGTGATCCCCAGGTGCGCGGTCAGGTCGCCCGGCCGCACCGCGCGGCCCTGCTCCGCGGCGCGCAGCAGGAAGCGGACCGCCTCCATGTCGGTCGCGTTCATCCCCATCGACCGGCGCTTGCGCTCGCGCATCGCGACCTCGGCGGCGCGGTAGCGCCGCATCGCGGTGAGCAGTTCGACACCGGTCCTCGCCGGCCGGTCCGGGTACCAGTACCCGGACGTCCCGTGCGTGCCGTCCTCGGTCATCGCAGCCTCCTCACCTCGTCCGCCCGACAGTACCGAGCCGGTCCGGGCGCGCGGGGCGCACCGGGGTACGTGACGAGGGTCGGCGACCCACGACACCGGTCTCGAGCGGACCACCCGGCCTACGGGAGGCGCGAGGCGGGTCGGCCACGGGCCTCCCGTCCGGCGCGCACCGGCTCACTGCCGCGGAGCGGCTCGTCCCGCAGCGGTCTCGTCCCGACGCGCGGACGAGGACCGGGTGCGGCGGCCGATCCGTGACCCGAACACAGACCGGCCGCCCGTGCCGTGGTGCCTGACCCGCACCACGACGACTCGATTGAACACGATCCTGCTGTGAGCGCAAGCCCACAGCCGCTGCGCGCACTGCGTGCAGCCGACGTCCAGACACGCGCTCGCCGGGGCGCGCCGGAGATCGCGCGACCGGACCGAGGACGCCCGAGCGCCGTAGGCTCCGTGAGGAGAACTCGTCACGGGAGACGGAAGGCCGGCATGACCAGCACCACCACCAGCAGCCACCCCGCACCCGGCGCCGCCCACGGTGCCCGGACGACCCAGGCCACCGCCTCCGTCGCCGCGATCCTCGCCGAGTCCGCGGCGCGGTTCCCGGACGACGTCGCGGTCGTCGTGGGGGACCAGCGGACCACGTACGCCGAGCTGTGGCAGCAGACCCTCGCCTACGCCGGCGGCCTCCGCGCGCGCGGTGTGCGCGAGGGCGACCGCGTCGCGATGCTCGTGCCGAACGTCGCCGACTTCCCGCGCGTCTACTACGCCGTCCTCGCGCTCGGCGCCGTGGTCGTGCCGGTGCACGCGCTGCTCAAGCGCGGGGAGATCGAGTTCGTGCTCCGCGACAGCGACGCCCGACTGCTCGTCTGCGCGGCCCCCCTGCTCGGCGAGGGTGGCGCCGGGGCGGCAGCCGCCGGCGTCGACGTGCTCAGCGTGCTCGCCCCGGCGGACGCCGAGGGCGCTCCGGACCGACTCGAGACCGTCGCCGCGACGAGCGAACCGCTCGACACCTACGTCCCGCGCCACCCGTTCGACACCGCCACGATCCTGTACACGAGCGGGACGACCGGGAAGCCGAAGGGCGCCGAGGGCTCCCACTTCGCCCTGCTCGAACAGGTCAACACGTGCCTGCTCACGACCTTCGACATGCGTCGGGGCGACGTCCTGCTCGGTGCGCTGCCGCTCTTCCACACCTTCGGGCAGACCTGCACCATGAACACCGGGTTCCGCGCCGGCGCGACGATCGTCATGCTGCCGAGGTTCGACGGCGACGCCGCACTCGCGGCCATGGTCGAGCACGACACGGCGATCTTCATGGGCGTCCCGACGATGTACATCGCGCTGCTCGACGCCGCGACCCGGTCCGAGGCCCGACCGCACCTGCGGTACGCGATCTCCGGCGGGGCATCGCTGCCGCTCGCCGTGCTCGAACGGTTCCAGCAGGTGTTCGACGCGCCGGTCCACGAGGGGTACGGGCTCACCGAGACCTCGCCGGTGGCGTCGTTCAACCACGTCGGGGCCACCCCGCGCCCGGGCACCATCGGGACGCCGATCTGGGGTGTCGACATCGAGATCGCCGACCCGGAGGTCACCGACCGCACCGTCCTGCTGCCGCGCGGCGAGATCGGCGAGCTGGTGATCCGCGGCCACAACCTGATGAACGGCTACCTGAACCGACCCGAGGCCACGGCCGAGGCGATCGTCGACGGGTGGTTCCGCACGGGCGACCTCGGGCGGAAGGACGACGACGGGTACCTCACCATCGTCGACCGTACGAAGGACATGATCATCCGCAACGGCTACAACGTGTACCCCCGGCAGGTGGAGGAGGTCCTCGCCGCCCACCCGGACGTCACGATGGCCGCCGTGTTCGGGATCCCGCACGACGTGCACGGGCAGGAGGTCGCCGCGGCGGTCGTGCTCCGTCAGGGCGCCGAGGTGACCTCGGAGGAGCTGATCCGCTTCGTCGCCGACGAGATCGCCGTGTACAAGTACCCGCGGGTCGTGCACGTGGTGGATGCGCTGCCGCTCGGTCCGAGCGGGAAGGTGCTCAAGCGGGAGCTCGTGCAGCGGTTCGGCTGAGCGCCCCGCGGCGGGGCCGTCGGTCCGGAGCGCGGCTCGCGCTCCGGACCGGTCGCGATCGTGCTCGCGGCCGACCGTCGCCGACGTCAGCGGGCGCGTGGACCGGGCGCCGCCCGGCGGCGGCGTTGCTCGTCAGCCGTGGCCACGACGAGGAACACCGCCCCGATCACCGCAGGACCGTGGACAGGGTGTTCCCACCGAGCGTCTAGGATCGACTCCAGGGGCCTTTAGCTCAGCTGGTAGAGCGCCACGTTTACACCGTGGATGTCGTCGGTTCGATCCCGGCAGGGCCCACGCAGTCGCTCAGCGACGCGCGCGCAGGGTCTCGCTCGGCAGCTCCCCGAACCGCTTCGCGTAGGCGGAGGAGAACCGCCCGGCGTGCGCGAACCCCCACCGCCGCGCAGTGTCCGCCACGGTCGTCTCGCCCACCGAGTGGTACCGGAGCTCCGTCCGGATCCGGTCGAAGCGGATCCCGCGGAGCATCGAGTTCGGTGACATCCCGACCTGCCGCTGGAAGCCCTGCTGGAGCCCGCGGACACTGAGCCCGACGTGTTCGGCGACGTCGGTCGTGGTGATCGGGACGTCGGCGTTGGCGTGCATGTACTCGATCGCCTGCTGCACCCGGCCCCGTGCGCCGACGGGCACCGGCGCGGCCGGCGCGAGGGTCGTGTGCGGGAAGGTCCGGAGCATCGACAGCGCGGTGCGCCGGGTGGCCTCGGCCATCGCGAGCGGGGACAGCGGCGTGGGACCGAGCACGACCTGCGCGGAGGCCCGCAGCTCGGCGTTCCACGTCCGGACGTCCTCCCGTCGGGGCAGCGCGGCGTGGTCGAACACGAGCGGCGCCGGCTCCGTGCCGTGCAGCTCGGCGGCGGTGCGCTCGAGCGTGCGGCGGTCGAACTGCACCACGTTCTGCCGGACGTCGGCGAGGTCGAAGCGGTACGGGCGCTCGCTCGGGAACACGATCGGGCGTCCGGGCGCGAGCGCCACCTCGTCGCGGTCGATGTCCAGCAGTCCGCCGCCGTCGCTGACCCACGTCACGAAGTAGTGGCTCGTCGCGTCGACCTCGCCGGCCATCCGACCGTCGAAGCGCTTCGAGTCCAGCGACATCCCGTCGCCACCGACCGATCGGAACCGGTAGCCGAAGTCCCGCTCGGTCCGCTCGGGCAGGAACCCGGCGGCACCGTACGCCGACTCGAACACCGCTCGGGCCGCGTCGAGGTCGTCGCCGGACGCTTCGACGACGTGACGGACGTCGGGTTCGGCGGTGGTCATGATCCGATGCTGACACGTCCGGCTGAGCCTCGCGCGCGCGTCGTGGTCAGGACAGCGCCTCGAGCGGGTTCTGCGCGAGCTTCCGGACGACACCGCCGTCGACCAGGCGCCGCGCTGCGGTGTCGGGCTTGCGAGCGGCCTGGTCGACGACGCACGCGCCGAACTCCGCAGCCAGCGCGCCGCGGGGGTGCCGTGCGAGCACCTCGCGCAGGTACGACTCCGGCAGCAGCTCGACCCCCGCGCCGGAGACGTCGAGCCCGGTCGCGCGTTCGAGCAGGTGCCCCTCGAGGTCGAGGTGGACGTCGACGCCCGGCCAGTTGTGCCGCACGATCACGTCGAGCACGCGCTGCTGCCGCTCGACGGCCCAACCCGCCCCGGTCGTCAGGGCGACGGCGACGTTCCCACCGGCGTGCTCGTAGGACACCGTGTGGTTGTCGAACTCGGTCACGGTGCCGATGTCGTGCAGGACGGCCGCGACCCACAGCAGTTCGTGGTCGACGCCGTCGAGCCCGTCGAGCGCCGCGAAGCCCGCTGCCCAGTACCAGGACCGGACGGCGTGCGCCGTGATCGCCGTCGACTGGTAGCGCGTGGCGAGCGACGCAGCCGCTCGGGCGGCCGGGGTCTCCGGGACGGGGAAGTCGTCGATGCGCACTCCCGGATCATGGCATGCTCACCGCACGCACCGGTCGCCGTCCTCGTCGACGGAAGGGCGCGCTCGCACCGGTGACGCGACCCACGGGAGGCACGGTGCCGGCCGGCCACGTGCCTCCGGACCGGCGCGGCGTCGGACGCGCGATGTGGCGCTGATCCGCCACGCGCCTCCCGTCCGGTGCGCTGCCGGCCCTGCCGGTGGGGCCGAGGTCCCAGGACGACAGCTCGTGCTCGCCGACCACGAGCGTGTACGGTCCCGCCGCGTCGGTACGACCGTACGGGTGGGGGAGTTCCGAGTGGAAGCGCTCACACATTGCTCGTCGGCAGCGCGGTCGCGTCCGAGGGCCCGCCCTCGGGAGGCGCCACGGCCGCGTCGACCGGGTCCTCGACCAGCCGGACGGTCACGCTGATGAGGTCCGCCGTCGCGGTCGTGTCCGCGTCGAGCAGGTCGCGGACCCGTTCACCCACCGCGCGGAGGGTGTCCGCGGCGGGACGGCCGCCGTCGACGCTGATGCCGGTGACGACGTGCACGCGGCCGCCGCGTCGGTCCACGTCGACCAGGACGTCGGGGTCGTGCAGACGGAGCGGTACGGGCACCACCGCGTCGACCACGGTCTCGGCCGCGGCGGCGACGGGTCGGGGCGGGTAGACCCCGGTGACCCCGGGGACGTGTCGGATGCCGGCCGTCACCGTGCGTGAGATCGCTTCGTCGTCCATGGTCGCGCTCCTCGCTGCTGGTGGGTCGTCTCGCCGCCGGTCGGGCAGGTCGTGGTCAGGCATGTGGTCGTCAGGGCAGGTAGACGTCGTCGAAGTGGACGTCGACGGCCTCGACGCGCAGCTCGGTGTGCCGTTCGACGGCCTCGGCGACGGTGACCCGCAGGCGTTCGGCGGTCTCCAGGGCCGACCCGCCGTACACGAGCCCGGCAGTCACGTCGATGCTGACCGCGGCTCCGGGCTCCTCCACGTCACCCCGCAGCACGCAGCGGCCCATCACGACGCCGCCCATCGTGTCACCGGCGCGGCGCACGAGTCCGCGCACGGCCGCCTCGGTGACCGCCAGGCGCAGGCGCGGATCGGGGTGGGCGACCGGGACGTCGCGACCGGGCCGCACCTCGGCGCGGATCGCCCCCAGCAACCGGTCGACCCAGGCGGTCTCCCGGTCGGGCTCGGCACCGGCGCGCTGCTCGAGCGCGCCGAGCGAGAGCTCGCGCAGGCGCTGCATGTTCGTCATCGCGAGTCGGCAGACCGCCGAGCCCTCGATGGACGGGTCGATCGGGTCCCGACCGCGGTCGAGGTAGTCCGCGATCTCCTCGATCGTGTGGCCGTCGAGGTCGTCGTCGGGCAGGGGGAGGTCGTCGGTCGTCATCGCCATCCCTCCATCTCCGCGGCGAGGAACCGTCGTGCCCGTGCGAGCAGGCCCCGCACGGTCGACGTCGGGAGCTCGAGTTCCTCGGCGATCTGCTGGTAGCTGTACCCGGCGGTCTCCCGGAGCAGCCAGCACCGACGCTGGTCGATCGGCATCCGGTCCAGAGCAGCCCACATCGCGTCGAGCTGCATGCGCGTCTCGACGGTACGCTCCGGGGCCTGCGACGGGTCGGCCGCCTCGTCGTGGTCGTCCAGGTCGTCGTGGTGACGTCGACGTCGGAGACGGTCGAGGGCCCGGCGGGTGACGATCTGCATGATCCAGGGGCGGAACCGCTCGGCGTCCTCGAGGTCCGCGAGCTTCCGCCACCCCGTCAGGAAGGCCTCCTGCACGACGTCGTCGGACTCGACGTTGGAGCCGAGCACCTGCTCCGCGTAGACGCGCATCAGCGGTCCGTGCCGGCGGGCGAGCACCTCGAAGGCCAGCACGTCGCCGTCGGCCGCGCGGGCGACGAGCGTCGCGTCGGACGCGTGCTGCAGCGCGGTGCCGTCGCTCATCCCCGCCTTCCGTCCGACTCGGGCTGCCGGTCGGTGGACCGGTCTCCACCGAGCATGCACCGGCAGCGTGAGGAGTGCCCGCGTGGTGTCGGATGCGTCAGTTCGTGACGGATCCGCTGCTCGTGACGTCCCACTGGTGAGATGCACGACGACACCACCACGACCCCCCTGCCCGCTGTCGAAGCGGAGCCGACCGACGACGCGACCACGGACCCGCTCGGCGACAGGACGCCGCAGCGTCCGCTCCGCCACGCAGCGCCGCAGCGGCCCGTCGCCGGCGCGGTGCGCACGGCACGGACGCTCTGCATGAGCGTGTTCGACCGGTGGCGGTGCGGGCTGGAGGACGGGCACGGGGGGCTGCACACCGCGACCGAGGTCGGGGCCACCACGTCCTGGAACGACGCCGTCGCCGGCCGCATGCTCCGGGAGCTCTGAGCGGAGGACCGCACGACGCTCACTCGGCGGAGAAGAAGTCGCGGTACGCGGGGTCTGCGGGGACGTTCTCCAGCAGCCGGGTGTGCACGAGGGACGCGATCTCGTCCGGGTGACGCAGCCCACGCCGGTGCCACTCGCCCGGTTCCTCGTGCAGGTCGGAGAGTCTCGATCGCACCCGTTGCACCTCCCGCGTCGTCCCGCCGGCCGTCCTCGCCCGGCGGGTCTGCGCGAGCGGGGTGCCGCCCGGTCGGACGGCCCCGCCCACACTGCACGGGCTCCGGGGCGCCCGGCGGGTCCGGTCGTGTTCCGGACGCGGACGGGCGGACCATCCGGTTCGCGCGCTCGTGGTGCGTCCCGTGGCGCGCGCTCAGCTCCGCGGTACCGGGCGCAACCGCGGCACCCAGCACCGGACGGCTGCGGCGTAGCGGCGGAATTCATCACCGAACCGCTGCTCCAGGTCGCGCTCCTCGAGCGGGCGCACGACGCAGTTCCACACGACGGAGCCCGCGACCGCGTAGACGAGCACCGTCCAGGACGCCGCGACGAGCCCCACCGCAGCGCCCTGGGTCAGCCCGGCGAGGGCCATCGGGTTCCGCACCACCCGGTAGGGGCCGGCGACCACGAGCCGGTTGGGCATCGCCGACGGCAACGGGGTCCCGCCGCCACGCGTCGACATCGACACTGCCGAGGCGAGGCCGAGCAGGCTCGCCAGCACGAAGACGACGAGACCGGTCCCGCTGACCACCTGCACGACGGCGTCGGGCAGCGGGGGACGGAGCCGCCACCGGGTCTCGGCGGCGGCGATCAGCAGCGGGAGGACGCCGAGGAAGAGCCCCCAGAACACGACGATCTGCACCGCGGTCCCGAGGAGGTGCCGGACGGGTCCCGCGTCCGGGTCGGCGGTCCGGAAGCGCAGCGGACCCGACGTGACGAGTTCGGTCGGCACCCGCCCGAGCAGCACGTGGCACAGCGCGAGGACGGAGCCGACGGTCGCTGCGGTCATCGCGACGACACCCCAGCCCGCCTCACGGGTGACCGTCGCCCAGGCGGCCGTCCCGAGCAGCACGAGCACCGTCCACCCCGTGGCGACGACGGCGGACCAGCGGAGGCCCGCGGCGGCCAGTGCCGAGGCGACGACGAACAGCGGGACGTCGAGCGCGGCGACCGGCACGGGGTCGAGCGAGCCGAGCGTCGCGGTCCGGACGATCGGCACGGTGGGGACCAGCAGCCACCAGACGGCGCCGCCCGACGCCTGCAGCGCGAACCACCACCGACCCCACGACACAGCTGCAACCTAGCAGCGCCGCGCCGACGTGACGGCGTCTCGCCGTGACCGGCGGCGTCCGGCGTGACCACGAACGGACGGGAGGCGCGGTGCCAGCCGGCACCGCGCCTCCCGTCCGTCAGCGCGCAGCGAACGCGCTCAGCGCTGTCCGTTGATCTGGCCGAGCCAGCGTCCGAACGTCTGTTCCTGCTGGTCGTCGTGCAGGGCGTGCAGGGTGCTGGTCGGCAGGCAGTGACGCTCGGTGTCGACGCTGTTCCCCTTGTGGAGGTCGAGGGTCATGGTGTGCTCCTTCGCGTGGTGTGTGGATGGTTCGACGTCGGCGGCTGCGCGGGCATTCCCGCTCGGGGAGCAGCGTGTCCGCTCCACGAGCCGAGGCGGTCCGGGGTCAGGGCGTGACCATGCCCCCGTTGACGTTGAGGGTCTCGCCGGCCACGAAGCTCGACTCCTGCGACGCGAGGAACACGTACGCCGGGGCGAGCTCGGCGGGCTGGGCGGCGCGGCCCATCGGCGACTCGCTGCTGCCGAACTCGGGCAGCGACTCCGGGTCGACGCCGCCGCTCGGCTGCAGGACGGTCCAGGTCGGACCCGGGGCGACGATGTTGACCCGGATGCCGCGCTCGACGAGCAGCTGCGACAACCCCTTGGAGAAGTTGTTGATCGCGCCCTTCGACGCCGCGTAGTCGAGGCGGTCCGGCGCGGGCTGGTAGGCCTCCATGGACGCGGTCGTCGTGACCGTCGACCCCGGCTGCAGATGCGGCAGGGCTGCCTTCACCAGGCGGAAGAGCCCGAACACGTTGACGTCGAACGTCGCCTCGAACTGGTCGTCGGTGATGTCGAGCAGGTCGGGCTGCCACCGCTGCTTGCCGGCGACGCTGACCAGCGCGTCGATGCCCCCGAGCTCGGCGACGGCGCGCTCGACGAGCTGCCCCGCGTAGGCCTTGTCGCGCAGGTCACCGGGGACCGCGACCGCCTTCCGCCCGGCCGCCTCGATCTGCTCGATCACGTGGTCGGCGTCGGACTGCTCCTCGGGCAGGTAGGCCAGGACGACGTCGGCCCCCTCGCGGGCGAAGGCGATCGCCACGGCGGCGCCGATGCCCGAGTCGGCTCCGGTGATGAGGGCCTTCCGGCCCTCGAGGCGCCCCGTGCCCCGGTAGCTGGACTCGCCGAGGTCGGGGACGGGGGTCATCTGCGACTGCAGGCCGGGCTCGTCCTGGGTCTGCGGCTCCGGAGAGACGTCGGGGTAGCGGCTGCGCGGGTCGCCGAAGGCGTACTGGTCGCTCGGTGCGGTGGTCATCGTGTCGCCTCCAGTTCGACCTTGACCCAGCCGGGCTCGCGGCGGTCGAAGGCCTCGTACGCGGCGATCGCGTCGCCGATGGGTTCGTGCTCGGTGATCAGCGCGGTCGGGTCGAACTGCCCCGATGCCACCAGGTCGATGAGCGGCGGGGTGACCGAGTGGTGGTCGCAGTTACCCATCCGGATCGTCAGGTTCTTGTTCATCGCCTCGCCGATCGGGTACGACTGTGCGGTCGGACCGTAGACGCCGATGATGCCGATGCGGCCGTACTTCGCGACCGACGCGACCGCCCACTGTGCGACCTGCGACGGGCCGTCACCGGGCTTCCACTGCTGCTGCTCGCCGAAGCCGTCCGGCGAGGCGTCTGGCGCGACCTGCTGCACCTCGGCGTCGAACTGCTGGGCCTGTTCGTCGGACACCGCTACGGGGCCCTGCTTCGGGCGCTCCGCGTCGACCCCGACGGCGTCGATCACGGCGTCCGCGCCGATGCCGTTCGTCAGGTCCATGATCGCCTGCACCGGGTCCTCGCGGTTGTAGTCGACGACCTCGCAGTGCTGCGCGAGCGCCGCGGCGAGCCGGGTCTCCTCGCCGTCGACGACGATCACGCGGGCTGCGCCGAGCTTGTAGGCGGAGGCGGCGGCGAACTGGCCGACGATGCCGGCGCCGAACACGACCACGACGTCGCCGCGGGTGACCCCGGCGAGCTCGGCGCCGAACCAGCCGGTCGGGAAGATGTCGGAGAGCAGGATCGCCTGTTCGTCGCTGACGTTCTCGGGCAGCGGGTGCATCGTGTTGCGGGCGTACGGCACGCGCACGTACTCCGCCTGCAGACCGTTCACCGGCCCGGTCGACTGCGGGCCGCCGAAGAAGCTCGTGCCGGCCTGCGGGCCGTTCGGGTTCGCGACGTCGCACTGCGCGGTCTTGCCCATCCGGCAGTACCGGCATGCGCCGCACGAGATCGTCGAGTTGATGACGACGCGGTCCCCGGCGCTGAACCCGCGGACGGCGTCACCGACCTGGGTGACGACGCCGACGGCCTCGTGCCCGAGGATGGTGCCCTCCTCCATCGGTGCCATGGTGCCGCGGACGAAGTGCAGGTCCGTGCCGCAGATCGCACTGCGGGTGATCCGGACGATCGCATCCTCCGGGTGCTGGATGGTGGGCTCCGGGACCTCGTCGAGACGGATGTCCCCGATGCCGTGCCAGACCACTGCGCGCATGTTGCTCTCGCTTCCTGTCGTGGGGGTGTTCGGGGGACACACAACCCGACCAGTGCTGGACGGACGCGGAGCGGCGTCCGATCAGCGCACCGGAACGGGGGACACGCAGCGCTGCGTGGACACCCAGGCCCGGCGCGTTCGCTGGCCGCCATGAGCGACGACCAGCACGACGAGAAGCAGACGCGCGACGACTTCGCCGACGCGGTGAACATGACCGCGTCCGAACTGCGGAAGTGGCTCGACACGGACGAGTCGAAGGAGGTCGGACAGAAGTCCGACGGCGGCGGCGAGTCCACCGGACACGAGAGCGGGCGGCACATCGTCCGCATCCTCGAGAAGAAGCAGGGCGACTACACCGACGACGACTACGCCCACATGCGGAAGGTCGTCGGCTACGTGGCGCGGCACTCGAAGCAGGAGCCGAAGGGCGACTCCCACGACTCGAAGTGGCGGTACTCGCTCATGAACTGGGGCCACGACCCGGAGAAGTAGGCCGCGGCGACCCGGGACCGTCATGCCGGTCGGGCAGAATGGGGTCGTGGACGACTCCGGCATGCCCCGCTTCCGCCGCATCTGGTCGACGATCCAGGTCGGCGTGCTCGCCGCGGCCGTGGTGTTCTGCGTCGTGATGCTCGTCATCGGCCAGGGGAAGCTCGACCGCGTCTACGCGGTCGCCGCGGTGTTCTTCGGCCTGGCGCTGGTCGGCCACGCGACGTACCTCTGGTTGCTGGCACGCGCGAGGCGCTGAGCACTGGACGGACGGGAGGAGCGTGGCGGGCTCGCCCCGCGGGTCCCGTTCGCCGTCAGGCCTGCTGCCAGACCCGCACCCAGTCGACGAGCATCTGCTGCGGGAACCGCGTGGTCGCGTCCGGCGACCCGGGCCAGGTGCCGCCCACGGCGACGTTGAGCAGCACGAAGAACGGCTTGTCGAAGACCCACGGCGACGACCCCACGTCGGCCCGGGTGACCGTGCGCTGCGCGACGCCGTCGACGAGCCACGTGACCGATCCGGGGCGCCAGTCGACCCCGAAGACGTGGTACGCGTCCGCCCAGGCCGCACCGTTCGGCAGCGTCGCAGCGGCCGACATCCCCTGCGCTCCGGAGTAGCCGGGTCCGTGCACGGTGCCGTGCACGACACCGGGCTCGTACCCGACGTTCTCCATCACGTCGATCTCGCCGCAGGCCGGCCATCCGACCTGCCCGATGTCCGCGCCGAGCATCCAGAACGCGGGCCAGATCCCCTGCCCGCGCGGGATCCGGATGCGTGCCTCGATCCGGCCGTACTGCGCGGTGAAGGTGCCCTCGGTCTTCAGCCGCGCGGAGGTGTACGTGCCGTCGGCCTCGCGTCGCGCGGTGATGACGAGGTTGCCCGCGCCGTCCAGCGCGCTGTTCCGTCGCGAGTCGGTGTAGGTCTGCAGCTCGGCGTTCCCCCACCCGCCGGCGCCCGTGTCGAACCGCCAGATCCCCGGGTTCGGGGCGCTGCCGGCGGCGCCGTCGAACTCGTCAGCGGCGAGGAGCACCCCTCCGGACGACGTCGTGGTGGCCGCCGCGGCGTGGTCGTCCGGCGTCAGTGCCGCTCCGACGGCGGCCGTCGTGGCTGCGGCGCTGCCCAGCCCGAGCGCCAGGAAGCGGCGTCGGTCGACGGTGTGGGCGGCGTCGGTCGGCGTGTGGTCGTGCAGCATCCGGGGGATCCCTGTCCTCGTGCCCGTCGGTGGACGGGACGCACGATCATCCCCCGTGATCGGTCCGGTGACCAGTCCACACTTCGAGGGACACGCGCGCCGGACCGCGGTCGCGACGAGGGGTCGGTCCGCTCAGGGGACGTAGCCGACGCACAGCACGGTGACGTCGTCGGGGTGCTCGTCGGCGTGCGCGAGCTCGGCGATGCCGTCGACGACCTGCTGCGGGTGGTCCCGCTCCGCCACCCACGCCTCGAAGCGGTCGAGCGAGTCGAGGTCGCCGCCGAACAGGTCGAGCACGCCGTCGCTCACGGCCACGATGACGTCGCCGGGCTCGAGGGAGGTGTCCTCGGCGGTCCAGCTCGTGCCGACACCGATCGGCAGGTGCGCCGACCGCAGCGGGCGGACGGTGCCGTCGGCGCTCCGAAGCACCGTCAGCCCGTGCCCGGCGTCCACCCACCGGGCGTGCCCGTCACGGTCGACCCGCACGTGGAAGCACGTCGTGAACTGTCCGCTGGTCAGGTCGGACGTCCCGGTCGCGAGCCCGGTCGCGGCGCGGCGGACGGCGACCGCGGGGTCGGACTCATCGACGGTGCTGCGGATGAGCGAGCGGACGGCGGCGGCGATCATGCCCGCGCCGACGCCCTTGCCCATCACGTCGCCGAGGGTGAAGGCGGCGCCGTCGGGGGTGGGGAACCAGTCGTAGAAGTCGCCGCCGACCGTCCGCGCGGGGATGCACACGCCCACCGCGCGGAGCTCCCCGGGCAGCCCCGCGGCGGTCGTCGGCAGGAGCGACTGCTGCACGAGGGCCGCGCGGTCGATCTCGCCCTCGGCCACCCGACGCCGGCGCTGCACCGCGGCGAGCTGGAGGCCGGCCTGCCGCGCGAGCTCGTTCGTCACGGCAGCCGTCGCCCCGAACACGAACACGACGATGAACAGCCGCACGAGCTCGCTCGGCCGCGGTTCGGTCGGGGAGATCGCGTAGGACAGCAGCAGCGTGCCGGTCGTGCCGAGCACCGGCCACACCACGTGCCGTCGCCCGGGGTTCGCGGCGACCCACACCACGGGCAGCACCACGATCGCGGTGAAGACCGAGGCGGCGTCGCCGGTGCCGTAGCGCAGGAAGCCGACCGCGACGAAGTCGATCGCGGGGACGAGCAGCTCGACCCGCATCGCCGCGGACGAGCGCACGGCCACGGCGGCGAAGACCAGGCCGAGGAGGGCGATCGCGACCCCGCTCCACATCAGCGGGGCGTCGGTGACCTCGAGCCACGGGGAGAAGGTGCTCCCCACGGCAGCCCCGACGATCAGCGCGGCGATGATGGTCTGCTTCGCCAGCGGAGCCCACGACGTCCGGAGGCCGCCGAGCACGATCGGACCGGTGTCGTCGCGCACGCTGATCGTCCACGTCGGCGTCGACGAGGGGCGGTCCGCGGTGCTCGTCACGCGGTCGAGTCAACCCGGACGGGGTGTTCCGGGCAACCCCACTCCGAGGGCCGGGCGTGTTGAGCCGCGCTCACGCGACGCGGCTCACACGACGATCGGTCGACGCGCCCGCGCTCGCGCGTCGGTCGACCGCCGGTCTCAGAGGCCGAGACGGAAGGCGAGGGGGACGAGCAGCCCGGCGACCCAGACGAGGACCATCACCAGCGCGCCCGCGGCGAGCCACCGCCGCCGCCGGCGCAGTCTGGGGCTGCGGTCCTCGCCCCACATCTGCGCCCGGACCAGCGTCCGGTTCGCCTGCTCGACGACGCGGCGCACCTCGGGGTCCTCGAGCGGGAGCGCCCCGGACCGGGCGTGCTCGGCGATCGCCGTCGCCTCCTCGACCGTCAGCTCGTCCTTCGGCATGCGCCCATCGTCGCACCCCCGGGCACGTCCGGGAAGCCGTGGGGCGACCGCACTCGGCCTGGGCGTCGTCGCAGCCGGTCGCGGGTAGCAACGAGGTCATGACCAAACGGTTCCGCGGGAAGATCGTCGTCGTCACCGGAGCATCGAGCGGCATCGGGAGGGCCGCGGCGCACGAGTTCGCCCGACAGGGGGCCACCCTCGTGCTCGCCGCTCGCAGCCACGACAGCCTCGAGGCCGCCGCGGCCGAGTGCCGGTCACTCGGCGCCGAGGCGGTCGCGATCCCGACCGACGTCGCCGACGAGCACGCCGTGCGCGACCTCGTCGCCACCACCACCGCACGGTTCGGCCGGATCGACGTCTTCGTCGGCAACGCGGCGCTCTTCGTCTACGGGCTCTTCGAGCAGACCCCGACGAAGGCGTTCAAGCGCGTCGTCGACACGAACCTGTACGGGCACCTCCACGCGATCTCCGCGCTGCTGCCGCACTGGAAGCAGCGCGGCACGGGGACGTACGTGCTCGTCGGGTCGATCCAGTCGCTGCTCTCCGCGCCGTACCAGTCGGCGTACGTGACGAGCAAGCACGCCGCACTCGGTCTGGTCGACGTCCTCGGCGACGAGTACGCGGGCACCGGGATCCGGTTCACCGCCCTGCTCCCCTCGACGATCGACACCCCGATCTACCAGAACGGGGCGAACTACACCGGCAAGACCTCGCACCCCCTGCCGCCCACGGTGTCGGTCGAGCGCGCCGGTCGGGCCGTCGTCCGCGCCGCGTTGCACCCGAAGCGCTACCGCTTCGTCGGGCGGATCCAGGCGTCGCTCGTGCCGCTGCAGTACGTGTTCCCGGGACTGTTCCACAAGATCACCAAGCCGATGGTGGAGACGTTCGCGCTCCGGGGCAAGGGCGTGCCGAGCGACGGCAACCTGTACGAGCCCGCCGACGCCCACAACGCCACCGACGGCGGCTGGGTGGCGAAGCGCCGCCGCGTGACGCGTCCGCTCGTCTGGGCGGGCATCGCCGCGGTGGTCGGCACGGTCCTGCTCGGCCGCCCACGTCGCTAGCGGGACCGGAGCCGGACGGGAGGCGCGTGGCTGCCCGGCCGCGCGCCTCCCGTCCGTCGGTCGCTCGCCGTAGGGTGACCGCGTGGAGTTCCCGGGGGAGGCGGCCGACGCGCGCGACGCGTCGACCTCTCCGGGGTCACCCCGGGGCACGCAGGACCAGCAGGACGACACGCCCCGAGCGGGACGGCGCGCTCCGCGCGCGACGCCGCACGGAGGCGCCGACGGGTCCTCCGGGAACCCCACGCCCCTCGAGGTCGTGGCGACGGCGCTCGCCGACGCCTTCCTCACCGCCGACTCGTGGGCCGTCGACGACCTGACCGCCGCCGGCTACGCCGTGGTCGGCGTCGACCGCGCCTACGTGGGACGAGCCGTCGGGGCGGCGCTCGACACCTACCCGCGACCGCCCGTCGACGCACCCCGCCAGCTCGCCCAGGTGCTCGCCGCGGCGCCCCGGCTCGCCGCCCTGCACCGCTCCCGCGAGGCCCGGCGTCCGGTCCGCGTGCTCGCCCGTCCGGTCACCGCCGTCCGCGCACGCCCCGCAACCGAGAGCCCGCTGCTCGTCGACACGCTCCCGGAGCTCGCCCGGGCGCTCGACGTCACCGTCGGTCGGCTGCTCTGGCTCGCCGACACCCGGGCGTGGAACCGGCACGCCCCGGCGGGCAGTCCGCTCCACCACGTCCGGCACGAGTGGGTGGTCCGGCCCGGACGGGTACCGCGCCTGCTCGAGAAGCCGATGGACCTGCTCCGCCGGACGCAGCGCACCGTCCTGGACGGCCTGCTGGTCCGGCTCCCGGTGCACGACGCCGCCCACGGGTTCGTGGCGGGACGGAGCGTCGTCACCGGCGCCGCGGTGCACACCGGGCAGCACGTCGTGCTCAGCGCCGACCTGACCACGTTCTTCGCCAGCGTCACCGCCCCGACGGTCTACGGCGTGTTCCGGTCCGCCGGCTACGCGGAACCGCTCGCGCACGTCCTGACCGGGCTCTGCACCCACCGGGTCCCGCCCCACGTCCTCACCGCGATGCCCGCCGGCGGGAGTCCCGAGGAACGAGCCGCGCTGCGCGAGGCCCTCGCCGTCGCCCACCTGCCACAGGGCGCGCCCTCGTCGCCGGCCCTCGCCAACACGGCGCTGCGGCACCTCGACGCCCGCCTCGCCGGCTGGGCGGGAGCGACCGGTGCCCGGTACACCCGTTACGCCGACGACCTGACCTTCAGCGGCGACCACCGGTTGGCCGCCCGACCCGACGCCTTCCTGCGCGGCGTCGAGCGGATCGTGACCGAGCAGGGGTACCGGCTCAACCCCCGCAAGAGCCGGGTCCGGAGGCGGGGGAGCCGGCAGTCGGTCACGGGGGTCGTCGTCAACGAGCGGCCGTCGCCCGGTCGCCGTGAGGTCGACCGGCTGCACGCCGTCCTGCACAACTGCGTCGTCCACGGCCCGGCGTCGCAGGACCGCGCCGGGCACCCCGACCTCCGCGCGCACCTGCTCGGCCGGATCGGCTGGGTCGAGCAGGTGCACCCCGGTCGCGCGCGGCGACTGCGCGAGGAGTTCGCCCGCATCCGGTGGTGACCCGTCCGCACGCTCCGCCGTCCGCCGTCCGCCGTCCGCCGTCCGCCGTCCGCCCTCGGCCGTCCGGAGGTGCACGGACGGCGACTCCGACACCGGGACACGCTGTCCGGGAAGCGCACACCGGCCGCCGGTCCTGAGACCATGCGATCGTGACTGGGCAGGCACGAGGGACGGAGCACCCCACGTTCCGACGCTTCCGCGTGGAGGCGGTCAGCGAGCACCGGGGTGACGAACTCGACGAGATCTACGGGACCGCCGGCGGGATCGACAGCGCGCTCGACACCTTCCGCTACCTCGGCGCGGGCGACGCCGAGGTCTCGGTCCGCCGGGCCGAGGTCCAGGGCACGCGGGCCGGCGTCATGCAGCCGCGCGACGAGCACATCGTCTTCTGGATCGGGGACGGCAGTGCGACCATCGAGGACCTCGACGGCGGCGACCCGCTCGCCGTGCAGCCGGGTGCACCGGTCCTGCTCACCGCCTCGCGTCGCTACGCCTTCACGGCGGACGTCCGCACGATCACGATGGTCCACCTGTCGGACCGCGTGCTCCGTCGCGCGCTCGTGCGCAGGGGACACCTGCCGACCGGGCCGGTGGTCCTCGCGCCGGAGTCCCCGGACGAGTCCGCGCGGCGGGCCCTGCGTGCCGTGATCCGTGCGCACGGTGGACCGGTCATGGACGCCGCGCTCGCCGACGCCGTCCGACAGACGATCAACGCGGAGATCGCCGACGCCGTCGTGGCGGCCTTCCCGGTCCTGCCGGCCGTCGCGCCGACCGGCCGTGGCTCCGCCGCGCGCGCAGCGGAGTGGATCCGCGCGCACGCCGACCAGCCGGTCACGCTCCGGGACATCGCGGACGCCGTCGGGATCAGCGAGCGGGGACTGCAGAACGCGATGCACCGTCGGTTCGGGGAGTCGCCGATGGCCAGGCTCCGGGCGGAGCGGCTCGACGGTGCCCGACGGGAGCTCGAGACGTCCGGCGGGGACCTCCTGGTGGCCGACGTCGCGCGCCGGTGGCAGTGGGCGCACCTCGGTCGGTTCGCCGCCGCGTACGCCGACCGCTTCGGCGAGCACCCGAGCGACACCCTGCACCGCAGCCGGCGGGACGACGGGTTCCGCTGAGGCCACGGCGGCGGCGCCGGCGTCCGCACGTCCTGCGACCACGGCTACCCTGGCGGCCATGACGACACGCCGCGTGACCGCTCCGGAGCCGCCGGAGGACGGGTCGCAGCCGAAGGGCCCCGCCTCGTACTTCCCGAGCATCGAGCGGACCTACGGGCGCCCCGTGCAGGACTGGCTCGACCTGGTCGCCGAGCAGCTGGACGGGCACCGGCACGCGGAGGTGGTGGCCTGGCTGAAGGACGAGCACGGGTTCGGCCACGGGCACGCGAACGCGGTCGTCGGGTACGTCCGGAACGCGCTCGACGGCTGACCAGGCCCGGGCGCCCGACGGCTCGGCAGTCGCGGTGTCGGAGGTGCTCCCTACGGTGACGGCGTGGTCGAACCGGTGGACGCGTGGTGGCGACGGCGACAGTGGTCGCGGGGCACCGCCGTACCGTACGCCGTCGGCGAGTTCCGCTCGGCGTGGGCGTCGTACCCCGTGCTCGTGCGGCAGTACCACCCGGAGTGGAACCACGGCGTGGTGCTCACGCAGGTGCCGCCCGCGGCCGAGGTCCTGCTGACGTGGGAGTGCGACGTCGGTCACGTCTTCGTCGCGACACCCGCCGAGCAGCGGTCGCGACCCGGGCGGGAGCGCCGACGGTCCGTCTGGTGCCCCGAGTGCCACCTGCAGGCGGCACCGCAGCGGTGGCCGGTGCTCCCCGAGGACTGGCCGGCAGCGGTCCCGCCGCCGCAGCGGGCGGAGCGGGTCAGCGGCCGCCGGACGCTCCCGTCGGCTCCGGGGCGAGGCCCGGTCCCCGGCGTGGGCCGGGTGCCGACCGGTGCGGTGGCGTCGTCCCGATCGGGGGCTCGTGCTGCGGGACGGTCGGGCGCACGCTCGACACGGGCGAGCGGTGCACGGTCGTCGCAGCCGGTCCCGCGGTCGATCTGCCCGAAGACACCGAGGGTCCCGTCGGGCGACTCCTTCACGAGCGTGTGCGCCCCCGCGCCGGCGTCGGCGGTCGAGGCCGACCTGCGGCAGGTGCTGCGCGACCGGTTCGCCTTCACGTTCGACCACACGGCCATCCGGCTCGACCGCCCGTTCTTCGACCACGTCGAGGCCTGGCCGGACATCGTGCTCCCGGAGCTGCGCGTCGCGATCGAGTACGACAGCACGGGCCGACACGGGCTCGAGCACGTCGGACCCCGGCAGGAGACCGACCGGCGGAAGGACCGTGCCGTCCGCGCCGTCGGGTGGGAGGTCGTACGGATCCGCACCGGCCGCCTGCCGGCGCTCGGTCCGTACGACCTCGAGGTGTCCGGCATCTCCGGGCGCACGATCGAGCGGCTCGTCGACACCCTGCGGGACCTCCGCGGAGCGCTCTTCGTCGACGCCTACGCGCGCTGACGGCCGGATCGGCGCAGGGTCTGACGCGGGTACTCGCCGTGGCGCTGCTGGTAAGTCGCGGAGAAGCGGCCCGCGTGGGCGAACCCCCACTCGCGCGCGACCTCGGCGATGTTCGTCGTCGCCGGGTCGCCGGCGAGCAGCGCCTCGCGCACGCGGTCGAGCCGGACCTGTCGGATGTACGCGTTCGGCGAGAGCTCGAAGGTCCGCTGGAACGCCGTCTGGAGGGCGCGGAGACTGAGTGACGCGACCCGCGCCAGGTCGGTGCTCGTGATCGGCAGGTGCGCGTGCTCGTGGACGTACTCGACGGCTCGTCGGACGTGCGCGTTGCGGGGGAGCAGCAGCTCGTCCGGCAGCGAAGCGCTGACGATCGGGTACAGCTCCAGCAGTGCCAGCGCCCCGAGCCGACCCATCTCGGCCTGCAGCAGCGGGGAGGCACGGCGGTCGAGGACGGTGTGCGAGATGAGCTGGACGCTGCTCCGCCAGACGCGCATCCCCCGCTCGTCCGGTCGGACGGTGTGGTCGAGCACGAGCTGCCCGGGCGCGGTCCCGCGTTCACCGGCGACCTCCTCGAGGGCGCTCCGGTTGACCTGGACGATGCGCTGGTCGTAGTCGTCGTACGAGAACGCGGCGCCCTGCTGCGGCCAGAGCTGCGGTCGACCGGGCTCCATCACGATCCGGGCGTCTCCCGACTCGATCGCAGCGGTGCCGCGGGTCGTCCACTGCACCACGAAGTCGTCGGACGGCGTCATGACGCCCTCGAGGTGGCCGTCGAAGCGGATCGACCGCAGCGACATCGCGGCGTCCCCCACCGCCGAGTAGCGGAACGCGAACGGCTGTCCGGTCGCGTCGGCGCTCCACTCGTTCCCCGCGTAGGCGGTCGCGAGGAAGTCGCGGGCTTCGTCGAGGTCGGAGCTCTGGGTCTCGACGTCGATGCGTGGCGGCGTGATCGGGTTCATGGGTCCCGTGCATTCTGTCCGCCGGACGCGGCGCTGTCCGGACACCGGTGTCCCCGGTCCGGGGGTGGACGACGTGGTCCGCACAGCAGGGATGTCCGGAGATCGTCGGACGAGGACTGCCGGACGTCCGTCTTTCGTCGTCGTCGCCCGGTCGGCGTCCGCCCGGCGCCGCGGTCTCCTAGCGTCCTCGGTGGACGGGTGCCGGATCGGCCGGCCCCCCGGAGACCCGAGGACGACGACCGTGACCATCATCGCCACCGACCTGGACACCGGACCCACCACCGCCCGCGCCGCCGGGATCGGTCGCACGACCCCGCGGTTCGCCGAGGTGGTGGAGGCCCGCCGACAGCGTGGCCTCCAGATCGCCGCGGTGTCGACCGGTCTGCTCTCGGTGACCGTCGCCGCGTCCGCAGCGATCCTGCTGGGACTGTCCGCATGAGCATCCCGCGCAACGAACTCGGCATCCGCGGGTCGCGGCTCTCCCGCGGAACCCGCGCGCTGCCCGGGGCGGACCACTCGGTCGCCGACACCGTGCTGCCGGTCCGACGGTCGGCCGCCGCCGACGCACCGACGCAGCCGATCGACATGCGAGCCCTGCTCGCCGAGGCCCTCGACGCCGCTCGCGTGTCGGGCCAGTAGGCTCGCGCCACCCGCGGTCCCGACCCTGCAGAAGGCACATGACCCTCCTCACCCTGACCCCCACCGTCCGTGAGTCCCCGACACAACGCCGGGCGTCGACCGCGGCGGACACCCTGTTCACACGGCACGGCGTCACCCCGGTGACGCTCGACGACGTCGCGGACGAGGCCGGACTCACGCGCGACGAGCTCACTGCCGCGTACCCGTCGAAGCGGGAGCTCGTCATCGCCGTGCTCCAGCGCTGGCACGGCGCGTGGCGACGGGCACTCGACGGCATCGCTCGGGACGCCGACGATCCGCGGGACGAGGTCCTCGGGGTGTTCGGGTACCTGGAGCAGTGCTTCGCCGACGAGGGCTGGCGCGGCTGCGCGTTCATCAACGGGCACGCGGAACTCGGGCGCACCGACCCGGCGATCGCCGAGCTCGCGCGAGCGCACTTCGCCGACGTCGAGGCACACCTGACGCAGCTCTGCGCGCGTGCCGGCGTGCCGTCGCACGTGGCGCAGGCGCTCTCGTTGCTCGTCGAGGGTGCCCGGGTGGAGTCCGCCGTGCAGCGGTCGGCGCAGCCCGCACGGGTGGCTCGCCTGGGTGCCGCGATGCTCCTCTCGGTCTACGAACCGCGCACGTCCTCCTGACACCGCCCGTCGGGGTACGTCGCAGGGGTACAGGAGCCTGGGTCCCGCGCGATCCGGACGGTAGGAACGAAGGATGACAGCGACCGCCTTCTGCCTGCACGCGCTGGGCTCGAGCTCGGAGGAGTTCGCCCTCCTCCGCTCCGAGCTCGCCGGCACCCTCGACCTCGTCGGCATCGACCTGCCGGGCTTCGGGCGGAGCCCCGCCTCCGGTGGCACGACCGTCGAGGAGATGGCCGTGCTCGTCGAGCGGGCGATCGGGGCGAGCGGCGCCACCGAGTGGGCGATCATGGGTCACTCGATGGGCGGCAAGGTCGCGACGGTCGTCGCCGACCGAACGGTCTCGGGCGCGAACGGCCTGTTCGGACTCCGCGCCGTCGTCCTCCTCGCCGCCTCGCCCCTCGCTCCCGAGCCGATGGACGAGGACCGCCGCGACGCGATGCTCTCGTGGGCCGCGGACGGGCCGATCGAGCCGGACCACGCGGCGGAGTTCGTCGACGCGAACACCGCCGACGTGCTGCCCCCGGACCGGCACGAGCAGGCCGTGCAGGACGTGCGCCGCACCGACCCGCGCGCCTGGCGCGACTGGCTGCTCCGCGGTAGTCGGGAGGACTGGTCGACGACGGCCGAGCCGAACCCCGTCCCGGCGCTCGTGCTCGCCGGCGCCGAGGACGGCGACCTGGCGGCCGGAGCGCAGCGTCGCCTCACGATGCCGCACTGGCCCGCCGCCGAGCTGCACGAGGTACCGGGCGCCGCGCACCTGCTGCCGTGGGAGCGCCCGCAGGAGGTCGCCGCGCTCGTGCGCAGCTTCTGGGAGCGGCGTGTCGCCCACGGACCGGTCGTCCCCGCCGACCAGGCCCGGGTGATCGCCTCGCCGCGGGTGAGTGCTCGGACCCGGGGCGTGCTCGCGGTGCGCGCGCTGCCCGACGACCCCGCCGCGACGCCGGACGCCCTGTCCCCGCAGCAGCTCGACGTGCTCCGGGCGGTGGCTCGGATCGTCGTCCCGCAGGCAGGGCCTGGAGAGGTGGACGTCGCGCTCCGTGTCGACCGTCAGCTCGCCGCCGGGCAGGGCGACGGATGGCGGCCCGACGGGATGCCGGAGGACGCCGACGCCTACCGCGGCGCGCTGGACGTGCTCGCGACGGTCGGTTCCGACGACCTGCCCGCGGTGCTCGAGGACGTCGCCGCCGGCCGGTACCGGTCGGACGGCCCGCTCGGGGCAGAACAGCTGCGCGTCTGGTTCGAGGACGCCAGCGTGGACCTCGTGAAGCAGTGGCTCGCCCACCCCGCCACGATGTCCGAGATCGACTACGACGGCTTCGCCAACGGTGGCGACGGCGTCCGGAAGCAGGGCTTCCAGCTGCTCGGAGCCGGGCAGCGGGAAGCGTGGGAACCCGAGGGAGCAGGACGATGAGACTCGACGCACAGCGCCACCACCAGGACGACGAGGTCGTCGACGTCGTCGTCGTCGGGACGGGTGCCGGCGGCGCCCCGCTGACCGCTCGCCTCGCCCGCGAGGGCCTGAGCGTCGTCGCGTTCGAGGCCGGTCGGAACACCGAGCCCGGCGACCACACGCCCGACGAGGTCGAGGCACCGGCGGACATCAACTGGATGGACGAACGCATCAGCGGTGGTGCCGCTCCGACGGCCTTCGGTCCGAACAACAGCGGGACCGGCGTCGGCGGTTCCACCCTGCACTGGGGCGCCTTCACCCCGCGCCCGAGCACGCACGACCTCCGTCTGCGCACCGAGAGCGGGCAGGGCGAGGACTGGCCGATCGACCACGCCGAGCTCACCGCGTACATCGAGCGCGTCGAGCACGAGGTCGGCGTCGCCGGCCCCGCGCACTACCCGTGGGACCCGGACCGCCGGTACCGGATGGGTCCGCCCGCGCGGAACGCCTCGTCGGACATGATGATGCGCGGCACCGCGGCGCTCGGCATCACCGCGACGGACGCACCGGTCGCCCTGACCACCGAGGACCGGGTGCAGGAGCACCACGGGCTGCGCCAGGCGTGCGTGTCCTGCGGGTCGTGCCACCAGGGCTGCCGCAACGGGGCGAAGGTGTCGATGGACACGACCTACCTGCCCGCCGCCGTCGCCTTCGGCGCGGAGATCCGTCCGGAGTCGTTCGTGCACGGCATCGAGCTCGACGCCGACGGCAGGGTGTGCGCCGTGCTCTACACGCGCGACGGCCGTGAGCGCCGCCAGCGGTGCCGGTCCCTCGTGCTGGCCGCGGGCGGGGTGGAGACGCCGCGTCTGCTCCTGCACACCGGGCTGGCCAACAGCAGCGGCCAGGTCGGTCGGAACTTCACGGCGCACGGGGCGACCCAGGTGTGGGCGACCTTCGACGAGTCGATGCGGTCGTACCGCGGCTACCCGTCGTCGATCATCACCGAGGACTTCGTCCGGCCCGCGGACGCCGACTTCGCCGGTGGGTACCTGATCCAGAGCCTCGGCGTCCAGCCGCTGACCTTCGCGACCACCCTGGTCCGTGGCGGGGGGCTGCGCGGTGCCGAGCTCGTCAAGGCCATGCGCGACTACCCGCGGACGGCCGGCGTCGGCATCAACGCCGAGTGCCTGCCGTACGACGACAACCGGCTCGTGCTCTCCGACGACCTCGACGAGCACGGCGTGCCGCGGGCCCGTGTGACGTTCTCGCCGGGTTCGAACGAGGACGCGATCCGCGCCCACGCCGTCCGCACGATGACCGCCATCGTCGAGGCCGCCGGCGGGACCGACGTCCGGGTGCTCGAACGCACCGCCCACACGATCGGCACGGCGCGCATGGGTTCCGACGCCGGGTCGTCCGTCGTCGACCCGGCGGGTCGGTCGTGGGACGTGCCGAACCTGTGGGTCTGCGACAACTCGGTGTTCCCGAGTGCCGTCATCGCGAACCCCGCGCTGACGATCATGGCGCTGTCCCTGCGCACCGCCGACCGGTTCCTGCGGGACGACCCGGCAGCAGACCGGCAGCGCGCGACGGCTGCAGCGGCCTGACCCGAGGTGCTGCGCGGCACCTCCGCGCAGCACCTCCACGACCCGCGTCGCGCACGGCACACGTCCGCGCAGGGAACGGGAGTCGGTCCCTGCCGTGCAGGGACCGGGAGCCGGCCTCAGCCGCGCAGCGCCAGTGCCTCGCTCGTCCACCGGGCGTGCAGCGCCCACGGGTCGTCCACGCCCGCGGCGACCCGCGCGACGTGCTCGAGCAGTGCCGGCGTGGTCCGGAACCACTCCGTCCCCGGGAACCGGTCGTCCGCGAAGGCCGTGTGCCGTCGTCGCTCGACGGACCGGTCGCCGCGTTCGAACGCCAGGAGCTCCTGGTGCGGCACCGCTGCGAGCCGTCGCCGCGGGTTCGCGGTCGTGCCGATCTTCACCCGGTCGCCGAAGTCGTCGCGCTGCCGCAGGTAGTAGACGACGTCGACGCGCGGCGGTGGCAGTTCACCGTCCGGCACGTCGCCCCACCGCCACTCGCACGTCCCGCACAGCACGGCGCTCGGCCAGCGCACGCCCACGCGCGACCCGCAGACCGGGCAGGGGCCCGGCAGCGCGTCCTCCGTTCCGACGTGCTCCGCCGCGACCTCGGCGACCAGGGTCACGTGTCCGCCGCAGAGCGGCAGGACGGCGGCGAAGCCGTCCGCGGACGGCGCGTCGCAACCGGGGACGCAGCAGGCGAGGACGGCAGGAGGGGTGACCACCCGGCGGACGCTAGCGTGCGCCACCGACGCGCACCGGGCCTCCCGGCCGACGCACGGAGCGGGGTCGCTCAGTCCGCGAAGATCACGCCGACCGGCTCGCGCTTCTCCTCCTGGAACCGGTCCTCGGCCCGTCCGAGCGCCCAGTACGCGGACAGGGACATCTCCGCCTTCTCGAGGCCCCACTCGTCCTGCAGCACGCGGCGGAGCGCCTTCACCGCGGTCCGCTCGCCGTGCGCGAAGACCTGCACCGGTCGGGAGGCACGGGGCAGCGCCCGAGCGGCGGCCACCAGCAGCGCGCCCGGCTCGGCGCCGGTGGCGTCGCGGTGCAGCCACCGCAGGTCGACCCCGTCCGGGTGCTCGAGCGGCTGCTCGTCGGCTGCGCCGCCGACCTCGACGAGCGCGACGCCGCGGGCGTCGTCGGGCATCGCGGCGAGGGCCGCGCCGATCGCGGGCAGCGCGCTGTCGTCGCCGAGGAGTACGTGGGTGACGGTCGGGTCCGTCGACGGCGCGTACCCGCCGCCGGGCCCGGACAGGGCGAGCAGGTCGCCGGGCTGTGCGGCGGCGGCCCACGGGCCGGCGAGGCCCCGGTCGCCGGGCCCGTCCTCGGGCCGGTGGTCGTCTCGCCCGTGGTCGTCGTGCCCGTGGTCGTCGTGCAGCACGAAGTCGATCGCGATGGTCTCTGCGGTGTGGTCGACGGACCGGACCGTGTAGGTGCGGCGCGCCGGCCGCTGGTGCTTCGGCAGGGTCTCGCGCAGCGCCTCGAGGTCGTACGGCGGGGTCAGGCCGCTCGACGGCGGCGCGAGCAGGAGCTTGACGTACTTGTCCGTGGCGGCGAGGCGGTCCGGGTCGGCCCCGTCGACGAAGTCCCGGAAGGCCGGACCACCGAGGTGGACGCGCACCATGTGCGGGGACAGGTGCTCCGTGCGGTCGACGACGAAGACGTGCTGGGTGCGCTTGGGACTCATCCTGGGATTCCTCTTCCGGTGCTCGACCTTGCCAGCTACTGAGGTTAGCCTCACCTCATGAGTCCGACCGTGACGCCGTTCTCCGAGCTCCTGCGCCGGCGCTCCCGCACCGCTGCGGACCCGGCCGTGTGGACCGGCGGTGCCCACGACCTGCTCGCGGGGGAGTGCGACGTCGCCGACTACGCCGACCTGCTCGGCCAGTACGCCGTCGTGTACGACGCCCTCGAGCGTGCCGCCGAGCGGATGGCGGACCACCCGGTCGCCGCACCGTTCGTCACGACGCAGCTCACCCGGATGCCCGCGATCCGCGCCGACCTCGAGTACCTCGTCGGTCCGGACTGGTCCGAGCTCTGCTGTCCGACCGCGGCGACCACCGCGTACGTCCGTCGCCTGTGCGCCGTCGCGGCGACCTCGCCCGGGGCGTTCGTCGCGCACCACTACACGCGGTACCTCGGGGACCTGACGGGCGGCCCCACCCTGGCCCGGATGCTCGAGGACCGGTTCGGGTTCGACACGAACGGCGTGCTCTTCACGATCTTCGACCAGGTGGCCGACCCCGCCGCCTTCGAGGACACCTACCGGGCCCAGCTCGACGCGGCCCCGTGGTCGGACGCCGAGCGCGAGGCCGTGCTCGCCGAGGTGGAGCTGGCCGCGGGCCTCGACCGGGCGCTCGTGGCCTCGGTGCGTCGCCCGACGGCGGGCGACGGCCGGACCGTGCCGCTGCTCCCCGCCTGACCGTGCCGGTGCTCCCCGCCTGAGCGGGATCCGGTGACGACGGGGCAGATCGACCGCCGCCGCGACCGCCGCCGCGACCGCCGCCGCGACCGCCGCTGCGCCCGCCGCCGCGTCCGTCGGCGCGCTGGCCGGTCGTGCCCTGGGCGGTCCGCGGTCCGTCCGGACGGTCGTCGTCACGTGCCCGCGTCCGCCGGTACAGTGCTGGGGACCCGGGACGCGGTCCCGGCGCAACGTGAGAGGAACCCATGACGGCGATCGACGGATCGACGCGCCACGGGCGCGCACGGGACGACGTCAGCGGCGCGGTCGACAGCGACCTGCGCGCGGACGTCCGGTACCTCGGCAACCTGCTCGGGCGGGTGCTGCGGGAGACCGGGGGTGACGAGCTGCTGCACGACGTCGAGAGCCTGCGCGCCGCCGTCATCGACGCCTACGAGGGCTCCGACGCCGAGGGCGCCGCCCGTGCCGAGGCGATCGTGGCCGGCATGTCCGCCGAGCGGGCCGAGGCCGTCGCCCAGGCGTTCACGACGTACTTCCACCTGACGAACCTGGCCGAGGAGCACCACCGCGTGCGCGTCCTCCGTGCCCGGGGCGACGACGGCGGCCTGCCCGGCGACTCGTTCCCCGCGACGTACGCCTCGCTCGTCGAGCAGGTCGGCGCCGACGAGGCCGCCGCGCGCCTGGCCGACCTGCGGTTCCACCCGGTGCTCACCGCCCACCCGACCGAGGCCCGCCGTCGCGCGGTCACCACGGCCGTCCGGCGCATCACCGACCTCATCGACGAGCGCGACCGCTCCCGCAACGCCACCGCCCGCGCCGAGAACGAGCGGCGGCTGCTCGAGGAGATCACCACGCTCCTGCGCACCTCACCGCTGCGCACGACCCGGCCGACCCCGCTCGACGAGGTCCGCACGGCGATGAGCGTGTTCGACCAGACCCTGTTCGAGATCGTGCCGCAGGTCTACCGCCTGCTCGACGACCGGCTGCTCGGGGACGACGCCGGTCGGGTCCCGGTGACCGCACCGGCCTTCGTGCGCTTCGGCACCTGGATCGGCGGCGACCGCGACGGCAACCCGCACGTCACCGCCGGCGTCACGAAGCAGGCCGCCGACATCGCCGCCGAGCACATCCTGCTCGGCCTCTCCCGCGCAGCCACCCGCATCGGTTCGGCACTGACGCTCGACGCCGCCGAGACCCCCGCGGACGCCGGACTGCAGGCCCTCGTCGCAGCGCAGGAGCAGCTCGACCCGGGCATCGCCGAGCGGATCGGCGTCCGTGCCCCGAACGAGACGCACCGTCGCGCACTGCTCTTCGTCGCCGCCCGCATCCGCGCGACGCGCCGCGGCCAGGAGGGCCTGGCGTACGGCGACCCCGAGGAACTGCTCGCCGACCTCCGGGTGATCCAGGCGTCGCTCGTCGCCGCCGGTGCCGTCCGGACCGCGAACGGCGACCTGCAGAACCTCGTCTGGCAGGTCGAGACCTTCGGGTTCCACCTCGCCGAGCTCGAGGTCCGTCAGCACTCGCAGGTGCACCGGAACGCCCTGGCGGAGATCCGGGCCGGCGGCGAGCTGAGCGAGACCACGGAGGAGGTCCTCGCGGTGTTCCGCACCGTCGCGGACCTGCAGCAGCGCTACGGCGTCCGTGCCGCGCACCGCTACATCGTCTCCTTCACGCAGTCGGCCGCCGACCTGGCGAACGTGCACGAGCTCGCCCGTGCCGCCTGCGGTGACGCGGCCCCGGTGCTCGACGTCATCCCGTTGTTCGAGACGTTCGCCGACCTGCACGCGAGCGTCGACATCCTCGACGAGGCCGTGCGCACCGAGCCCTTCCAGCGGCGGCTCGCGGCGACCGGGCGTCGGCTCGAGGTCATGCTCGGCTACTCCGACTCGTCGAAGGACGTCGGCCCGGTCTCGGCGAACCTGGCGCTCTACGACGCACAGGCACGGATCGCCGACTGGGCGCGCGAGCAGGACGTCCAGCTGACGCTGTTCCACGGCCGCGGCGGATCGCTCGGCCGCGGTGGTGGCCCGGCGAACGAGGCGGTCCTCGCACAGCCGCCGGGGTCGATCGACGGGCGGCTCAAGCTCACCGAGCAGGGCGAGGTCATCTTCGCCCAGTACGGCGACCAGGACATCGCGGCACGGCACCTCGAGCAGATGGCCTCGGCGACGCTGTTCGCGTCGTCGCCGTCGAACGAGGAGCGCACGGCCGTCGCGGCGACCCGCTTCGCCGACCTCGCGCAGCAGCTCGACGACGTCTCGCGCCGCGCGTTCTACGACCTGGTCAAGGCGGACGGTTTCGCGCCGTGGTTCGCCCGCGTCACCCCGATGGAGGAGATCGGACTCCTGCCGCTCGGCTCCCGCCCGGCCCGACGCGGCCTGAGCGTGGAGTCGCTCGAGGACCTCCGAGCGATCCCGTGGGTGTTCTCGTGGACGCAGGCACGCATCAACCTCGCCGGGTGGTACGGCCTCGGCTCCGCGCTCGAGGCCGTCGGCGACGTCGATGCCCTGCGCGCCGCGTACGCGGAGTGGCCGCTGTTCGGCGCGATGATCAAGAACGTCGAGATGTCGCTCGCGAAGACCGACGAGCAGATCGCCCGCCGCTACCTCGAGCTCGCCGACCGCGACGACCTGGCCGCCAAGGTGCTCGACGAGATGCTCCGCACCCGCGACTGGGTGCTGCGGGTGTCCGGCGGGAGCGACGTGCTCGAGGACCGTCCGGTGCTCGCGCGTGCCGTGCGGCTGCGCAGCCCGTACGTCGACGCGCTGTCGCACCTGCAGCTGCGCGCCCTGCGGGCGATCCGGACCTCCGGCAGCACCGACCCGACGGACGGCGACCACCGCCTGCTCCTGCTCACCGTCAACGGGGTCGCGGCCGGTCTGCAGAACACGGGCTGATCCGCCAACGACCACGTCACGGACGGGAGGCGCGGTGCCGGCGGGCACCGCGCCTCCCGTCCGTCACGGGTCAGCGTGGTGCCCGACGGCCGTCGCGGATCGGTCCGCGCGGGCGTAGCGTGGCGTCGGTGACGACGGAGCGCGCGGGGACCGGACCGACGACCGCGACGACCCGGCTGCCGCCGATCGTTCCACTGGCACTGATCGTCGGCGTCTCGCCCTTCGCCACCGACATGTACATCCCGGCGCTCCCGACGATCGCCCGCGACCTCGACACCACACCCGGGGTCGTGCAGCTGTCGCTCACGGCGTTCCTCGTCGCGTTCGCGGTCGGCCAGCTCCTCGCCGGGCCCGTGAGCGACGGCACCGGACGGCGACCGCTGCTCCTCGTCGGGACCGTCGGCTTCGCGCTGGCGTCCGTCGGCTGTGCGCTCGCACCGGACGCGGGCACCCTGGTGGCCGCCCGCGTGCTGCAGGGACTCGCCGGTGCGGCCGGAGCCGTCGCCGGTCGTGCGATGGTCTCCGACACGACCTCGGGGCCACGGGCGGCGACGGTGTTCGGCACCCTGGCCGCGATCAACGCCGTCGGGCCGGTCGTCGCACCGCTGGCCGGCGGCGCCGTGCTCACCGTCGGGTCCTGGCGCCTGATGTTCGTCGTCCTCGCCGTGCTCGGGGCGGCGTTCGCCGTCACGGTCGTCCTGCGCTTCGGTGAGACCCTCCCGCCGGCCGCCCGGGGCGGGACCGGCTTCCGTGCGAACGGGCGTCGCATCCGGGACCTGCTCGCGATCGGGCGCTTCCGGGCCTACGTCCTGACCGGGGTGCTCTCGACGATCGGCTTCTTCGCCTACATCGCGACGAGCTCGTTCGTGTTCCAGCAGCAGTACGGCTTCTCGGAGCAGCGTTACACGCTCGTGTTCGCGACGAACGCCTCGGTGATGGTCGTCACGACGCTCGTGTTCCGCCGCGTCGTCGGCCGGTTCTCCGAGGACTCCCTGCTGACCGCGGGGCTCGCCACGGGGACCCTCGGCAGCGCGGTCGTCCTGGTCGCTGCCCTCGCCGGAGCGGGACCCATGCCGGTCTGGTGCGGGCTCGCGGTGGTCACCGGGGCCTGGGGGTTCGTGCTGCCCGCGGCCATGACCCGGACGCAGCACGTCGGCGCTGCCCACCCGGGGACCGCGGCCGCACTGCAGGGCGGTCTCACCTTCGGACTCGGCGGGCTCGGGACGCCGCTCGCGGGTGCGCTCGGCGGGACCGCGACCGCGATGGGCGCCGTGATGGTGACGCTCATGGCGGCCGCCGTCGTCGTCCAGGTCCTCGCGACGCGGCGAGGCCGTACCGCCTGACGGCTCAGACCCGGTAGGTTGCAGGGTGCACCCGCACCGAACCGAGGAGGCCCCTGCATGGACATCGTCGTACACGAGGCGACAGACGACACCGCCGTGCTCGAGTGCAGCGGACGACTCAACATGGTGAGCGCGGGAGCCTTCCGCGAGACCGTGGCGAAGGTCGTCGAGGGCGGGCGCTCGCGTCTGGTCGTCGAGCTCTCCGGCGTCGAGTTCATGGACTCGTCCGGACTGGGCGCCCTGGTCGGCTGCCTGAAGACCGCGCGCCAGGCCGGGGGAGACCTGCGGCTCGCCGCCCCCTCCGAGCAGGTGCAGATGGTGCTCAAGCTCTCCAACATCGACAAGATCCTGCGGACGTACCCGGACGGGGACGCCGCGGTGACGAACTGGGCATGACCGTGGCCACCGGCGAGCACGTCCTCGACCTCGCCTGCCCGCCCGACGACGTCACGGCGGTGCACACGTTCCTGTCCTCGGTGTGGGCACACGAGCCCGAGCTGTCCCTCGAGGACCGCATGGCGCTCGAACTCGCCCTCGTCGAGCTCGCCTCGAACGTCATCGAGCACGGAGCCGGCGGTCGTCCGGTGTCCTGCTCGCTCCGGATGGACGTCGGCCCGGACGAGGTCACGGTGTCGCTGTCCGACGACGGTGTGCCGGTCCTGGTCGACCCGTCGGCGGCGCACCTGCCGGACGCGCTGGCCGAGGGCGGCCGCGGGCTCGCGCTCGTGCAGATGGTCGTCGACGACCTGCGCTACGAGCGGGTCGACGACCGGAACCGATGGGTCGTCCGGCGCGGCCGCCGCTGACCGGCCGCCGCTGACCGGTCTCCGCGTCCGGCCCGCGCATCATCCGTTTCCCGCACGGGAGGAGCCGGTCCGCGCACCCCGGGACGGTGCGCATGCGGGACCGGCGATGTCGTGCCACGCTCGGTCCGGTGACGACCGAGACGCGCGCTGACACCCGGATGCGCTACGAAGCCGTGGGGACCGACCTCGGCGCGGCGCTCCAGCTCTTCTCGGACGCGTACGACGGCGCGCACTTCGCTGCGCGCCACACCGCGCGGTCGTTCGGGTACCGCTTCAAGGCGGTCGGTGACGCGTCGATGTCGTTCCGGTCGACCCACTTCGACGCGCACGCGACGGGTGAGGCGTCCTCCGGCGACGACTACGCCGTCATGTGGACGACCGACGGCGGAGGCACGGTCGACGTCGGTCGGGACGAGGCGTCCTTCGCTCCCGGGCACGCGCTCGTGTTCCCGGCAGGTCGGCCCTTCGTCTTCGAGGTCGAGGACGTCCGGCAGAACCTCGTGCACTTCGACCGGAGGTTCCTCGAGGGCATCGCGGCGGAGGAGCACGGCGGGCAGGCGGGCGCGATCGTCTTCGACCACACCGCGAGACCGCACGCCGAGGACCTGCGGGTGTGGAACGCACAGGTCCGACGGGCCGCGCAGGTCGTCCTCGGCCCCGCGGCTCCCTCACCGCTCGTCATGGCCGAGACCGCACGCGAGACCGCACTCGCGATGCTGCGGACCTTCCCGCACGAGCAGATCGCGCCCGAGGTCCCGATGCCGCAGGGTGCGACGAGCCGGGTCCGCGAAGCGGTCGAGTACATGCACGCCTACGCGCACACCCCGATCACGACCACCGACGTGGCCGAACACGTCGGACTCAGCGTCCGCGGGCTGCAGCAGGCGTTCCAGCGGCAGGTCGGGACCGCCCCGAACGCCATGCTCCGTGGCATCCGGATGGACCGTGTCCGCGAGGAGCTCCACCGGGGCACCCCGGGGGAGCTCACGGTCGCCGCGGTCGCGGTCCGGTGGGGCTTCGCGCACCTCGGTCGGTTCTCGGCTGCCTACTCGGCGCGGTTCGGCGAGTACCCGCGCGACACCCTGCACAGCTGACGGTCGTCGCCGCCAGGGCTGCCCGCTCCGCTGCCCGGACGTCCGCTCCGCTGCCCGGGTGCCCGCTACGCTGCCCGGATGGAGGAGCAGCTGCGCCCGGCGGACCGGCACCCCTGGGTCGTCGTCCCGGGCATCTGGGGGTCGGACCCCGAGCACTGGCAGTCCCGCTGGCAGGACGAGCGCGCCGACGGTGCGGTGCGCATCGCACCGAGGTCCTGGTCGGACCCGGAGCCCGGCGACTGGAGCCGGGCGATCACCGAGGCCGTCGACGCCTGCTCCCGGCCGCCGGTGCTCGTCGCGCACAGCCTGGGCGTCCTGGCGGTGGCCGACTGGTTGGCAGAGCACGGCGTCGACGGCGCTCACGAGCGGGTCGTCGGCGCGTTCCTGGTGGCGGCCCCGGACCCCGAGGCGCCGGTGTTCCCCGCCGAGGCCGCCGGCTTCCGTGCTCCGCGCCGACCAGTCGCGGTACCGACCGTGCTCGTGGTCAGCGACGACGACCCGTACTGCTCCGTCGACCGAGCCGTCGCGTTCGCCGGCACGCTCGGGTCCCGGGTGGCCCGGGTGGGGGACCGGCAGCACGTGAACGTCGCGAGCGGTGTCGGTGCCTGGGACGAGGGTCGGAGCCTGCTCGACGACTTCGCGGAGTCGCTCCCGAGGCTCTGACACGCCGCTCATCTCCGACCCGGTACGTCACGTCCGAGAGTGCGGGATGCGCGACACACCGCGGATCTCCCCGCATCCGGCGCGCGTGATATCTATCCTGCGTCACATGGAGACCCAGCCCGGTGCGCGCACCCCCCTCGTCGACCCGTTCGGTCGCGAGCTCGAGGAGTGGCTCCGAGACGTCCCGGCCACCCGTACGCCGTACCTGGCGGACCTCGTGGTGCCGCCGGTCACGGGTCCGGTGCAGCGCCCGGTGACCACGGACGCCGTCGCCGAGCCCGCCGTGCCCGTCGGCCCTGGTGCGGCTGCTGCCGAGCCCGAGCCCGAGTCGGCGTCGGACGCACCCGAACCCGAGCCCCAGTCGGCGTCGGACGCACCCGAGCCCGTGTCCGCCGCTGCCGAGGCCGCACCCGCGCCCGCGCTCGTACCCGCCGCTGCCGCGCCCGCCGCCGAGCACTCGGAGCCCACCGCCTTCCGTCGTCGTGACCGTGCACGGCACGTCGCGGCCTGCGCCCCGTCGTTCCCCGAGCCGCCCGCCCGGATCGCCCTGCGCATCGAGGACCTGGCGGTCGAGGTCTCCGCCACGAGCGGTCGCACCACGATCGACCGCATCGTGCTGCTCGAGGACGAGGTCCGTCGCCGCGACGAGGACCTCGCGCGCCTCGCCGCCTGGGAGGCCACCGTCGCCCACCTCGACGACGCCGAGGTCGACGCCGCGCGCGCGTTCGCCCGCGCCGTCTTCGCGGACCTGCTCGCCGACGCAGCGGACGAGGTCGCGCGCCGTGATCGTGCCGCCGCCCGACGCGCCGCCACAGCACCGGTGCCGACGCCGGTGCGTGCAGCAGCCGCCCCGCGCGCCGCCGCACCCCGGACCGACGTCGCGACCCCGACGCGACCCGTCCAGCGGGCCACGACCGCACCGACCACGACCGGGGTCCTCGCGACCACGGGCTCGGGTGCCGTCGACGCTGCGGCGACCACCCCGGGCCGCGAGCTGCCGGTCCGGCCGGTGCTGGGCCTCCCGGTCGGCTCGCCCCTGTCGGCCGCGACCCGGCCCGCTCCGCTCGTCCAGCCGGCCACCGGGCCCACCGTCATCGACCGGGCTGCCTTCGCGGCCGCGCTGACCGCGCACACCGGTGCGACGGCGAGCACGCCGGTCGTGCTGCCCGAGGCGGTGGCCCTGCCCGCGAGCGAGACCACGGCGAGCCACGACGACGAGCACGCGCCGACGACGGACAGCACCGGACCCGGCTGGTGGGCGCGCCTCGTGGCACGTCTGCGGTCCCTGTTCGGCCGCCGCTGAGCGACCCGGACCCCGCCTGCGGCTCGGTAGACTGACGGGATGCCGACGCTCCGCGAACTCCAGGCCGTGATCGAGGACCTGTGGCCCTCCGCCGGCGCCGAGTCCTGGGATGCCGTGGGGCTCGTCTCCGGGCACCCGGACCAGCCGGTCGAGCACGTCCACCTCGCCGTCGACGCCGTGCCGGCCACGGCAGACGAGGCGGTCGCCGTGGGTGCCGACCTGCTCCTCACCCACCACCCGCTCCTGCTCCGCGGCGTCACCACGATCGACGAGACGACCGCCAAGGGACGGGTCCTCGCGACGCTCGTGCGGGGCGGGACCGCCCTGCTGGCCGCGCACACGAACGCCGACGTCGTGACGACCGGTACCTCGGCCGTGCTCGCGGACCGACTGGGCCTCTCCGAGCAGCGGCCGCTCGAGCCGGGGGCCGATCCCGGCACCGGCATCGGTCGTGTCGGGGTCCTGCCGCACGGGACCACCCTGGGCGCGCTCGCCCGGCAGCTCGTCGACCTCCTGCCGCCGACGGCCACCGGGGTCCGGGTCTCGGGCGGCTTCGACCGGCCCGTCCGCACGGTCGCGCTGTGCGCCGGGGCCGGCGACGCCTACCTCGGCAACGCTGTGGTCCGCACCGCCGACGTCTACGTCACGAGCGACCTCCGGCACCACCCCGCCTCGGAGTTCCGCGAGCAGGCCCTGCTCGTCGACGGCCCGGCGCTGGTGGACACCTCGCACTGGGCGACCGAGTGGCTCTGGCTCGACGTCGCCGCCGAGCAGCTCCGACGACTCGCCGGCGTCCGCGTTTCCGTCAGCGACCTGCGCACCGACCCCTGGGACTTCGCCGTCCTGCCCGCGGCCGAGCCGACACCCGGACCGACCGCTGCGGACGGCTCCGGCTCGACCGGCACCGCCGCTCCCACCCCCGCCCCCGAAGGAGACCGACCGTGAAGGCAGCACCCGAGGACCAGGTCGTCCTCCTCGACCTCCAGCGCCTCGACAACGACGTGACCCGTCTGTCGCACCGCATCACCGCCCTGCAGAAGGGCGACCGGCTCACGGAGCTCGGCACGACCGCCGCCGCGTTGCGCGCCGAACTCGCCGCCGCGACCGGCCAGGTCGAGGACGCCGAACGGGAACGCACACGCCTCGAGTCGGACACCGCGACGGCGCAGGCCCGCATCGAGCGCGACACGACGATGCTGCAGAACGTCTCCAGCGCGAAGGACGCCGCCGGGCTCGAGAGCGAGATGGAGTCCCTCCGTCGCCGCATCGGCGACCTGGAGACCGCCGAGCTCGAGGTGATGGAGCAGCTCGACGTGCACCGCGCTCGCGTCGGGGACATCGAGGCGAAGCTCGCCGGGGTCGAGGCGGACCGTGCCACCCTGGTCGCGGAACGCGACACCGAGATCGCCCGTGCCGAGGCCGACCGCGAGTCGGCGGTCCAGAGCCGTGCGGCCGTCGCCACGAAGGTGCCCGCGGACCTGCTGGCGCTGTACGACCGGCAGCGTGCCCGCTACGGCTTCGGTGCGTCGCTGCTGCAGGGCGGGGTCTCGACCGCCTCCGGCGTGACCCTCACGAACTCGGACCTGCAGGACATCCGTCGGGCCGCGCCCGACGACGTCGTGCTCTGCCCCGACAGCGACGCGATCCTGGTGCGCACGGCCGAGTCCGGCCTGTAGACGCGGGACCACCGGACGGGAGGCTCGTGGCGACACCGCCACGAGCCTCCCGTCCGTCGTCGGTGGGGACGCGCGGGGCGCGCTCGTGGTGTCGTGTGTGCGAACGGGCCGGCCGTACGCCGGGTTCTGTCCCGCTCTCGCGGTGACGGCCATCTCTCTCGGACCGACGTTGCCGCCGGCCTCCAGCGGTCCACCCGAGGACTCAGCGAGCAGCCTCGTCGTCCTCTGTCTGACCTTGCTCCGGGCGAGGTTTACCGAGCGGATCCGGTCACCCGGACCCCTGGTGGTCTCTTACACCACCGTTTCACCCTTACCGACGTCGCCGCCGGCGGTCTGCTTTCTGTGGCACTGTCTCGCGGATTGCTCCGGGTGGGTGTTACCCACCGCCCTGCTCTGTGGAGCCCGGACGTTCCTCGGCACTCCCGGGGGAGTGACGCGACCGTCTCACCGACCCGTTCGCACCCCCGAGTCTACCGCTGCCGACCCCCGTCCCGCGCCCGCCTGCTGCCGACGGTTCCGCCGTCCGGCCTCCTCCTGTCCCGCCGTCGATCGCCGAGCGGGCCAGATCTGTCACGCTCGACGCTGACACCCGACCGATCGCACCCGTTCGTCGGAGCACGCGCGGCATGTCCTGCCCGCTCGCCGGACAGCCGGAGCCGGCCGCCGGCGGACGGGCAGGAGCAGCGCTGTCGGCAGCGCCGCCTACTTGCTGCGCGCCGCCAGGGTCGCTGCCCCGATGATGCCGGCGTTGTTCCGGAGGGTCGCGGGGATGATGTCCGCCTGCAGGTCGAGCAGCGGCAGGAACTCCTCGTGGTGCTTCGACACGCCGCCGCCGACGACGAAGAGCTCGGGGGAGAGCAGGGCCTCGAGCGTCGAGTAGTACTTCTGCAGGCGCTTCGCCCAGTGCTTCCAGGACAGCTCGTCCCGCTCCTTGGCCGCGAACGAGGCCTTCGTCTCGGCGTCGTGCCCGTCGATCTCCAGGTGGCCGAGCTCGGAGTTGACGATGAGCACGCCGTCGTTGATCAGCGCCGTGCCGATCCCGGTGCCCAGGGTCGTGACGACCACGAGCCCGTCCTTGCCCTTCGCGGCGCCGAACTGCTGCTCGGCGAACCCGGCGGCGTCGGCGTCGTTGACGAAGTGGATGGAGCGACCGAGCTCCTTCTCGAAGAGCGCCTCGGCCTCGAAGCCGATCCACTTCTTCGACACGTTCGCAGCCGACATGGTCTTGCCGTCACGGACGATCGCGGGGAAGCAGACCCCGACGGGCACGTCCGCCGCCGGAGCGAGTTCGTCGAGGATCGACTTGGCGACCGCGACGATGTCGTGCGGCTTGCCGCCCTCGGGGGTGGCCTTCTTGATCCGGTCGGTCGTGAGCTCGCCGGTGGCGACGTCGACGATCGCGCCCTTGATGCCCGTACCGCCGATGTCGACGCCGACTGCGAGGGAGGTCATGAGAAGCGGTGCCTTTCGAGAGTGTCCGTCAGGAGACGGTGAGGAGTTCCGCGCCGCGCTCGGTGACGACGAGGGTGTGTTCGAACTGTGCGGTCCAGGACTTGTCGCGGGTGCTGACGGTCCAGTCGTCCGACCAGATGTCGGCCTCGATGCCGCCGAGCGTGAGCATGGGCTCGATGCTGAACACCATGCCCGGCTCCATGACGTCGTCGAAGCGCGGCGCGTCGTAGTGGGGGATGATCAGCCCGGAGTGGAAGGCACGACCGACGCCGTGACCGGTGTAGTCACGGACGACGCCGTAGCCGAAGCGCTTCGCGTAGGCCTCGATCGCTCGTCCGATGACGTTGACCTGCCGTCCGGGGGCCACGGCCTTGATCCCGCGCTCGAGCGCGGTGCGGGTGCGATCGACCAGGTCCTGCACCTCCTGCGACGCCTGCCCGACGACGAACGTGCGGTTCGTGTCGCCGTGCATGCCGTCCTTGTAGGCGGTGATGTCGATGTTGACCAGGTCACCCTCCTGCAGCACGGTGTCGTCCGGGATGCCGTGGCAGATGACCTCGTTCAGGCTCGAGCAGAGCGACTTGGGGTACCCGCGGTAGCCGAGCGTGGAGGGGTAGGCCCCGTGGGACACGACGAACTCGTGGCCGATCCGGTCGAGCTCGTCGGTGGTGACCCCGGGGCGGATGGCGTCCCCGACGGCATCGATGGCCTGCGAGGCGATGCGTCCCGCGGCCCGGATCAGCTCGACCTCGTCCGGCGTGTACGTGTCACCGAGTCCGTGCTCGTGGGGCTCGACGCGCCCGACGTACTCGGGACGCTCGATGTCCTTCGGCACGGGGCGCTGGGGGGAGATCCGGCCGGCGGTCAGGTGTCCGTGTTCGTCCCGGGGCATGCCGACCACTCTAACCGGGTGCGGCAGGCCGCCGTCCCGCCGCACGCCGGCGCCGAGACGCCGGCGGCCGCGCGAGAGGCCCCGCACGTGCGCGAGGCGCGGCACGTGCGGGAGACGCCGGCGTCGGTGCGAGACGCCTCGCCGATGCCGAGACGCCGCGCCGACCGACACGTGCGCGAGACACCGGCGTCGGTGCGAGACGCCCCGTCCGTGCCGAGACGCCGCGAGATCCGGCGGCGTCTCGCGGCGCCGAGGGCGTCCGGCGGTGAAGCCGGCGTCTCGCGGCGCCGCGCGGGGCACCGGCGACGCCCCGGCTCGAACCCGCCCTCAGGACCGCCCGCCCAGCGCCCCGCGCCCGCCGCGACGGCCTGGAGGCGCGGTGCCCGCCCGCCGGACCGGCACCGCGCCTCCAGGCCGGTCACCCCCACCGCCCGGCCGTTCCCCGCGACCGTTCCCGGTCCGCGACCCCGCGAGTCTCGAGCTGAGCGACCGATCGCGCGCCCCGGTGCGCGAAGACTGTCGCGCAGCCCGAGACTCGGCTGCGCACCCGCCGCGCGCCGCGCGCGAGCGCGGTCCGACCCCGCACCCGTCGCGCGCGGGCACCGCCCGACCGCCGTCGGTACGGTGGCGCCATGAGCGACGAACGCATCGAGTCCCAGTGGTGGTTCAACGAGAAGACGCACGAGGTGGAGCAGGGCCCGCAGTCGCCGCAGCGCGACCGCATCGGCCCGTTCGACACCCGCGAGGACGCGCAACACGCCCTGGACCGCATCAAGGCGAACAACGAGCGCTGGGACGACGCGGACCAATAGGCTGGGAGCCCCAGCAGCACCACGGAAAGGGCGTCCATGGACAAGCAGACGGACTTCGTGCTCCGCACCATCGAGGAGCGGGGCATCAAGTTCATCCGACTCTGGTTCACCGACGTCATCGGCACGCTGAAGTCCGTCGCGATCGCCCCGGCCGAGGTCGAGGGGGCCTTCGCGGAGGGCATCGGGTTCGACGGCTCCGCGATCGAGGGCCTCACGCGCTCCTACGAGGCCGACGTCCTGGCGCACCCGGACCCCTCGACGTTCCAGATCCTGCCCTGGCGGGGCGAGGTCGACCCGACGGCGCGGATGTTCTGCGACATCACGACGCCCGACGGCCAGCCCGCCGTCGCCGACCCTCGCAACGTGCTGAAGCGGACGCTGGCGAAGGCGAGTGACCGTGGGTTCACCTTCTACACGCACCCCGAGATCGAGTTCTACCTGCTGAAGAGCCGCGACTGGGCGGACGGCGGCCCGCAGCCCGTCGACCAGGCCGGCTACTTCGACAACGTCCCCGGCGGCAGCGCCCACGACTTCCGCCGCCGCTCGGTGCGCATGCTCGAGGACCTCGGCATCTCGGTGGAGTTCTCCCACCACGAGGCCGGCCCCGGGCAGAACGAGATCGACCTCCGCTACGCCGACGCGCTGACGATGGCGGACAACATCATGACCTTCCGCACGGTGGTGAAGGAGGTCGCGATCGAGCAGGGCGTCTACGCGACCTTCATGCCGAAGCCGCTGTCGGGGCAGCCCGGCTCCGGCATGCACACGCACGTCTCGCTCTTCGAGGGCGACCAGAACGCCTTCTACGAGGCCGGCGGCGAGTACCAGCTGTCGCAGACCGCGAAGCACTTCATCGCCGGTGTGCTGCGGCACGCGCCGGAGATCACCGCCGTGACGAACCAGTTCGTCAACTCGTACAAGCGCCTGTGGGGCGGTGACGAGGCCCCGTCCTTCGTGACCTGGGGCCACAACAACCGTTCGGCCCTGGTCCGCGTGCCGCTGTACAAGCCGAACAAGGGCCAGTCCGCCCGCGTCGAGTACCGCGGCATCGACTCCGCCGCGAACCCGTACCTGGCGTACTCGCTGCTCCTCGCGGCGGGCCTCAAGGGCATCGACGAGGGCTACGAGCTCCCGCCGGAGGCCGAGGACAACGTCTGGAGCCTGTCCGACGCCGAGCGCAAGGCCCTCGGCTACAAGCAGCTCCCGGCCAGCCTCGACCACGCGCTCGGTCTGATGGAGGACTCGGAGCTCGTCGCCGAGACCCTGGGCGAGCAGGTCTTCAACTTCGTGCTGCTCAACAAGCGGCAGGAGTGGAAGGCCTACCGCGACCAGGTCACGCCGTTCGAGCTCCGCACGAACCTCGGCGCGCTCTAGCAGCCGCCCGGTGCGCCACCCATGACCGGTCGGACGAAGACGTCCCGTTCCGAGATGGCCCGCCTGGGCTTCGCGGAGCTGTCGGAGAGCCTGGAGCGGATCGCCGGCCTGGAGGCCCGGTTCGGCCCCGACCTACGGGTGCCGGTCGCCGACGCCCCGGCCCTGTGGGAGTCCACGGCCGATCCCGACGGTGCGCTCCGGCTGCTCGAGCGGCTCCTCGAGCGTGCGCCGGACGAGCTGCGGCCGGTCCTGGCGGACCGGGCGGCCACCGAGCGGCTCGTCCGGTTGCTCGGTGCGTCGACGGGGCTCGGGGAGTTCCTGCACCGTCGTCCGGCGGAGATCGCGCTGCTGCTCGAGCCGGTCACCCCGCCGTGGTCGCAGGAGGCGTACACGGAGTCGCTGGCCGAGGCGGTCGCGGACGCCACCGGTGAGGACGCCCGCCTCCGGCTGCGGGTGCGCTACCGGCGACACCTGGCGCAGATCGCCCTGTTCGACGTGCTGCACCCCGCCCCGACCGAGGCGTTCCCGGCGGTCGCCGCGGGGCTCGCCGACCTGGCCGGCGCGGCGCTCGAGGCGGCGGTCTCCGTCGCCCGGCGCGAGGTCCCGTTCCCCGCCGCCGACGTCGAGGCGACCCCGCTCGCCGTGATCGGCATGGGGAAGGCCGGCGCACGCGAGCTCAACTACGTCAGCGACGTCGACGTCATCTTCGTCACCGAGTCGACCCGTGACGACGAGACCGGCTCCGGCGTCGGAACCGACCGCGCCGTCCTCATCGCGACGCGGCTGGCGATCGCGGCGACGCACGCCATCACCGACCTCGCGGCCGAACCGGCACTGTGGGAGGTCGACGCCAACCTGCGGCCGGAGGGCAAGGACGGCGCGCTCGTCCGGACGCTCGACTCGCACGTGGCGTACTACGAGCGCTGGGCGAAGGGGTGGGAGTTCCAGGCGCTGCTCAAGGCGCGGCCGATCGCCGGCAGTCGGGACCTGGGGGAGCGCTACGCCGCAGCGGTCGCCCCGTTCGTCTGGAGTTCCGCCGGCCGGCCCGGGTTCGTCGAGTCGGTGCAGCGGATGCGGGAACGCGTCACCGAGCACATCCCGGACGACGAGGTCGACCGGCAGATCAAGCTCGGGCCGGGCGGGCTGCGCGACGTCGAGTTCACCGTGCAGCTCCTGCAGCTCGTGCACGGCCGCGACGACGACACCGTGCGGGTCCGCTCGACGCTCGAGGCGATGGACGCCCTGGCCGCCGCCGGGTACGTGGGCCGACCCGAGGCCGCACGCTTCGGCCCCGACTACGCCCTGCTGCGCCTCCTCGAGCACCGCATCCAGCTCCGACGACTGCAGCGCACGCACCTCATGCCCTCCGACGAGGACGAGCTCCGGGTGCTCGCACGCTCGACCGGGCTCGCGACCTCGGCGGCGGCGCTGGAGCAGCGGTGGCGCGGCGTGAAGCTCGAGGTCCGCGGGCTCCACGAGCGGCTCTTCTACCGACCGCTGCTCTCGGCGGTGGCCGCGACCGACGGTGACATCGTCCTGACGAACGACCAGGCGGCCGACCGCCTCGGCGCGATCGGCTTCGCGGACCCCTCGGGCGCGCTCGGCCACATCCGCGCGCTCACGCAGGGCACGAGCCGGCGGGCCGCGATCCAGCGCAACCTGCTCCCCGTGCTCCTGCGGTGGATGGCCGAGGGGCCGGCTCCGGACCGGGCGCTCCTGGCGTTCCGGCGCCTCAGCGACACGCTGGGGGAGTCGAGCTGGTTCCTCCGCATGCTCCGCGACTCGTCGGGCGCCGCGCACTCCCTGACGACCGTGCTGTCCGAGTCGGCGTTCCTCGCCGGGTTGCTCGAGCGCTTCCCCGAAGCGGTCGCGTGGCTCGACGAACCGGAGACGCTCCTCCGGCCCCGACCGCTGGCGTCCCTGCTCGCCGAACACGCCGCGACGACCGCCCGACACGGTGACGACGTCGACGGTGCCGCCGCCCTCGTCCGGTCCGCCCGACGTCGCGAGACGCTCCGGCTCGGCATGGCCGCAGTGCTGGGCCACCTCGACGTGGACGCACTCGGTCCGGCGCTGTCCGACGTCTCCGAGGCGACCCTGACCGGAGCGCTCACCCTCGCGCGGCGGGACGCTCCCGAGGGCCTCGCGTTCGGCATCGTCGCGATGGGACGCTTCGGTGGCCGGGAGCTCGGCTTCGGGTCCGACGCCGACGTGCTCTACGTGTACCGGGCGCCGGAGGGCCTCGAGTCGGAGCAGGCCTCGCGGGCGGCGCAGCGCATCGTCCGTGAGCTGTCGCGGCTGACCGACGACGCCATCCACCCGTTCGAGCTCGACATCGACCTGCGTCCGGAGGGGAAGAACGGACCGGTGGTGCGGACGCTCGAGTCGTACGGCGCGTACTACGCCCGGTGGTCGTTGACGTGGGAGGCGCAGGCGCTCCTCCGGGCCCGTGGTGCCGTCGGCGACGACGGACTCCTGCGGGACTTCGAGCACCTGGCGGACCGGACCCGGTACCCGGAGCACATCGACGAGCAGGCGGTCCGCGAGGTCCGGCGCATCAAGGCCCGCGTCGAGTCCGAGCGGCTGCCACGCGGAGCCGACCCAGCGCGGCACCTGAAGCTCGGCCGCGGGTCCCTCAGCGACGTGGAGTGGTTCGTGCAGCTGCTGCAGCTGCAGCACGCGACGACGGTGCCCGGGCTCCGGACCACCTCGACGCTCGAGGCGCTCGACGCCGCCACCGCCGCCGGGCTCGTCGCGGCGGAGGACGCCGACCGCCTCGGCGCCGCCTGGCGCTTCGCGTCCCGCACCCGGAGCGCCCTCGTGCTCTGGTCCGGGAAGACGACCGACGTGCTGCCCGTCGACCGGGTGCAGCTCGAGGGCATCGCGCGCCTGATGGAGTACCCGCCCGGATCGGCGTCCCGGCTCGAGGACGACTACCTCGGCGTCACACGGCGCGCTCGCCAGGTCTTCGAGCGGGAGTTCTACGGCGCCTGAGGGTGGGGCGACACGCCCGGACCGACGTCCGCGGGGGAACGTGACACGTCGTCGTCGATGAATTCCTGATGTCGTCCGCCGTCCCCCGACGGCTGCCGCGCTGTACCCCGACCGGCACGGGCCCACCCGTCGTGACCGGACCGTGATCGGGGGCTGCGGACCGGGGCAGCAGTGGCCCCGACCAGGCACCCCCCGGACGGGGGTACGTGCCCTTCGACCCGGGGTTTCCTACACTGAGTAGCCCCGCCTCCCGGGCCGTCATCGGCTGCTGTTGCGCTCCGGACGGCGGTGGACCGGTCCACATTCCTGCTGTCAGCAGCAGTGCGGACAGCCGCGGTCTGCCGCGAGGGGGACTGCGTTGTACCCCGTGACCTCCTGGAAACACCCCCGGACAGGGGTCGCGTTGCGGTGGCACCCAGCTTCTGCCTCAATGGGCTCACCCGAACCGCCCACGGTTCCTCGATGAAGCGGAATCCCCACCTCGAACGTTGAAGCAGGGATCGATGTTCACCTTCATTCTGCAGATCCGGCAGATGGTCGAAGGGCACCCCGAGTTCTACCTGTTCGCCGTGTACTCCGCGGTGATCTGGTTGCTCTGGCTGCTCAAGGTCGTCCTGTCCGCCCGCTACCGCCCCTACACCGGCACCTTCGTCGGGACGACCAGCGTGGTCGTCCCCGTCGTCGACGAGCCGATCGACCTCTTCCGTGACGTGATCGGCCGCATGGTCGAGCAGGGGCCGGGCGAGATCATCGTCGTCATCAACGGCGCGAGGAACGAGGCGCTGGAGCAGGTCTGCGACGAGTTCGCCCCGCTCGTCCGCTGGACCCACACGCCGATCCCGGGCAAGCGCAACGCCGTCAAGGTCGGCACCGAGATGTCGACGGGCGACATCACCGTGCTCGTCGACTCGGACACGGTGTGGACCCCGGGGACGCTCTCCGAGCTGCTCAAGCCCTTCGCCGACGAGTCCGTCGGCGGGGTCACCACCCGCCAGCGCATCCTCGAGCCGACGCGCTCGTGGATCACCCGGTGGGCCGACTGGCTCGAGAACTCGCGGGCGCTCTACTCGATGCCGGCGCAGAGCGTGCTCGGTCAGATCGGGTGCCTGCCCGGGCGCACCATCGCCTTCCGCCGGAACATCCTCGCCCGTGTCATGGACCGGTTCATGCACGAGGAGTTCATGGGCGTCTTCCTCGAGGTGTCCGACGATCGCACCCTGACGAACCTGACCCTCAAGGAGGGCTACCGGACCGTCTACCAGTACACGTCGCTGGTCTACACGGACGCACCGCTGCAGGTGAAGAAGCTGTTCAAGCAGCAGCTGCGCTGGGCCCGCGGCTCGCAGTACAACACGCTGCGCATGCTCCCGTGGATGCTCGGTCACGCGCCGATCCTGGCGGTGTTCTTCCTCACCGACATCATCCTGCCGTTCATGCTCTTCGGCGTGATCGCCGGCTGGATCTACCGCGCGGTGACCGGGCAGGGCGAGAACCTGTACCAGGGCATCCTGCAGCAGTACGGCTTCTCGACGGGCTTCGTCTACGTCGCCGGGCTCATGGTCGTCTCCAGCGTGCTGAGCATGGCGGTCCGCCAGATGCGCCACCTCGCCGAGAAGCCGAGCGACTTCTTCCGGCTGCCGATGTTCATCATCGTTTCCACGTTCTTCCTCATGCCGATCCGGCTCATCGGCTTCTTCCGCCTGGCGCACGCGTCCGGGTGGGGGACCCGCGCCGGGGCGTACGCCGGGGGACCGATGGAGGAGGACCCGGCGGCCGCCGTCCAGCCGACCGCGCCCGGCACGCCGGTCAGCCCGGTCGACGCCGGGCTGCCACCGGCCGACCACACCGACGTCGCCCGGTCCCGGGTCGACGTCGGCGACCAGGCCGCGGCCGACCGCGCGTTCGACGAGCTCTTCGGCGCCGACGCCACGACCAACTCGACCGCGACGGTCCTCGCCACCCGGCGATCGGCGGCGACGGCCGCTGCGGCCCCCGCCGCGCCTGCCCGTCCGGCGTCGGCGAAGGCCCGCCGTCGCAACCCGTACGCCGCGATCCCGTACCTCATCGGGTTCGCGATCCTCGCACTGGAGGCGTTCCTCATTGTCTGACCTCATCCGTTCCACCAGCACGTGGTGGGCCCAGTCGAGCAAGCACGCCCGTCGCACCGCGATCGGCACGGTCGCGATCGTCCTGGTGCTCGGCCTGATCACCTGGACCGTCTGGGTGTCGCCGGCCGGCCCGGTGTCGAGCGCGGTGCAGACCGCCCTCGGCGTCACCCCGCCGAAGGCGAAGCAGCCCACCGCCGCCGAACTCAGCGCGAAGCTCGACGCGGCGCAGCAGACCATCTGGAAGCTCGAGGGCAAGCTCGACTCCTCGGGAGCGCAGGCCGGGTCGCGGGCCGAGGAGATCACCCGCCTGAAGGCGCAGATCGCCTCGCTGCAGTCCGACCTCGGCGCTGCGACGAGCGGCGGCAAGGCGTCCGCCGGGGGGTCGGGCCCGGCGGGCTCCTCCGGTGCGTCCGGTCCGAGCGGGAGCGCTGCGGGGACCGCCGCCGGCGCCTCCGACTCCGGCGCCGGCTCGGGCGGGACCGGCGGCACCAGCGGCACCGGCGGGACCGCGGGCCCGTCGAAGGACCCGGTCGCGTCCGAACCGATCACGACCCCGACCAAGGCGCAGATCCTCGGTCAGCAGTCCCGCTGGTACGGGCTCTACACGACGCAGTCGCCCTTCAACTGGGCCGAGTACGACCGCGTCTCGCAGGAGGTCGGCCGGGCCACGAACATGGTGGGCTACTTCCAGGGGTTCGACCAGGACTTCAATGCCAGCGCCGTCCAGCGGTCGTGGGCGAACGGCCGCCTGCCGATGATGACGTGGGAGACCGTGCCCGCGAAGACCGGGAACGACCAGCCGTACGTCGAGGGCTACACGAATCAGGACATCGTCTCCGGGAAGTTCGACGACTACCTCGCGTCCTACGCGAGGGCGCTGAAGGCGAACGGGATGCCCGTCGTCATCCGCCTCGACCACGAGATGAACGGCCAGTGGTACAACTGGTCCGAGGGGTCGAAGCAGCAGAACGCGCCGGGGTCGTACGTCGCCATGTGGCAGCACGTGCACGACGTCTTCCAGGCCAACGGGGCGAACGACTACGTCATCTGGAACTGGTCGCCGTCGCGCATCGACAAGCTCGGCAACCCGAAGTACCAGACGCTCGACTACATGCGGCAGTACTACCCGGGCGCCGACTACGTCGACTGGGTCGGCATGAGCGGCTACTACCGCACGGCCACCGAGCAGCCCACGTTCCAGAACACCTTCGGAGCGACCCTCGCGCAGCTCCGGCAGGTTGCGCCGGGCAAGCACGTCCTGCTCAACGAGATCGGCGCCACCGAGACCGGCGGCAGCGTCTCGGACAGCCAGAAGTCGCAGTGGATCGACTCGCTCTTCGACGCCCTCGCCGACCCCGCCAACCGTGACGTCATCGGCTTCGCGTACTTCAGCCAGGTGGCCACCACCATCGTCGACGGCGCCCGCACCACGAACGACTGGCGCCTCGACTCCCGCGCCGACAGCCTGGCGACCTTCGCCGAGGGCATCGCCCGCACCGACACCGACTACGACCTGCAGGAGGTCAAGCAGTGACCGCTCAGAAGAAGACCGACGCCGCCGACGTGCGACCGGCTCCCGTCATCAGTGTCATCGGCACCGGATACCTCGGCGCGACCCACGCGGCCGCCATGGCCGAGATGGGCTTCGAGACCATCGGCGTGGACGTCGACCCCGCGAAGCTCGCCGCCCTGTCCGCCGGCGAGGTGCCGTTCTACGAGCCCGGCCTCCCCGAGCTCATCACGAAGCACGTCGCCACCGGGAAGCTCCGGTTCACCGCCGACCTGGCCGAGGCCGTCGCCGCCGCGGACGTCCACTTCGTCTGCGTCGGCACGCCGCAGAAGGCCGGGTCGCACGCTGCGAACCTGACCTACGTCGAGGCCGCCACCCGCGGTGTCGCGGAGCACCTCACGCACCCGGGGCTCATCGTCGGCAAGTCCACGGTGCCCGTCGGGACGGCGGAGCGACTGCGCGGGATCGTCCGCGAGTTCAGCCCGTCCGGCATCCAGGCGGAGCTCGTCTGGAACCCGGAGTTCCTCCGCGAGGGCAAGGCCGTCGACGACACCCTGCACCCGGACCGTCTGGTCTGGGGCGGCGCGTCGGCGGCGGCAGACGCGGTGATCCGCGAGGTCTACGCGGCACCGATCGCCGAGGGCACGCCGGTCATCACGACGGACCTCGCGACCGCCGAGCTCGTGAAGGTCAGCGCGAACGCGTTCCTCGCGACGAAGATCTCCTTCATCAACGCGATCTCCGAGATGTGCGCCATCACCGGTGCCGACGTCACCACGCTCGCCGACGCCCTCGGGCACGACGTCCGCATCGGGCGCAAGTTCCTGAACGCCGGGCTCGGCTTCGGCGGCGGCTGCCTGCCGAAGGACATCCGTGCGCTCATGCACCGTGCGAACGAGATCGGCGCCGGTCGGGTCGTCGGACTGATGCAGCAGGTCGACGAGATCAACATGGGGCAGCGCGAGCGGGTCATCGACATGACGATCGAGGCGCTCGGGGGTTCCGTGCTGAACCGCCGCGTGGCCGTGGTCGGGGCCGCGTTCAAGCCGCTCACCGACGACGTCCGGGACTCGCCGGCGCTCAACGTCGCCGCGGCGCTGCACCTCCGCGGCGCGCAGGTCACGCTGTGGGACCCGGAGGCCAACGAGACCGCTCGTCGCTCCTTCCCGACGCTGTCCTACGCGGCGACGAAGGAGGACGCGGTCGAGGGTGCCGACGTGGTGCTCGTCCTGACGGAGTGGGACGAGGTCGTGCAGGCGTCGCCGGTGTCGCTCGGCGGCATCGTCGGCCGTCGCACCGTCATCGACGCCCGCAACTGCCTCCCGGTCGCCGACTGGGTCGAGGCCGGGTGGTCCGTCCGCTCCCTGGGGCGGCCCACACCGGTCGCGAGCTCGGCCGTGAGCGTGGCGGCGGGGTCGAACGACGTGCTGGCCGCAGCGCGCTAGTCGTCACCGCGCAGGAGCGGGGTCCGTGCCGGGGGCGGCAGGGACCCCGCTCCGTCGTGTGCGATGAATGCTCTTCGGCGCGTACGAGACCGTTCCGCGCCTCGGAGGCTCTTCCGCGCGTACGAGGTCGTTCCTCCCGACCTCCTTCGCGCGATTCGGCACCCCTTCGGCGTGCAATGGGCAGGAACGTGCGGGCGCGACTGTCTGGAGGCCCGGTGTCGGTCCGCCGGACCGGCACCGGGCCTCCAGGCGGTCACCACCACCGCACGACGCGCCCCGCACGCAGAAGGCCCCGCACCGGAACCGGTGCGGGGCCTTCGTGGTGTCAGCGCAGATCAGACGCCGAAGTAGAGCTCGTACTCGAACGGGTGCGGACGCTGCGCGAGCGGGAGGATCTCGTTCTCACGCTTGTAGTCGATCCACGTCTGGATGAGATCCTCGGTGAAGACGTTGCCCTTCGTGAGGAACTCGTGGTCCGCCTCGAGCGCCTCGAGCGCCTCGTCGAGGGAGCCCGGCACCTGCGGGATGCCCTTGGCCTCCTCCGGCGGGAGCTCGTACAGGTCCTTGTCGACCGGCTCGTGCGGCTCGATGCGGTTCTGGATGCCGTCGAGGCCGGCCATCAGCTGCGCCGCGAAGGCGAGGTACGGGTTGCCCGAGGCGTCCGGCGCGCGGAACTCGATGCGCTTCGCCTTCGGGTTCGTGCCCGTGATCGGGATGCGGATCGCGGCGGAGCGGTTGCCGGCCGAGTACACCAGGTTGACCGGAGCCTCGAACCCCTTGACCAGACGGTGGTAGGAGTTGATCGACGGGTTCGTGAAGGCGAGCAGCGCCGGGGCGTGCTTCAGGATGCCACCGATGTACCAGCGCGCGACGTCCGAGAGGCCGCCGTAGCCGTTCTCGTCGTAGAACAGCGGCTTGCCGTCGCTCCAGAGCGACTGGTGGGTGTGCATGCCCGAGCCGTTGTCGCCGAACAGCGGCTTCGGCATGAACGTGGCGACCTTGCCCCACTGGTCGGCCGTGTTCTTGACGATGTACTTGAACTTCAGGATGTCGTCCGCGGCGTGGACCATCGTGTCGAACTTGTAGTTGATCTCCTGCTGGCCGCCGGTGCCCACCTCGTGGTGCGAGCGCTCGAGCTCGAAGCCCGCCTCGATCAGCTTGAGCGTGATGTCGTCGCGCAGGTCGGCCGTCTTGTCGACGGGGGAGACCGGGAAGTACCCGCCCTTGTAGGGGGTCTTGTTGGCGAGGTTGCCGCCCTCTTCCTCGCGGCCGGTGTTCCAGGCGCCCTCTTCCGAGTCGACCGAGTAGAACGACTTGTTCTGGGTCACCGAGTAGCGGACGTCGTCGAAGATGTAGAACTCGGCCTCGGGCGCGAAGAACGCGGTGTCCGCGATGCCCGTCGACGCGAGGTACTTCTCGGCCTTCTTCGCCACCTGGCGCGGGTCGCGGCCGTAGATCTCGCCGTTCCGCGGGTTGTAGATGTCGAAGATCATGATCAGCGTGCGCTCGGCGCGGAACTGGTCGATGTACGCCGTCGTCACGTCCGGGATGAGCTGCATGTCCGACTCGTGGATCGACGCGAAGCCGCGGATCGAGGAGCCGTCGAAGAGCTGTCCGACCGAGAAGAAGTCCTCGTCGACCGTCGACGCCGGGATGTTGAAGTGCTGCTGGACACCGGGCAGGTCCGTGAAGCGGATGTCGAGGAACTTGACGTCCGTGTCCTTGATGAAGGCGAGCACCTCGGAGGAATCGCTGAACATGTGTGTCGATCTCCTGGGGGGTAGGTGATGTCGGAGGTGCCGCGGGTGCACCCTCCGACGAGGCTATTGACACCGGGTTTCCCGGACATGACTGCATTGTTTCGTGCGTGTTACGGGCACGGAGTCGCCTACCCTTGGAGCATGGCCCGCAGCACCACCCCGCCCTCGGCGTCGTCCGCACACCCCGGTGGGGAGCACCCGGACGGGTGGCCGGGCAAGGACCTCGGGCTCCCCGAGGACGGGCCGCGCAGCGTCGGCCGCATCGGTCGCCGGGTCGTCGGGCTGCTCATCGACGGCATCCTGGCCGACCTCGTGGCGTACGTCACCGGCGTGTGGTCGCCGCTCGAGGGATCCGGCGACATCGCGCACACGTGGATCCAGCTCGCGATCTTCGCGGTGCTGCAGGTCCTGTTCATCTGCACGCTGTCGGGCTCCTTCGGTCACGTGTGCGTCGGCCTGCGGGTCGTCCCGATCCGCGGCGGCTACGTCGGGGTGTGGCGACCGGTCGTCCGTACCGTACTGCTCTGCCTGGTCGTCCCGGCGCTCATCATCGACCGTGACAGCCGTGGTGCGCACGACCGCATCGCGGGGACGGTGCTCGTCCGGCGCTGACCCGCGCGGCCGGACGCACGCGGCCCCGGTGGCGTGCGATCGACGCGCAACGACATCGTCGACGTCGTACGACAGCGGCGGTGTCGTTCTGCCCGCGGGTCGTCCGGCGGGTACGGGCGGAGCGACGAGATCGCTGTCGGACGACAGCGGCGGTGTCGTTCAGCCCGCGGTCGCCCGGCGGCGGGGGGAGAACGACGAGATCGCTGTCGGACGACAGCGGCGGTGTCGTTCTGCCTGGCAGCACCACCGGCAAGGTCGTCGCTCCGACGAGACCACAGTCACGAGGAGCACGCGCCTCGCACGCAGCGACGCCCCCGACCTGGCACGGTCGGGGGCGTCGTCGCTCGGAGCGCGGGGGAGACGATCAGCGCGGACGTCCGGCGCGCGCACGCATCGGGTCCATCCCCTTGGGGATCGCAGCCGCCGGGCTGTGCGTGAGGGAGTCCAGACGGTTCGCGACCGCCAGGACCTCGTTGCGGTTGAGCGCCTTCTTGTACTTGTTCATCGCCCGCGGGAGCTTGTGCAGCGTCACGCCGTCCTCGTCGTCGTCGACGTGGACCACGTGCACGGGGACGTTCGGGACGATGCGCTGGACCTTGCGGCGCTCCTCGTCCACCTGGCGCTTGAGGTTGCCTCGCTGCCCCTCGGTGATGAGGACCACGCCGGGGGTGCCGACCGCGCGGTAGACCGCTGCCTGCGACCGGCCGTGCACGGCGACGGGCATCTCGCTCGATCGCCACTGGCGGCGGAGCGAGTTCGAGAGCACGGCGCCGACGGCGCCCGGCTGCCCGGCGATCTGCGAGTAGGCGGCACGCTCCGCGAGCCGACCGAGGACGATGAGGAAGAGCAGCACACCGAGCAGCACGCCGGCCACGATCCACAGCGTGATCGCGAGCCAGTTCTGGCCCGGCAGGAGCAGTGCGAGCAGGACACCCGCGACGACGGGGCCGACGAACGCCAGCAGGAACCACCAGACGGACTTCGGGTCGGCCCGACGGGTCATGGTGAAGACCTGGTACATCTGCTTGAGACGACCCGGCTCCTTCGCCGTCGTTGCTTGGGGAGTGCTGCGTGCCATGCGACCAGGATACGGCCTCGACCATCGCTCGCAGACCGCTGGTGCCCAGGCTGTGGGCGAACGTCGCCGTCCACAGGTACCGCACACCGGCCGGGAGGCCCGTCCGGCGTCCGTGAAGCTCGTCACCATGACGACGACAGCGGGCAGCAGACGGTGGTGCGGTGCACAGGACCCCGCCGACTTCTCCAGGTGGGTCGCCGACCGCGCCGCCGGCGCCGGTCCGCACCTCGTTCCGGTGACCCGGGTCGGCAGGTGCCCGCAGGGCCACCTCGCCGCCGAGGTCCTGCACCCGTCGACCCGCGCGCTCGAGGACGCACTGGAGGCAATCGGCACGCCGACCGACGGTGTGGCGGTCACCCTGACGGTGCCCCTGCTCGAACTCGCTGCGCGGGCACGATCGGGTGCGGTCGTGCTCGGAGCCGTCCCCTTCGACGCCGTGCGCGTCGACGAAGCGGGAGCGATCGTCGTCGCCGACCGTCCTCCCGGGGCGTCGGTCGCCTGCACGACACGCACGTCGGCTGACCCCGGTGCGGACGCCCGGGCGACGGCCCCTGCCGCCGGGGTCCTCTCCCGGGCGACGGCGGCCGCTCGGGCCGAGGCAGCAGCAGCCTCCTCGCGGGTCGCGTGCACGCCGCCGGCGCACCCGCTCCCGTCTCCCCGTGACCTCGACGGCGCCCGCCAGCTCGTCACCGCCGCCCGTTGCGTGTGGGACCGTGTGGACGCGCGGTCACCCGCCCGCGGCACGCTCGACCCGGTCCTCGACGCCGCGCGGGACGGGGACGATCGGACGATCTCGGACGCGCTCGACCTCGTTGTCGGAGTCGCGCCACCCCGACCAGTGCGCTGGAGCAGACCGGGCCTGGCCTTCCCCGACGAGGAGCACGTCGGCGTCGGGCGTCTGCCGGACGACACCACGGACGCGATCGACTCGGTCGCCCGGGTGGTGCGTGACCTGGTCGAGCGGGGGATCCCCCTGGGACGGGAGCGCCGGGTGCCGGTCCGGCACGTCCTCGTCGGCACGGTGGTCGCGGGTGGTCTCGTGACCGCAGCGACCGGTCTGCGCTGACCGTGCCCGTGCCCGTGCCCGTGCCCGTGCCCGCGCCCGCGGCCGCAGGATCGCCGGACGGCCCCGGCCCGCGGCGCACCGGGCCGGCTCCGCCGCTCCCGGTGGAACGCCGGACGGCCCCGGTCCCACGAGGGGACCGGGGCCGTCCGGTGCGGCTCGGAGCGACGACTCAGTAGCCGAGGTTCGGGCCGAAGTTGCCCTCCTCGAGGCGGTTCTTCACCGCGACGAGGTACCGCGACGCGTCGGCGCCGTCGATGATCCGGTGGTCGTACGACAGTGCGAGGTAGACGAACGAACGGACGGCGATCGCCTCCTGCCCGTCGACCTTCACGACCGCCGGACGCTTGGTGACGATGCCCGTGCCGAGGATCGCGGACTGCGGCAGGAACACCACGGGGGTGTCGAACAGCGCGCCGCGCGAACCGGTGTTGGTCAGCGTGAAGGTGCCACCCGCGAGCTCGTCCGGCTTGAGCTGGTTGTTGCGCGTGCGCTCGGCCAGGTCCGCGATCGCCTTCGAGAAGTCGGCGAGCGAGAGCCCCGACGCGTCCTTGATCACCGGGGTGAGCAGACCGCGCTCGGTGTCCACCGCGATCGAGACGTTCTCGTGGTCCGGGTAGACGATCTCGTCGCCCTCGACCGTGGAGTTGATCTTCGGGTGGGCCTTGAGCGCCTCGGACGCTGCGAGGGCGAAGAACGGCATGAAGCTGAGCTTCGAACCGGTCTTCTCGAGGAACTCGGCCTTGTTCGCGTCGCGGAACTGCGCGACCTTCGTGACGTCGACCTCGACGACGCTGGTGAGCTGTGCGGTCGAGGTCATCGACTGCACGGCACGCTCCGCGACCACCTTGCGGAGGCGCGTCATCTTCTCGCGCGTGCCGCGGAGCGGCGAGGTCTCGGCCACGAACGGGCCGGACGTCGCGGCGGCAGGAGCCGACGAACCGGCGGACGACGCCTTCGCGGCGGCGGCGAGCACGTCCTCCTTGCGGATGCGGCCACCGACCCCGGAGCCGGAGACCGTCGACAGGTCGACGCCCTGCTCGTTGGCGAGCTTGCGCACCAGCGGGGTGACGTAGCCGGAGGCCGACGCGTCCTGGTTCGGGTTCGGCACCGACGCCGACGCGGTGGAACCGGCTGCGGCCGGAGCCGGAGCAGCGGCCGGAGCCGGAGCCGCGGCGGGCGCGGGGACCGCTGCCGGCACGGCGGCGGGCGGCGGGACCGGAGCGGCCTGCGGGACGGGCGGAGCCGACGGTGCCTGCGCGGCGGCGGGCTGCGTCTGGCCACCGGGCGCCGGCTCGGCCTGCTGCGGCTCCGGAGCCTTCTGCTCCTCGCCCTGCTCGGTGCTCGGAGCCGTCTCGGGCTCGCTCTCCTCGGCGGCTGCGGCGTCCTGGTCCGCACCCTGGTCGTCCGACGAACCGGAGTCCGATCCGGAGCCGTCGCCGATCTTCACCAGCGCGGTGCCGACCTCGACGGTCTCGTCCTCCTGGACGAGGATCTCCTCGACGACGCCGGCGATCGGCGACGGGATCTCGGTGTCGACCTTGTCGGTCGAGACCTCGAGCAGCGGCTCGTCGACCTCGACGCGGTCACCGACGTTCTTCAGCCATCGGGTGACCGTGCCCTCGGTGACGCTCTCGCCGAGCGCCGGGAGGTTGACGGATTCGCTCATCGGGTGGGCTCCTGTTCGCGGGTTGCTGTGGTGGTGGTTGTCATTGTCTCGGTGTGCACGGTGGACGTGGTCGTCACAGCGCGTGCAGCGGCTTGCCCGCGAGGTGGAGGAAGGCCTCGCCCAGGGCCTCGTTCTGCGTCGGGTGGGCGTGGACGAGCGGAGCGACGTCCTCCGGGTGCGCCTCCCAGTTCACCGCGAGCTGGGCCTCACCGATGAGCTCGCCGACGCGCGCGCCGATCATCGAGACACCGACGACCGGACCGTCGACGACCCGGACGACCTTGACGGCGCCGGAGGTCCCGATGATGTGGCTGCGGCCGTTGCCCGCGAGGTTGTACTCGTAGAAGTCGACCTTGTCCTTGCCGTACTCCTCCTCGGCCTTGGCCTGCGAGAGTCCGACCGAGGCGACCTCGGGGTCGGAGTAGGTCACCTTCGGGATGTTCGTGTCGGAGATGACGACGGGCTTCAGGCCCGCGATCTCCTCGGCCACGAAGATCCCCTGCTGGAAGCCGCGGTGCGCGAGCTGCAGGCCGGGGACGATGTCGCCGACGGCGTAGACGTTCGGCAGGTTGGTGGCGAGGCGCTCGTCGGTCGTGACGAACCCGCGGTCCATCGCGACGCCGACCTCGTCGAAGCCCATGTTCTGCGTGAGCGGGCCACGGCCGACCGCGACGAGGAGCACGTCGCCCTCGTAGGTCTTGCCGTCCTCGAGCGTCACGACGACGCCGTTCTCGTGCTGGTCGACGTGGTCGAAGCGCACGCCGAGCGAGAACTCGATGCCGCGCTTGCGGAAGGCGCGCTCGAGCTGCTTGGACATCGACTCGTCCTCGGCGGGGATGAGGTGGGGCAGGCCCTCGACGATCGTGACGTCGGCGCCGAACGACTTCCACACGCTGGCGAACTCGACGCCGATGACGCCACCACCGAGGATGACGACCTTGTTCGGGACGTAGTCCATCTTCAGCGCGGTCTCGGACGTGATCACGCGACCGCCGATCTCGAGGCCCGGCAGGGACTTCGAGTACGAACCCGTGGCGAGCACGACGTTCTTGCCGGTGACGGTCTGGTCGCCGACCTGCACGGTGTTCTGCGAGGTCAGACGGCCCCAGCCCTCGACGACGGTGATTCCGCGCGCCTTGACCAGGCCCTGCAGGCCCTTGTACTTCGAGTTGATGACGCCCTGCTGGTAGTCGATGACCTTCGGCACCTCGACACCGGCGAACTCGGCGATGACGCCGTACTTCTCCGCGTCGCGGGTGGCGTCGGCGACCTCGGCGGCGTGCAGCAGCGCCTTGGTCGGGATGCAGCCGCGGTGCAGGCAGGTCCCCCCGAGCTTGTCTCCCTCGATGAGCGCGACGCTCATGCCGAGCTCGGCGGCCCGGAGCGCAGCGGCGTAGCCACCACTGCCGCCACCGAGGACCACGACGTCGTAAGTCTGTTCCGTCACCTGGTGCAACTCCCTCGTGCGTGTCGGGATCCCGGTCGGACCCCACTGGACACCGCGGCGGCGGCGTCCGACGGTCGGACCGCATGGTTCCGGTCCCGTCCCGCTGGTTCCGGCGGACGCGCGTCGGTGCGCAGCCCGCCGGACACCAACCTACTACCTGGACTGGAGCTCTTCTGCGAGCCCGATGAGCGTCCGGACCATGACGCCGGTCGCGCCCTTGCCGAGCCAGCCGTACCCGCCGCCCTTGTGCTCCGAGGGGCCCGCGATGTCGAGGTGCGCCCACGGCACGCCCTCGCCCACGAACCGCTCGAGGAACTTGCCGGCGAGGAGCATCCCACCGGCCGGGTTGCCCACGGTCGCGTTGACCATGTCGGCGACGTCGCTGGCGAGTCGCGCGTCGAGCTCCTCGGGCAGGGGCATCGGCCAGATCGGCTCGGCGACGGCGTCGGCGACCGCGCGGACCCGTGCGACCAGGTCGTCGCTGCCCATCAGGCCGGTGGTCCGGTCGCCGAGGGCGACGACCTGTGCGCCGGTGAGCGTCGCGACGTCGACGAGGGCGTCGGGCTGCTCGAGCGAGGCGGCGACCATGCCGTCGCCGAGGACGAGTCGGCCCTCCGCGTCGGTGTTCGTGACCTCGACGGTCTTCCCGTTCTTCAGGGTGAGCACGTCGCCGGGGCGCGTCGCGGAGCCGGACGGCATGTTCTCGGCGAGGCACAGCCATGCGGTGACCTTCGTGTCGAGGCCGAGGCGTGCGGCGGCGATCGTCGCGGCGAGCACGGTGGCGGCGCCGGTCATGTCGGTCTTCATGCCGAGCATCGACGCGGCGGGCTTCAGCGAGAGGCCGCCGGAGTCGAAGGTGATGCCCTTGCCGACCAGCGCGAGGTGCTTGGACGCCGACGACGGCTCGTAGCGGACGACGACCAGGCGCGGGGGACGCTCGGAGCCGCGGCCGACCCCGAGGATGCCCCCGAAGCCCTGCTCCTCGAGCTGCTGCTCGTCGAGGACCTCGACGGTGAGGGGGAGGCCCTCGGCCTGCGCGACGGCGACGTCGGCGACGTCCGCCGGGCCGAGGTCGCCGGCGGCGGTGTTCACGAGGTCACGGACGAGCGCTGCCGCGTCGGCGACGATCGCGGGCCGGACGGTGACGTCGGCGGCGGTGTCGGCCGGCGCGACGACCGCGATGCGCTGGTCGCCCCGGGCCGGAGCGGTCGTGCCGGTGCCCTTGTGCCGGGTGAAGGCGTAGGAGCCGAGCGCCGCACCCTCGAGGGCGGCGTCGACGAGCTCGGCCGAGTCGGTCGGCAGCGCCAGGGCGATCGACGCCGCCTGGGGGAGCTGGCGGACCGCGCTGCCGGCGGCCGCGCGGACGGACGCCGCGTCGACCGTGGCACCGAGGCCGACGAGCGCGATGCCGGCCGCGGCGACGCCGGTACCGGGGAGGCGGACCAGCTGGTCCTTCGCACCCGTCACACCGACGGAGCCCAGGTCGAGGTCGGCGAGCGCGTCCAGGGCGCCGGCAGCGCTCGGAGCGATCGTGGGGGCACCGCCGTCGGTGCCCGAGCGGACGCCGAGCACGAGGACGTCGGCGTCGACGTCGGAGGGGGTCGAGGTGGTGGTGGAGAGCGTCGGTCGGACCATGCGCCCAGCCTAGCCAGCACGTGTTCGCCGAGAGCGTCGGGCCGGCGCAGGGGTCGGTCGGGGGTGCCGCCTAGCATGGGGACGGTGAACCACCCCGAGGACCTGTACTCCGCTCCCGACGGCGCGCCGACCGTCCCGGCCGGGCTGCACCTGGTCGCGGGCCTGACCGGCTTCGTCGACGCGGGGTCAGCCGTCGCGCAGGTGGCCACGTCGATCTTCGACGGCCTCGACCACGAGCTCGTCGCGGAGTTCGACCCGGACGTCCTGCTCGACTGGCGCGCCCGCCGGCCGGTCATCACCTTCGAGCACGACCACATCACGGCCGTCGAACCGCCGCGCCTGGCGCTGCACCTGGTGCGCGACGAGCTCGGGCAGCCGTTCCTGTTCCTCACCGGGTACGAGCCGGACTTCCAGTGGAACCGGTTCGTCGACGCCGTCACCGGCCTCGCCGACCGCCTGCAGGTCGCGGACACGACGTGGGTCCAGTCCATCCCCATGCCCGTCCCCCACACCCGTCCGATCAGCCTGACGGTGTCGGGGACCCGCGCGGACCTGGTCGAGCAGCTGAGCGTGTGGAAGCCGGAGACGCAGGCGCCCGCGAACGTCCTGCACCTGGTCGAGCACCGGCTGACGCAGCTGGGTGCATCGGTCACCGGGCTCGTCCTGCTGGTCCCGCACTACCTCGGCGACACCGAGTTCCCCGACGCGGCGGTCACCGCACTGTCGAGCATCGCGGCGGCCACCGGTCTGATCTTCCCGACCGACGCGCTGCGTGCGTCCGACCGCGAGTTCCGCACACGCGTCGACGAGCAGGTCGCGGGGAACCCCGAGCTCCAGCGCCTGGTCGGGGTGCTCGAGGAACGGCACGACACCTACATGGAGGGCAACCCGGTCGCGTCGCCCCTGACGAACGAGGACGGCGAGGTCCCGACCGCCGACGCGATCGCGGCCGAGCTCGAGCGCTTCCTGGCCGACCGGCGGTCCGACGGCGACGCGTCGACCGACTGACGGGGAGCGGGCCGCGTCGCTCGCGGCCTGGAGGCTCCTCCACGGCCCGCACCGCGCCTCCCGTCCTCCACAGCACGTGTCGGGCGCGGGCCGCGCGTCGGTAGCCTTGTCGGGTGAACTCCCGCCGTGCCTTCCTCGTCTGGGGCGTCGCGGTGCTCGCCTACGTCCTCGCCGTGGTGCAGCGGTCGTCGCTCGGGGTCTCCGGCGTCGACGCGCAGGACCGCTTCGCGGTCTCGGCCGCGGTCCTGTCCACGCTCGCCGTCGTGCAGATCGCCGTCTACGCCGGGCTGCAGATCCCGGTGGGGATCGCGCTCGACCGGGTGGGGCCGCGCAGGCTCGTGCTGCTGGGCGCCGCACTGCTCGTGGTCGGCCAGGTCGTCGTCGCGTTCTCGCCGACGATCGGCCCGGCCATCGCGGGCCGGGTGCTCGTCGGGGCCGGCGACGCGATGACCTTCATCTCGGTGATCCGTCTCGTCCCGATGTGGTTCACGGGCCGCATCCTGCCGCAGATCTCCCAGTGGACGGGCAACCTCGGTCAGGTCGGACAGGTCCTGTCGGCCTTCCCGTTCGCCGTGCTCCTGCACACCGCCGGGTGGACCCCGGCGTTCGGGGTCGCCGCGGCCGCGAGCCTGGTCGGTCTCGTGCTGGCGGTCGTCTTCGTCCGCAACGGCCCCGTCGCGGTGCGGACCGACACGATCCCACTGCCCCTGCCGCACTCGTGGCGTGGCGCCTTCCACACCTTCGGGCACGCGCTGCGGCGGCCGGGCACGCAGCTCGGCTTCTGGTCCCACTACGTCACGCAGTCGTCCGGCACGGTCTTCTCGTTGCTGTGGGGCGTCCCGATGCTGCGCGGCCTCGGGTACAGCCCGTCCGAGGCGGCCGGCTTCCTCACCGTCGTCGTCGTCACCGGCTTCGTCGTGGGACCGGTGCTCGGCGTGCTCTGCGCCCGGTTCCCGCTCCGGCGGTCGAACCTGGTGCTCGGCATCGTCCTGGCGCTCGGGGTGGTGTGGACGGCGGTGCTGCTCTGGCCCGGGCACCCGCCGACGTGGCTGCTCGTCCTGCTCGTGGTCGCGATGGGGGTCGGCGGCCCGGGATCCCTCATCGGTTTCGACTTCGCACGCAGCTTCAACCCGGTCGGGTCGCTCGGCTCGGCGAACGGCGTCGTGAACGTCGGCGGGTTCCTGGCGGCCTTCGTCATGATGTTCCTCATCGGGACGCTGCTCGACGTCGTGTCGGGCGCGACGGGGCGCACGGTGTTCGCCTGGGACAACTTCCGCATCGCGCTCACCGTGCAGTACGTGGTGGTCGGGTTCGGCGTCGTGATGCTGCTGCTCGCGCGCCGACGGACCCGGCGGCAGATGCACGCGCAGGACGGAATACGGGTGGGGCCGCTCTGGGTTGCACTGGTTGCGCGCCTGCGGAAGCAGGCCGTGCAATAATGGAGGACGGACCCGTTCGGGCCCCTCACGACCGCGTCGCCTCACTGCGCCGCGGGGGTCGGGGGACTTGACATGGGTCCTCATGCTGCCCGGAACGGTAGGACCTGACGACGCGGGGGACTGCGGCCCAGGCCCTGGGCGGCGAGGGAAGCCACGACCCCACGAACGTGGCACGACGAGAGAGGTGATCGCATGGCTGCCCGGAGCACGACGATCGATCCCACGAAGGACACCGAGCCCGAGGCCGTCGCGGCGGACGACGCCGACGCGGCCGAGGGGAAGGCTGCGCCGAAGAAGCGCGCCACCAAGACCACCGCCGCGAAGAAGCCCGCTGCGAAGGCAGCGCCGAAGAAGACGGCCACGCGCGCGAAGAAGAAGGCCGACGACGAGGACGAGGACGACGAGGCTGTCGAGCCCGCGGACGACGCCGTCGACTCGACGGACGACGCCGAGGACACCGAGACCGAGGAGAAGGACGCCAAGCCGGACGCCGCAGCAGCGGTCGCCGCGGGCGCGCTCGTCATCTCGCAGTCCGACGACGACGAGGCACCGGTCTACTCGACCACGATCACCGGCGCCACCGCCGACCCGGTCAAGGACTACCTGAAGCAGATCGGCAAGGTCGCGCTCCTCAACGCCGAGCAGGAGGTCGAGCTCGCGATGCGGATCGAGGCCGGCCTGTTCGCCGAGGACAAGCTGCAGCACTCGACCGGTCTCTCCAAGCCGGAGGAGCGCGAGCTCCGCTGGGTCGCCCGTGACGGGCAGCGCGCGAAGTCCCACCTGCTCGGCGCGAACCTGCGCCTCGTCGTCTCGCTGGCCAAGCGCTACACGGGCCGCGGCATGCAGTTCCTGGACCTCATCCAGGAGGGCAACCTCGGTCTGATCCGTGCGGTCGAGAAGTTCGACTACACCAAGGGCTTCAAGTTCTCGACGTACGCCACCTGGTGGATCCGTCAGGCGATCACCCGCGCGATGGCCGACCAGGCCCGCACCATCCGCATCCCGGTGCACATGGTCGAGGTCATCAACAAGCTGGCCCGTGTGCAGCGCCAGATGCTGCAGGACCTCGGTCGCGAGCCCACTCCGGAAGAGCTCGCCCGCGAGCTCGACATGACCCCGGAGAAGGTCGTCGAGGTGCAGAAGTACGGTCGCGAGCCGATCTCGCTCCACACCCCGCTGGGTGAGGACGGCGACTCGGAGTTCGGCGACCTGATCGAGGACACCGAGGCGGTCGTGCCGGCCGACGCCGTGGGCTTCACGATGCTGCAGAAGCAGCTCGAGAGCCTGCTCGACTCCCTGTCCGAGCGCGAGGCGGGCGTGATCCGCATGCGCTTCGGCCTCGGTGACGGTCAGCCGAAGACCCTCGACCAGATCGGTGACACGTTCGGCGTGACGCGCGAGCGGATCCGACAGATCGAGTCCAAGACGATGGCGAAGCTCCGCCACCCGTCCCGGTCGCAGTCGCTCCGCGACTACCTCGAGTAAGCCGGCATGCGCTTCCTCGTCCCGATCCTGGTCGGGCGGATCCTCCGCGCCCTCGCACGAGCGCGGGGCGGTGGATCCGCCTACCCGGGCTACATCGTCCTGAAGCTCGTGCCGGACTTCCTGCAGCACGTGACGAAGCAGTTCCCGAACGGCGTCGTCTTCGTGCTCGGGTCGAACGGCAAGTCCACGACGACGCACATGATCTCGGACATCGTCCGGGCGCACGGCCTCCGCGTCTTCACGAACCCCTCGGGTGCCAACCTGCCGCAGGGCATCGCCTCGGCGCTCCTGTCCGAGGTGTCGCTGACCGGTCGACTCAAGGCGGACATCGGCATCCTCGAGGTGGACGAGGCCTTCGCGGTCGAGCTCGCCGGCATCCTGTCCCCGTCGACGGTGACGATGCTCAACGTGCAGGTCGACCAGCTCTACCGGTTCTTCGAGACCGAGCGCGTCGCGACGATGATGCTCGACACCGCGGCGCTGTCCACGGCGAACGTCATCACGAACCGGGACGACCAGTTCCTCGACGCGTACGCGGGCCGCTCGGGCCAGCGCGTGCTCCGCTTCGGCGCGAGCGCCGAGGTCGTCGCTGCGGCCCCGAACGGGCTGCAGAACGCTGACGACTTCGACCGGACCGCCGGCGAGCCGAACCCTGCCGAGTCCGAGGTCGTCGCCAACACCGGCGACGGAGCGACGATCCGGTTCGACGGCACGGACATCCCCGTCCGGCTGCCGGCACGGGGCCTGCACTACGCGGTGGACGCAGCGGCCGCGACCGCGACTGCGAGCGCCGCGCTGGGTGCCCAGTTCCGGGCCGACGCCGTCACGAGGGCGTTCGGCACGATGAAGCCCGCGTACGGGCGAGGCGAACGCCTGCCGATCGCTGGCGAGTCCGCCGAGTTCACGATGTTCAAGAACGCGGCGAGCCTGCAGCTCAACCTCGACGCCCTGCCGGACCGCCCGGAGCAGGTCCTCATGGCGATCGACGAGGGCACCCCGGACATCTCCTGGATCTACGACATCGACTTCTCGAAGCTCGACCACGTGGACGTCGTGTCCGGGGACAAGGCATGGCAGATCGCCATCGCGCTCGAGCACGCCGGTGTCCGCATCGGTCGTGTCGAGCCCGACGTCGAGGCCGCCATCCGGCACATGGAGCAGCTCGGCTCGACGACGTCGGGGACGAAGAACTTCATCGTCAACTACGAGATCATGATGATCGCCCGCAAGGCCCTCGGCCACGGCGACATGGAGAAGACCGCATGACGGCCGACCGGCTGACCATCCTGCACGTCTACCCGCGTCAGATGGGGGTCTCGGGCGACCGTGGCAACGTCGTGGCCCTCACCCGCCGTGCCGAGGCCGCCGGTATCGCCACGGAGGTCGTCACGTACGCGCCGGGCGACCAGCTCCCTGCCGCGGCCGACGTCGTCGTCGTGGGCAACGGGCCGCTCAGCGCCATGCGCTCGCTCGGGGCCGACGTCACGCGTGTCGGGGCGTCCCTCCGCGAGTTCGCCGCTGCCGGCGTGCCCGTCGTGGCCGTCGGCGGAGGCTTCGACCTCGCGACCAACGAGGTCGTCCCCACCGAGGGATCGCCCGTCGCGGGCTTCAGCGTGTTCGACGCGCGGGCCGTCCGCGGTGCCGAGCGTCGGGTGAACTACTTCGTGCTCGACACGCGGTACCCCCTGCTGCCCGGCGCACCGAAGCGTCTCGCCGGCTTCGAGGACCACGCGACCCGGATCGAACTGGCTCCGGGCGTCGAGCCCTTCGCCGACGTCGTGTCCGGTGGCGGCAACCAGGCCGGGTCCGCCGTCGAGGGGGCGATCACGGGTTCGTCCTTCGGCACGCACACCCAGGGGCCGATCCTGCCGCTCAACCCGCAGCTGACCGATGCGGTGCTCGCTGCGGCGACCACGCGCCTCGGGCGCGAGTACGCGCCGGACCCGGAGCGGACGGCGACCGTCGACCGGTACGCGCGCGAAGCGCGCGCGACCGTCGACCGCTACGTCGACAAGGCCTTCAAGCGGATCGCCTAGTCGACCTGGCGGTCGTCACGACGACGAACGGGAGGCGGGGGGGGCCGGGGGCCCCCCCCCCCCCCGGGGGGGGGGGGGGGGGGGGAGACGGGGGTGGGGGGGGGGAGGGGGTGGCCAACCAGGCGGGGGGGGGGGGGGGATTGCCGGTTGACGGGGGGC